>NZ_CP099571.1:1300652-1625815 GCF_040409795.1 Polynucleobacter sp. MWH-UH19D | reverse complement strand
AGAAGACGATTGGCCGTCCCGAGATTGAGGAGATTGTTGCCAAGATTGCACGCATTCCGCCGCAATCCGTTACGGTTGATGATCGTAGTAAGTTGCAGACCCTTGATCGCGATATTAAGAGCGTGGTATTTGGTCAAGATCCAGCGATTGAGGCTTTGGCAAGTGCTATTAAGATGACGCGTGCTGGTCTCGGTAAGATCGATCGTCCGATTGGCTCTTTCTTATTCTCCGGGCCAACTGGTGTTGGTAAGACTGAAGTCGCTAAGCAATTAGCCTTTATCTTGGGTATTGAACTTTTGCGTTTTGATATGTCGGAGTACATGGAGCGTCACGCAGTAAGCCGTCTGATCGGCGCGCCTCCTGGATACGTTGGTTTTGATCAGGGTGGCTTATTGACCGAGGCGGTCAGTAAAAAGCCTCATTGCGTATTGCTCTTGGATGAGATTGAAAAAGCGCACCCAGATATCTTTAATATTCTGCTGCAGGTAATGGATCACGGAACCTTAACCGATAACAACGGCCGCAAGACAGACTTCCGCAACGTGATCATCATTATGACCACCAATGCAGGTGCTGAAGCAATGCAGAAGTCAACCATTGGCTTTACCAACGCTCGCGAATCTGGTGATGAGATGGCGGATATTAAGAAGTTCTTCACGCCTGAGTTCCGCAATCGCTTGGATGCCATTGTGTCATTCAAGGCGCTCGACGAAACCATCATCATGCGTGTGGTTGACAAGTTCTTGATGCAATTAGAAGAGCAACTTCATGAGAAGAAAGTGGATGCTACATTTAGCCCTGCTTTGCGAGCACACTTAGCTAAGCATGGTTTTGATCCATTGATGGGCGCACGTCCAATGCAACGCATTATTCAGGATACTGTTCGCAAAGCCTTGGCTGACGAGTTGCTGTTTGGAAAGTTAGCACAGGGCGGGCATGTAGATGTGGATATTGATGCCGATGGTAAAGTGACCCTTAGTTTTGATGTGCCAAAATTACCAGGCAAAACCGCCAAGGTTGATATTGCACCCGCGGAAGAAATTTAATTAATCGTCGTTCTTGATAAAAAGGAAAATATGTCTCATCACGATAAATTGCTTGAAGCGTTTGAAACGTATAAGGCTGAGAATGAAAAGTTTCAGGAAAAAGGCATTAAAGCGTCTGCTGCCCGTGCTCGTAAAGCTTTACAAGAGATTGCTGGATCTTGCAAAGAGCGTCGCAAAGAGATCTCTGCTGAAAAAGAGTCTCGTGAGGGTAAGGGCGCAGGTATGTCACAGGACGCAGCACGTCATGCTCATGTGCGTAAATAAGATTTAAGCTTTAAAAAATAAAAGCCACTCAGTTATGAACTGAGTGGCTTTTTTATTGCCTAATTGACTATTGAATCAATTAACCGCGGCCAGTACTTCCAAAGCCCCCTGCGCCCCGACTGCTTTCAGTAAATTCTTCAACGACTTTGAGTTCAACCTGTTGCACTGGCATAACCACAAGTTGGGCAAGTCGCTCCATGGGTTCGAGCTTGAATGGGGTGGAGCCACGATTCCACGTGCTCACCATAAGCTGACCTTGATAGTCGGAGTCGATTAGACCAACTAAATTACCCAGCACAATCCCATGCTTATGACCAAGGCCTGAGCGTGGGAGAATAAATGCTGCATAACGTGGATCCTCAACATAAATTGCTAGCCCCGTTGGAATTAATACTGTTTGACCTGGGGTAATTTCAATCGTTTCATCAATACAGGCGCGTAAATCTAATCCAGCGCTACCGGGAGTGCCATAAGTTGGCAATTGATCGCGCATACGTTCATCAAGAATTTTGACTTGTAAAGATTGCATGAGGTTTCCTAAATTAAATTTTCTTGGCCACTAGCCCAATGAGTTGACGTGCAAGCTGCAGCTTTTCTGCTTTGGCAATTTTTTTACTGCCACCAGCATCTATGACAAGCAATTGATTTAAATCGCTGCCAAATGTATCGGGGCCAATATTGCCTACGATCATCGGAATGCCTTTGCGCTTACGTTTCTCATCAGCATGCTTCTCAAGATTCGTGGATTCAGCGGCAAAGCCGACGCAATAAGGATGAGGTTTACCGCCCTTGGTTTTTGCCGTTTTGGCAACATCCAACAGAATATCGGGGTTAGCTACAAATTCAATGTTGGGCACTTCTTTGCCATTACGTTTGATTTTTTCTTTGGCGGGTTTGGCAATGCCCCAGTCAGCAACGGCAGCTACTGCAAAAAAGATGTCGCAATCGCTAGCAGCAAGTGTGGCAGCGTGCATTTCTTTTGCGCTAACGACATTAGTGCGAGTAATCAAACCAGTTACTTCAAGTGGTGTTGGCAAATGGCAAGGACCCGCAATTAAATGTACTTGGGCGCCAGCCTCTAATGCAGCCCTAGCAATTGCAAAACCCATTTTTCCAGAGCTGTGATTGGTGATGCCGCGAACTGGATCAATTGCCTCGAATGTTGGTCCAGCGGTAATCAATACTTTTTTGCCCAGCAAAGTTTTTTTCTGGAAGAATGCAATAACCTGCTCAGCTATCTCTGAAGGCTCTAGCATGCGACCCATACCCACTTCACCACAAGCCTGAAATCCGCTTGCTGGGCCAAGTAGTGTTACGCCGTCTTTGCTTAATCGCTCCACGCTTCTTTGGGTAGCTGCGTGCTCCCACATTTGCTTATTCATGGCAGGGGCTATCAGGAGGGGGCAGTCTCTAGCGAGGCAAAGAGTGCTTAATAAATCATCTGCCAATCCCAGAGATAGCTTTGCCATCAGATCGGCACTACCTGGGACAATCACAATAGCATCGGCTGCGCGAGACAGCTCAATATGCGCCATGTTATTGCTGATGCTGTTATCCCACTGGCTGGTGTAAACCGGGTTGCCGGTTAGGGCTTGCATCGTCACTGGTGTTACAAACTGCTGGGCGGCATCCGTCATGATGACTTGCACAGATGCGCCTTCTTGCATCAGTAAGCGAGCAAGTTCGGGTGTCTTGTAGGCAGCAATACCACCAGAGATGCCGAGAACGATTTTTTTGTTTAAAAGGGATTGCATGGCGCCAGCTTACTGGGATTGAGGAGATTTGCCAAATGACTTGCGCACTTCGCTAGCAATCATCAAGGCAGCGCCGATACAAATTGCGCTATCGGCTAGATTAAAGGCTGGCCAATGCCAGTTGGCATAGTACAGATCAATAAAGTCAACAACAGCGCCATACATCAGGCGATCTAGAATATTGCCGGCAGCTCCTCCTAGAATGAGGCTTAGTGCGATGCAAAGCGCTCGCTCTTCTTGATGTTTGCGCAACATATAGACGATATAAATACAGGCAAGCAAGCCAAGAGCAGTAAAAAACCAACGTTGCCAACCAGAGCTTTGCGCTAAAAATGAAAACGCAGCGCCAGGGTTAAAAAGTAGTAGCCAATTAAAAAAAGGCATAACTGGTACTGGGATTCCTTGCTGTAATTGACTTAAGGCAAGCCATTTACTTGCTTGGTCTAAAAGCAGCGTGATGGTGGCAATGACCAAGCAAGTTAAAAATGAAATCTTTTTATGGTTCATTGATCAATTGCTTCAAGCGAAAAGGCGATGATCACCGCTACCAAAAAGATTGCTTATGCAGCGGCCGCAGAGGTCAGGGTGATCTGGGTTGTCCCCAACATCGTTTGTGTGATGCCAGCACCGAGCACATTTTTTATATTGACTGCCTCGAACTAGCACTTCTAGGCCATTATTACTGAGTTGAATGTTAGCGCTTGAAGTGATGGTGACAAAACGCAAGTCATTTTCTAGTGAATGCAAGATGGCAAAGTCAACGTCACCAAGCTTAATCGTGAGTTCGGCCTGAAGCGAGGAGCCTACATTGCCTGCTTCACGCTCAACCTCAATCGCTTTAGTCACTTCTGAGCGAATCTCACGAATACGACTCCATTTACCAAGCAACTCTTCTGAGTTGGCTATATCAGGAAAAGCGGTAAATTCTTCCATGAAGATGGATTCAGATAGTTTCTTGCTAGGATCTTTGGGGAGATCTTGCCAGGCTTCTTCTGCAGTGAACGAAAGAAACGGAGAGAGCCACTTTAAGAGATTGCGAGTGATGTGGAACAGCGCATTTTGCGCGGCTCTACGGTCTGCTGAATCAGGTGCACTAGTGTAGAGGCGATCTTTCAGAATATCTAAATAAAAACCACCCAAATCTTCCGAGCAAAAGGTGAGCATGCGCGCGACTGCAGGATGGAATTCATAAGCTTTGTAATGTGCCTCAATATCACCCTGTAATTGGTTAGCTAGTGCGACAGCATAGCGATCAATTTCTAGCCATTGATCAGTAGGCATCGCGTGCTTAGCGGGATCAAAATCAGAGAGATTGGCAAGTAAGAAGCGCAAAGTATTGCGAATACGGCGATAGCTTTCAGTAACGCGTTTCAGAATTTCATCGGAGATTGTCATTTCACCCGAGTAATCTGTGGAAGCAACCCATAAACGAATAATTTCTGCGCCGAGTTTGTCTGCCACTTGCTGTGGCGCAATGACGTTGCCCACGGATTTACTCATTTTGCGACCCTGACCATCCACTGTGAAACCGTGGGTTAAGAGCGCCTTGTATGGCGGTTTGCCATCGAGCATCGCGCCAGTGAGTAATGATGAGTGGAACCAACCACGATGCTGGTCAGAGCCTTCAAGATAGAGATCAGCAAGGCGCCCAGCAGGGGTTTCTGCTTCTGATGTGAGTAGTTCATCGCGATGTGATCCACGAATCACATGCCAGTGTGTTGTGCCTGAATCAAACCACACATCTAATGTGTCGCGATTCTTCTCATATTGGGTAGCCTCATCACCGAGTAGTTCAGAAACCTCAAGTTTTTGCCAAGCTTCGATACCACCTTTTTCTACTCGCTTTGCAATCTCTTCGAGTAACTCGACAGTGCGTGGATGTGGATCCCCAGTTTCTTTATGAACAAAGAAAGCCATGGGTACACCCCATTGACGCTGACGTGAGAGCGTCCAATCTGGGCGATTGGCGATCATGCTGTGCAAGCGTTGTTTGCCCCAAGCTGGGAAGAAGTCTGTGTTGTCGATACCGGCTAAAGCGGTTTCACGCAAACTAGATTTACCATCGGATGGCTTTTTATCCATGCTGGCAAACCACTGTGAGGTTGCACGATAAATGATCGGTGACTTATGACGCCAGCAATGCATATACGAGTGGGTATAAGTCTTATCACGCAATAAGCTACCCGCTTCACGCATTGCCTCTACGATTTTTGGATTTGCTTTCCAGATATATTCATTTGCAAAAAGTGGTAGCCAAGATGCATATACGCCATTTCCCATGACAGGGTTCAAAATGTCTTTATCCACTAGCCCATTAGCTTTGCAAGACTTAAAGTCCTCTTCGCCATATGCGGGCGCGGAGTGAACAATACCTGTGCCGGTATCAAGCGTGACATAGTCGGCCACATAAATTGGAGAAAGGCGTTTATAGCCTTCGTGCAAAGAAGCAAGGGGATGCCAGAAAGAAATGTTTGCGAGCTTCTCACCAAGGCAAGTAGCAATTACTTTGCCTTCGAGACCATATTCTTGCAAGCAGGTTTCAACACGATCTTTTGCAAGAATTAATAACTTGTCACCTACATCAACCAGTGCATAAGTTAACTCGGGGTGCACGTTCATGGCCTGGTTTGCGGGAATAGTCCATGGTGTTGTTGTCCAGATCACAATCTGACCGGGCTTATTGGGTAGTTCGGATAAGCCAAATGCTTTGGCAAGTTGCGGACGCTGCGCATCATCAAATGCGAAACCTACATCAACTGTTGGATCCGTTTTATCTTGGTATTCCACCTCAGCTTCGGCAAGTGCAGAGCCGCAATCAAAGCACCAGTTCACTGGTTTTAATCCACGGAACACGTAACCTTTTTCCCAGATCTTGCCAAGCGCACGAATTTCATCGGCTTCGTTGCGGTAGTTCATGGTGAGATAGGGGTTATTCCAATCACCCAATACCCCTAAGCGTTCGAAATCCTTCTTTTGCTTATCCACTTGCACTTGAGCATAAGCGCGGGCTTTGGCCTGAACCTCTGCAGTAGGTAGATTCTTGCCAAACTGCTTTTCAATTTGAATCTCGATTGGCATACCATGACAATCCCAACCAGGCACATAAGCAGAATCAAATCCCATTAACCAGCGGGATTTCACAATCATGTCTTTCAGAATCTTATTCACCGCATGACCAATATGAATATCGCCATTCGCATAAGGAGGGCCATCATGCAAGATGAATTTCGGTTGACCTGCGTGCGCCGCACGAATCTTTTCGTAGAGCTTATTTTTTTGCCATTGCGCAACCCATTGTGGTTCGCGTTTGGCTAGATCGCCTCGCATAGGAAATGCGGTATCGAGCAAATTGACTGGATAGTTATTTTCTTTTTCAGACATAAGATTTTTTCTGGAAATAATTTCTGGCTTGCTTTGCATCTTGTGCAATCGCATGTGTGAGTGTGTCGAGGTCGTCATACTTCTCCTCGTCACGAATTTTTTCTAAGAGTTCAACGGTAATAATTTTTCCGTAAACATCTTGCTGGTAATCAAAGATATGCGTCTCAAGTAATACGCGACCTTTATCTTCTACGGTAGGCCGTACACCTAAGCTGGCTACACCTGGTAGCGGTTTATCACCAAGCCCTAGAACCTGTGCAGTGAATATGCCAGTGGTGGCTGGCTTGCGATGGTGCAGGTGATTTGCTACAGCTAAATTTAAAGTGGGGAATCCCAATTGACGACCAAGTTGTTGCCCATGAATGACATGACCAGAAATTCCATAAGGACGACCTAATAATTTTTCTGCTTCCTTCATATCGCCATTCGCAAGTGCGGTGCGCAATGCTGAACTAGAAATACGTTCACCATCTTCCAAGATGGTTTGGATACTGGAGACCTCAAAGCCATATTTTTCGCCCGCTGCTTTGAGGCTTGCAAAATTTCCAGCACGTTTGGCTCCGTAGCAAAAGTCATCGCCAATCAAGATCCATTTGGTATTGAGTCTTTTAACAATAATTTCTGATACAAATTCTTCGGGAGATAAGCGAGCAAATGCGGAGTTGAAGTGCTCTACAACTACTCGGTCTATTCCAAGCTTTGCAAGTGCAGCCAATTTGTCGCGCAGATTCAGAATTCGGGGTGGGGCCTGCTCGGGTGAGAAAAATTCTTTTGGGTGGGGCTCAAAGGTCAGCACGCAGCTAACTAGGCCCCTTTCGCGGGCGCCGGCAACCAACTCTTTGAGCAGGGCGCGATGACCCCTGTGCACGCCATCGAAATTACCGATGGTTAGGGCACAAGCAGGTCCTGCGGAAAACGGGGTCGAGCCACGGAATACGTTCACAAAATCGCCTTCAGGGTAGCCATCAATTATATTGTGGGCATGCTTTCTATCGTTACCTTAATCTCAGGCCGCGGATCCAATTTCGAGGCGATCGTTAAAACCGCCCAAAAAGAGCAATGGCCAGTCAAATTTGCGGGGGTCATAGCGAATCACTCTGCGGCTAAGGGCCTTGATTTTGCTCGCTCGCAGGGTATTCCGGCATTTGCAATTGAGCACAAGGAGCATGCAACTCGGGACTCCTTCGATGCTGCTCTCATTCAGAAGATTGACGAGTTGGGGGCTGATTTAGTGGTCTTGGCAGGTTTTATGCGGATTTTGACCCCTAGCTTTATTCGCCATTTTGAGGGGCGTCTGATAAATATTCACCCCGCTCTTTTGCCAGCTTTCCCTGGTTTACACACTCACGAGAGGGCGCTTGAAGCCGGGGTAAAAGAACATGGGGCCACTGTGCATTTTGTAACTGAGGGCGTGGATGAGGGGCCAATCATTTGTCAGGCTTCAGTGCCGGTGCTCGAGGGTGATGATGCCGACACACTCGCCGCTCGAGTTTTAAAGGCAGAACATCAGATTTATCCACGAGCCGTAAAATGGTTCCTCGACGGACGATTGCGCATTGAAGGTAATCAAGTGAAGTTACAACCCCCAGAATCGCAATCTTTTAAATTATGAGCGCAGAACGTTCCAAACCAAAATTGAATAAGCGCTTAGGCTCGCAAAAAAGTTACGCCGCCAAATCAAAAGATCCATTACGTCGCTCTGAGCGACGCAATGCAAGCGGTAATCTGATTGCGCCAGAGGGGCAAAAAAACTTTTCACATGCAAAAGCTTTGCCTCAGCATGCGATTCATTTGGAGCGCTTGCTTCCGGAGTTGCTGCAATTTGATCAACCAGCCGATCGAATTGTTAGTCGCTACTTTCGTTCTGAACCAAAGCTTGGCAATCGTGATCGCGCATTGATTGCAGAGAGCGCGTTTGCTATTTTGCGTCGTAAAAATGAGTTCTCCCAATTTGCCTCAAGCGGCGAAGGTTCGCAGGCTAGACGCTTAGCCCTATTGGGTTTGCTGTCCGCCTTATCTGAGGGTGGACTTGGCACTGGCAATCGTGCCGAGAGTGCAATTGCAGACTTGGCACACGTTCTAAAGCCTGGTGAGTATGAGTGGTTACAACGAATTTCAACAGTAGATGCAAGCGCTCTTAATCCTCTGGTGCGCAATAATTTGCCAGAGTGGTTGTGGGATGCGTTCGGAAAATATCCAGGTGAGCAAGCACGCGAAGAGTTGGCTAAATCATTAATGCAACCCGCTTCTTTGGATTTACGTGCGAATACGATAAAGACTAATCGCGAAGAGTTGCTTGCACAGATGAATGCATTAGGTGGGCGCTATCAAGCAAGCCCAACTCCTTTTGCGCCAGATGGTGTTCGCATTATGGGTAAACCTGCCTTGCAAAATACAGCTGGTTTTAAAGCGGGCATGTTTGAAGTGCAGGATGAAGGCAGTCAACTCCTGGCGTACTTGTTGGCCCCAAAACGCGGTGAGATGATTGTTGATTTTTGTGCAGGCGCTGGCGGAAAGACTTTAGCAATTGGCGCATTAATGCGATCAACAGGTCGCTTATATGCCTTTGATACCTCCGAGCGTCGCTTGGCTAACCTGAAACCTCGACAAGCTCGCAGCGGTCTTTCTAATGTCCACCCCGTGTGGATTGATTCTGAGAATGATGCCAAGATCAAGCGCCTAGCCGGCAAGATTGATCGCGTCCTCGTTGATGCCCCTTGTAGCGGTATGGGGACCTTACGCCGCAATCCTGACCTCAAATGGCGCCAAACCCCCGAGGGCGTTGCGGAGCTCAATCAAAAGCAAATCAGCATTCTGAATTCAGCGGCTCGCCTCTTAAAGCCAGGCGGTCGTTTGGTTTATGCCACTTGCAGCCTATTACCTCGGGAAAATCAAGGGGTTGCAGAAGATTTCCTGAAAAATCACCCCGAGTTTGAGGTAGTTCCAGCAGCGGAAGTTCTTAAGCCATTGTTTCCAAAGGAAAAGTTACCATTAGGCTGCTCGGCAGATCATCCTTGGTGGCAGTTGTGGCCTCATATACATGGCACTGATGGGTTTTTTGGAGCTGTTTTTCAGAAAAAGAACCCAAAATCTGAAAATCCAGAAAATCACAAAAGCTAGAATTAGCGAAAGATAAGTCAAAAAACAGCTGAAAAGCATTAAAATGAGAGCTGATACTTAAAGGACACACTTTGAATACAGTCTCAAGCTCTGCTTTCGATCAATTCCTTAATTGGCTTGCCAATGGATATTTAGATTGGTCTTGGTGGCAAATTACCCTGTTCACCCTGATTGCTACGCACATCACAATTGCTGCTGTAACGATTTTCTTGCACCGTTGCCAGGCACATCGTGCTCTTGATCTGCATCCGATCGTTTCTCACTTTTTCCGCCTTTGGCTATGGCTTACTACCGGAATGGTAACCAAGGAGTGGGCCTCCATTCATCGTAAGCATCACGCTAAGTGCGAGACAGTTGAAGATCCTCATAGCCCACAAATTTTGGGAATTACTACGGTCTTGTCCCGCGGTGCTGAACTGTATAAGCAAGAAGCAAAAAACCAAGAGACCATGATCAAATTTGGTCATGGCACTCCAGATGATTGGCTTGAGCGCAATATCTATTCCAGGTTTACTTGGCAAGGCGTTGGCATCATGCTCATCATTGATGTGTTTTTATTTGGCGCAATTGGTTTAACAGTTTGGGCTGTTCAAATGTTGTGGATTCCGATTACTGCTGCTGGTGTTATTAACGGCATTGGCCACTATTGGGGCTATCGCAATTTTGACTGTGAAGATGCCTCAACCAATATTTTCCCTTGGGGTATTTTGATTGGTGGCGAAGAGTTGCACAATAACCATCACACCTTTGCTACTAGTGCGAAGCTCTCAAACAAATGGTATGAATTTGATATTGGTTGGTTGTACATACAGATGATGAGTGCAGTTGGTTTAGCTACTGTGAAAAAGACACCACCAAAACCCGTCTTAAGTGATTTGCGCCCTGCTGATCAAAATACGCTGGAAGCTATCATTGCTAATCGTTATGAAATCATGGCGCGTTACAGCAAGACTCTGCGTAACTTCTTTAGTAATGAAGTGCAGCATATGCAAGTGCTCGCAAGCCATTTAAGCGATGCTCGTACTTGGCTCGTGAAGGATGAATCACGCTTGAGCCAAGAGGAGAAAGCTAAGCTGGAAGAGTTGATGGCTAGCAATGCTCAGCTTCGTAAGATGATTGAGATGCGTCGTGATCTTCAGGCCATTTGGAGTCGTTCTTCAGCAACGCGTGAACAACTCCTGTCTCAGTTGCATGCATGGTGCCAACGCGCCGAAGATAGTGGCTTAACAAGCTTAAGAGAGTTCTCCTTAAGATTGCGTCGTTATGCATAAGCAATTTGAATGGATAATAAAAAACCCGCTGTGAGCGGGTTTTTTATTGACTGCAAGTAAGGATCAGTTTTAATGATCGGCTAATTACTTGAGTTTGGTTTCTTTGTAAGCAACGTGCTTGCGAATAGTGGGATCAAATTTCATGATCTCCATTTTCTCAGGCTTTGTACGCTTGTTTTTTGAAGTTGTGTAGAAGTGACCAGTACCAGCTGATGACTCTAATTTAATTTTTTCTCTGCCGCCTTTAGCCATTTGTGCGCTCCTTAAATTTCGCCACGTGCACGGAGATCAGACAAAACAGCATCAATGCCATTTTTGTCGATAACGCGCAAACCAGCATTGGTTAAGCGCAAGCTAATCCAACGGTTTTCAGATTCAACCCAGAAACGGCGGTTTTGCAAATTCGGCAAAAAGCGACGCTTTGTTTTATTGTTTGCATGGGATACGTTGTTGCCAACCATCGGCTTTTTCCCAGTGACTTGGCAAACTTTTGCCATGACTAACTCCATTAATTGCGAAAAAGAAAGATTGTATCAGTCAAAGCCTGTTTTGGGCTAGTCCTATGTGGCTTTGGCGACAGGCCTACAAGGCCAAAATTTCGTGAAATTGCCAATAAAGTGCTGGTATCTTATAAATAAGTTAGCACTTACTATCAATTTTATTAAATATCCATAAGACCTGATTCTGAGAAGGAGAAAAATCCGCCATTACTCACAATGCAGTGGTCAAGGAGGGGGATATCAACGAGCTGCAAGGCTTTAATGAGGGTTTGGGTCAAATCTTGGTCTGCTTTGCTGGGTAAGGGGTTGCCACTTGGGTGATTGTGGGCAACGATCAGGGCGCTGGCGTTGCGGGACAGGGCCTCTTTAAGAATTTCTCGGGGATAAACGGCGGTATGGGTAATAGATCCCCGAAATAGCTCCTGGCACTCTAGGAGGTGCAGACCAGAGTCAAGATACAAACAAAGAAAAACCTCATGAGGAAGACCCCCAATTTTGGCTTGTAAAAACTCTTTGACGCGCCCAGGGGAGGAGAAGATGGACTGCTGGGCTAAGCCATCCTCTAAGCTGCGTTTGATCAGTTCGTATGCGGCTTGAATTTGACTCCATTTTGAAAGCCCAATGCCATGAATGCGGGTAAATTCAGCAGGACTACTGGCAAGTAGGCGGGGCAGGCTGCCAAAGTGATGCAAAAGGTCATTCGCTAAAGTGACGGCATTTTTGCCCTTGACGCCAACACGCAAGAATATGGCAAGCAATTCTGCATCGGTGAGGCATTTGGCGCCATATAGGCGGAGCTTTTCTCGGGGTTGTTCATTTTTAGGCCATTGGGGTATTGAAGAGTGCATGCCAGGTGCAGGGCTAGATACAATCACCTTATGACTAAGCTTACTGTTTTGCCCAACTCCTATTTGACCCTGAACTATCGGCTGACCTTGCCCAACGGGGAGGATTACATCAATACGTTTGTTGATCGACCTGCGACGGTTTTGATGGGTTCTGGACAATTTGCGCCTTGCTTTGAAAAGGTGTTGTTGGGACTGGGTGTTGGCGATAAAAAGAGTGCTTTGCTTTCACCAGAAGAGAGTTTTGGTGAGCGCAAAAAAGATTTGGTGCAGTGGGTTTCGTTGAAAGCCCTTAAAGAGGGTCGCGATGATGACATGGAATTTAATCCAGGTGATGTCATCGAATTTAATGCTCCTGGTGGAGCCCAATATGCAGGTGTATTGCAATCGATTGATGATGAAGGTGCGTGGTTTGATTTCAACCACCCATTGGCTGGCCATGAAGTTACTTTTGAAGCGCAGATAGTCGCTATTCTCTAAAATAATATGAGTGGATCTGATCACGCAGAAATTTTGATGGCGCAACCCCGCGGTTTTTGCGCAGGGGTGGATCGTGCAATCAATATTGTGAATGAGGCGCTGGTGCGTTTTGGTGCGCCAATATATGTGCGCCACGAAATTGTTCACAATGTCTATGTTGTGAATGAATTGCGCGAGAAGGGTGCAGTGTTTGTAGACGAGTTGCACGAAGTTCCCAGAGGCGGGATTGTGGTGTTTAGTGCTCATGGCGTATCTCAAGAAGTGCGCAAAGATGCTGAGCAGCGTGGCTTGCAAGTGTATGACGCAACTTGCCCACTGGTGACAAAGGTGCATCTGGAGGTCGTCAAGATGTGCAAAGAAGGTTATACCGTTTTGATGATTGGTCACGCAGGCCATCCCGAAGTAGAGGGCACTATGGGCCAGGTGAAAGAGGGTGTTTTCTTAATCGAAAATATCGGTGATGTGGATAAGCTCCCCTTTTCGAGTGATGAAAAAATCGCTTTTGTGACGCAAACAACATTGTCAGTTGATGAGACTAAAGAAATTGTTGAAGCGCTCACAAAAAAATTTCCCAGTATTGTTCAGCCTCGCAAACAAGATATTTGTTATGCCACTCAGAATCGTCAAGATGCAGTCAAGTTCATGGCGCCGCAAGTTGAGCTTGTTATTGTGGTGGGTAGTGCGACAAGCTCGAACTCTAATCGCTTGCGTGAACTGTCGGAAAAATTGGGCGTACCATCCTACATGGTGGATGCGCCAGAGCAGTTAAAGCCTGAATGGTTTGCGGGCAAAAAGCGCGTTGGCTTAACGGCGGGTGCATCTGCTCCCGAAAGTCTTGCTCAAGCCATTGTGGCGCGTATTCAAGAATTTGGGCCGCGTAGTGTTCGTGCCCTAGCCGGTGTTGTTGAAGATGTAACTTTTTCTTTACCCAAAAATTTAGTTGATTGAAGTTTGATTCATAACAGAGGAGCTGTAGATGATGAATTCCAATGTATCAAAAATGAATTTTATGAAAAGCGCCATTGCTTTATCGGTAACGGCGTTAATTTTGACGGCGTGCGGCAAAGGTGACGATAAAGCTGCCGCCGTTTCAGCTGATGGTATTGAGGTCAAGATTGGCCACGTAGCTCCATTAACTGGACCCATCGCCCATTTAGGTAAAGATAATGAAAATGGCGCACGTTTAGCTCTCGAAGAAATTAATAAGGCAGGCTTAACGATTGATGGCAAAAAGGTAGTCTTGACCTTAGTGCCTGAAGATGATGCGGAAGATCCAAAAACCGCTACTCAGGTTGCACAAAAATTAGTAGATGCAAAAGTAGTTGGTGTTGTAGGCCACTTAAACTCGGGCACTAGTATTCCAGCATCAAAGATATACAGCGACGCGGGAATCACGCAGATTTCTCCATCCTCGACCAATCCTGATTACACCAATCAAGGCTTCAAGACGACTTATCGTCTCGTGGCAACAGATGCTCAGCAAGGCCCAGCTTTGGGTAATTACGTAGCAAATACCTTAAAAGCAAAAACAGTAGCCATCATTGATGACTCTACTCAATACGGAAAAGGTCTTGCCGATGAGTTTGAGAAGACTGTAAAGGCTGCGGGCGTAAAGGTAGTTACTCGCGAGGCAAGCAATAATAAGGCAACTGACTTTAAAGCGATTTTGACCAAGATTAAGGGCAGCAAGCCTGATGTCATTATGTATGGCGGTATGGATGCTACCGGTGGTCCTTTGGCCAAGCAGGCAACTGAGCTGGGTATCAAAGCGAAGATTGTTGGCGGTGATGGTATGTGCACCGAGAAGCTGATTGAGCTTGCGGGTGATGCAGTAGTGAATGTCACCTGCTCAGAAGCGGGTAAAGCGCTTTCTAAGATGGATCAGGGCGCTGACTTCCAGAAGCGTTACAAAGAGCGCTTTAATTCAGATGTACAAATTTATGCACCATTTACTTATGATGCAGTCTATGTGTTGGTTGACGCAATGAAGCGTGCCAATTCAACTGATCCAGCAAAAATTTTAGTGGCTATGCCTGACACTAAGATGAATGGCTTGGTTGGCAATATCGCTTTTGATAGTAAAGGTGATATGAAAGAAGGTGTGATCACTTTGTACGATTTCAAAGACAAAAAGAAAACGGTTCTTGACGTTATTAATATGTAAGAAGTCTTAAAAGAGCGCCGATATTCGGCGCTCTTTTTATCTAAATTTAGTAATGGATATTTTTCTTCAGCAAATCATCAATGGCTTGGTGCTCGGTAGTATTTACGCCTTGATTGCTTTGGGCTACACCATGGTCTATGGTGTACTGGGGATTATTAATTTCGCGCATGGTGAAGTATTGATGATTGGCGCGATGGTGTCTTTGTCATTGCTACGCTTGATATTAGGCTTTACAAGTGGATTACCGGGATGGCTAACCCTCTTGATTGTTTTGCCAGTCACGATGGCAGTCTGTGCAGGTTTGAGCTATTGGATTGAACGAATTGCCTATCGTCCTCTGCGAAATGCCCCCCGTTTAGCACCACTGATTTCGGCTATTGGTATGTCGATACTCTTGCAGACGATAGCCATGTTGATTTGGTCACGTAACCCCATGACTTATCCACAATTACTTCCATCAACCCCAATCGAGTTGGGTGGTACTGGAGCGACGATTACAGGCAAAGAGATTGTCATTATTTTTGTAGCATTGGCTGTCATGTGCGGGCTTCTGTTTCTGGTTGAGAAAACCAAACTGGGTAGAGCAATGCGCGCAACGGCTGAGCAGACGCAAATTGCTTCCTTAATGGGCGTCAATCCCAATCGTGTGATTTCCATCACCTTTATGTTGGGTGGTGCATTAGCAGGCTTGGCTGGTGTAATGATTGCCAGCAATTATGGCAATGTGCATTTTTATATGGGCTTTATTCCAGGCCTCAAAGCTTTTACTGCTGCTGTTTTGGGCGGCATTGGGAATTTACAGGGCGCCATGCTGGGTGGACTTTTATTGGGTTTGATTGAATCTTTAGGTGCCGGCTATATTGGTGAGCTAACTGGTGGAGTCTTTGGCTCAAATTACCAAGATATTTTTGCGTTCCTAGTATTGATTTTGGTGTTGGTACTTCGCCCCACTGGATTATTGGGTGAGAAAGTTTCTGATCGTGCTTAAGAAGCTTGCGCGTAATCATCTCAGTCGTAATGCTTATCTTGGCTTGGGAGTTATCGCACTCATTTTGTTGCCATGGATAGTGGGTGCTGGAGGTGGCAACTATTGGGTAAGAGTTCTCGATTTTGCCTTGTTATATATCGTGCTTGCCTTAGGTCTGAATGTGGTCGTTGGGTTTGCGGGCCTTCTCGATTTAGGTTACATCGCCTTTTATGCGCTGGGTGCTTATAGCTATGCTTTGCTTGCTTCTCCACACTTACCAAATCATTTTGAATCGATTGCGGCAGTATTTCCGCAAGGGCTTCATTTTTCTCCTTGGATGGTAGCGATATTTTCAATTGTTTTAGCAGCTCTTTTTGGCATTGTCTTGGGTTTACCTACACTGCAATTACGCGGGGATTATTTAGCGATTGTGACTTTGGGTTTTGGGGAAATCATTCGTATTTTTATGAATAACCTTGATCGCCCTTTAAATCTTACAAATGGCCCAAAAGGTATTAAGGCGATTGATCCCTTGCAAGTGTTTGGTATCAGCTTTACTAAGCCATTGGACTTAGGCTTGATTCAGATTCCGGGTTTGTATCTGGTGTTCTACCTTTTTTTATTCCTGGCAGTTCTGGTGACGATTGTGTGTCTGCATTTGCAACACTCTCGAATTGGTCGCGCATGGGTTGCTATTCGTGAAGATGAGATTGCGGCCAAGGCCATGGGCATCAATACCCGCAATATGAAGCTTATGGCGTTTGCGATTGGCGCCTCATTTGCTGGTGTAGCAGGTGTGCTGTTTTCAGCTTTTCAAGGATTTGTTTCTCCAGAGTCTTTTACCCTGTGGGAATCGATCGTTGTGCTAGCGATGGTTGTTCTTGGGGGCATTGGTCATATCCCCGGCGTAATCTTGGGTGCGATTGTGCTCGCTGTTTTTCCTGAGGTATTGCGCGGCGTCGCTGAGCCCATTCAAAAAATGTTGTTTGGTCACGTGATTGTCGATGTCGAAGTGATTCGCCAGCTAATTTATGGCCTAGCATTAATTTTGATCATGCTCTATCGTCCTGGCGGAATCTGGCAAAAGCGGGGTGATCAATCATGACTGCGCATTTGTTATTGGATGTTACCGATGTAGCGAAGCGTTTTGGTGGAGTGCAGGCGCTTGACTCTGTTGGCCTGCAAGTTCCTCATGGCGCAATCGTTGGTCTTATTGGGCCCAATGGTGCAGGCAAGACTACTTTTTTTAATGTCATCACCGGCCTTTATCCTGCTGACTCTGGAATTTTCTTGTTTGATGGAGCCGCATATGTTCCAGAGTCTGTATCGCAAGTGACCAAGGCGGGTTTAGCCAGAACATTTCAGAACATTCGTTTGTTTGGCGAGATGTCAGTAGTAGAGAATGTGATGGTTGGCTGTCATTGCCGATCTCAGGCAGGATTACTTGGCGCTATTTTTCGTTTTCCCTCTACTAGACGTGAAGAACAGCGGATTCGCGAAAAGTCGCTTGCATTGCTTGCCTATGTTGGCTTGAGTGACTATGCAAATATGCAAGCCCGTAACCTCTCATATGGACATCAACGGCGCCTGGAGATTGCTAGAGCGTTGGCAACAGAGCCAAAGTTATTGGCCTTGGATGAGCCTGCAGCGGGTATGAATGCCACAGAAAAGTTAGAGTTACGTGAATTGCTATTACGTATCCGTGCTGATGGAAAAACCATTTTATTAATTGAGCATGATGTGAGCTTAGTAATGGGTATCTGTGATCATCTGACCGTACTAGATTATGGCAAGGTGATTGCCTCAGGCAAGCCCTCCGATGTTCGCCACCACCCTGAAGTGATTAAGGCCTATCTTGGTCAAGGGGCGGTGTAATGAGCGCACTGCTTAGGGTAGAAGATCTAAAAGTCACCTATGGTGGTATCAATGCTGTTAAAGGAATTGATCTGCACGTCAATCAAGGTGAATTAGTAGCTTTAATTGGCGCCAATGGCGCGGGTAAGAGCTCCAGCCTTAAAGCAATCGCTGGCTTATTAATGCCAGCGGCCGGCGTCATTCAATTTGCTGACCAGCAAACCAATGGACAACCCGCATATGAGTTGGCGCGTTTAGGCCTTGGTTTAGTTCCAGAGGGGCGCGGCGTATTTAAGCGCATGACCATTTTAGAAAATTTACAGATGGGCGCGTTCATGAAGAGTGATGCCAAGGCAATTGATCGCAAACTCGAAGAAGTCTTTTATTACTTCCCAAGATTGAAAGAGCGGATTTCTCAATTAGCCGGAACACTTTCTGGTGGAGAACAGCAAATGGTGGCAATGGGGAGGGCAATGATGGCTGAGCCAAAATTGCTTTTACTAGATGAGCCTTCTATGGGCTTATCACCCATTATGGTCGACACCATCTTTGATGTGGTGCGCAATCTCTCCAAGAATGGCATGACGATTTTATTGGTGGAACAAAATGCACGCTTAGCCTTGCAAATGGCAGATCGTGCTTATGTGATGGAGAGTGGACTTATTGCCCTCACTGGACTTGGATCTGAATTACTTCAAGATCCGAGAGTGCGCACTGCTTACTTAGGTGAGTAATTGATGCGAATGAGTCAACTATTCAGATTATTTGGCAACTACTTTCAGTAGCTCGCGCAAGATATTGCACATCTGCAAGATTTCATCATTGCTGACATTGAGTGCAGGCATAAAGCGTAACAAGTTTGGCCTTGGTGAATTAATCAACAAACCTTCAGGGCTGCGATCACGAGCTAACTCAACTAATTTTGCGCCGATGTCTTGCCCAAGCATTAGTGCGCGTAATAATCCCTCGCCGCGTTCGCCTTCTAGACTGAACTCTGTTGATAGCTTCAGTAGTTCAGACTTTAAGAGCTCCCCTTTTGTTTTGACGCTATCCAAAAATCCTGGGGCCAATAGCTGCTCAATGACGCTGATACCAACTGCAGTCATGAGAGGATTGCCGTTATAAGTCCCGCCTTGGTCGCCTGGCACAAAACAAGCCACCGCATCAGTTGCCATGAGTGCCGCAAGGGGAACGCCACCACCAATACCTTTGCCCAAGGTCATGATGTCTGGCTCGATGCCAAATTGTTGATATGCAAATAAGGTACCTGTGCGGCCGCAACCAGCCTGTACTTCATCCACAATTAAAAGAATATTGTTTTCTTTGGTGAATTTGCGTAATGCCACCATAAATTCTTTGGTGGCAGGAATGACGCCGCCTTCACCTTGCACGGGCTCAAGCATGATCGCAACTGTTTTGTCAGTCACTAATTTTTTTACAGAATCCAAGTCATTCAGATCTGCTTTGGGAAAACCTGATACCTGAGGTGCAAACATCGTGTCCCAGCCTGGTTTTCCTGAAGCGCTCATGGTTGCCAAAGTGCGACCATGAAAGCTGTGATCAAAGGTAATGATTTCAAAAGCGCCATTTTTATTGAGCTGACCCCATTTGCGAGCCAACTTGATTGCGCCCTCATTCGCTTCAGCTCCGCTGTTCGCAAAAAAGACTTTGTTAAAGCAGCTGTTAGCCGTTAGCAAATTTGATAAGCCAATCATAGGTTCGTTGTAGAACGCAGGGCTTGGATTGATCAGTTTTTTTGCTTGTGCGTTCAGGGCGGCAATCATTCCGGAATTGCCATGTCCTAGACAGTTCACTGCCCAGCCTTGCAAGAAATCCAAATAGCGCTTGCCGTTATTGTCTGTTAACCACGAGCCCTTGCCTTCAACCATGATGACGTCTGGACGTTGGGTGATAAACATCACTGAGTGGGTATCGATGGGCGCTGGTGTGTTCATGCTAGTAGGGTCAAAATAGAATTACAAGGGCTTTAGGTTTCTATTATCTAACTTTATTAAGACACGTTTGTGGCTAAATCCGCAGCGCTAGTGAATGAGTCAGCAAAAAACTCCTCCTCAGGCAGTTGGCATTTCGCAGAAAAGTCCGTTCTAGCAGCATTGACCATGACTGGCGCTCCGCAGGCGTATACCTGAAAGTCCTTAAGGCTTGGATGGTCTTCTATCACCGCTTCATGGACAAAGCCAGTGCGTCCTTGCCAAGCATCTTCAGGAAGGCCATCGGATATCACGGGAATGTACTGGAAATTGGGAATCTCTTTTTCCCAAGTTTTGCAAAGATCGCTTAAGTAGAGATCGCTTGGTCGACGTCCACCCCAATAGAGATAAATGGATCTGTCAATTTTCTTGGCTTGCATCTGCTCGATGATGGATTTGATGGGCGCAAAACCAGTACCTGCTGCCAAAAAGATTATGGGTTTCTTGGAGTCTTCTCTTAAGAAAAAGCTGCCTAGTGGCCCTTCAAAGCGCAGGATATCTTTTTCTTTTAAGGCTGGATTTGATACTCCAAATACAAAGTCAGTAAATACTCCGCCGGGTAAGTGACGGATATGAAGTTCCAGTGGACCTTCTTGATCAGGAGAGTTAGCGATTGAATAAGCACGACGCTGACCATCTTTCAATAAGAATTCGATGTATTGACCAGCCAAGAACTGAAAGCGCTCTGCTGCTGGCAGTTGCAGTTTTAGGATGGCGACATCGCTACTAGGCTTGCTAATGTTATTGACTCGGCAAGGTACTTTACGAATCGCAATATCCCCGGCACCTTGAACCTCACGTGCCTCGATTAGTAAATCCGATTGTGGATGCGAGCAACAAAATAAGATGCCGCCGGAGGTCTCATCGGCCTTGCTTAAGGCGCTTTCACTATGTTGATCATGACTGACCTTGCCCTCGATCACTTTTCCTTTACAGGATCCACAAGCGCCATTTTTACAACCATAGGGTAAGTTAATTCCTTGACGGAGTGCGGCCTCCAAGAGCGTTTCATCTTGGGTAACAGTAAATTGTTTGCCGCTCGTTTTGAGCGTGACTTGGTAAGACACTCTCATTCCTTTCAATAAATCGTTACGATGTTACTTATGCGTACTTTTGGTAAACCTTCAATCCTGATTATCGGCTGCGGCGATATTGGCATTCGAGTGGCAAAGCAGTTATCGCTTGGTCATCGGGTTTTTGCACTCACGTCTTCGTCACATCGTTTTCAGGAGTTGCGGGAGGCTGGCGCGATACCGATTTTGGGAAATCTGGATCAGCCAGAGTCTTTGTGGCGGCTTGCAGGTTTAGCGCAAACCGTTATTCATTTAGCCCCACCCCAAAATCAAGGAAATCGTGATCACCGAACCCGTAATCTCTTCAGAATTTTAGCCCAAGGGTCTTCTGCCGTCAGGCGGCTGATCTACGTCAGCACTACCGGTGTTTACGGGGATCATCGAGGAGCCAAGGTTAGTGAGCTGACTCCAGTCAATCCCCAAAGTGAGAGAGCCCAAAGAAGGGTGGATGCTGAGAGGGCGCTGCGTCTGTGGGGGCCCGCACACGGAATTGCCGTCACTATTTTGCGAGTACCTGGTATCTATGCTGCTAATCGCTTGCCCTTAGAGCGTTTGCAATCCCAAATGCCTGCATTATTGCCAGAGGAAGATGCGTATTCCAATCATATTCACAGTGATGACTTAGCTCGCTTGGTATGTGCTGCCGTCTATCACGGCAAACCCCAAAGAGTTATCAATGCGTGTGATGGCAATGAAACTAAGATGGGTGACTACTTTGATGAAGTGGCAGATGCTTTTGGGTTGGCCAGGGCGCCTAGAATGCCAGCCAATCAATTGCAGGAAATAGTGAGTCCGATGCTATGGTCGTTTATGCGGGAATCAAGACGCGTGACAAACACACGCTTATCAGAACTAAAAACACCGCTACGTTATCCGAGCGTAGCGGATTTTCTAAAAACTATTTCCAAGAATCCTTGAGACCAACCGTACGGTTGAATACCAGCTTACCTGGTTTGGAGTCTGCCTTATCAGCAATAAAGTAACCATGGCGCTCGAATTGGAAGCGATCTTCTGGTTTTACATCTTTCATGCAGGGCTCTAAATAGGCAGTAATCGTTTCTTTAGAGTTTGGGTTGATGGCATCCAAGAAATTCTTATCACCACTGTCTGGATGTGGGTCTGTAAATAGGTGATCATAGAGGCGAACCTCAGCTGGAATCGCTTCGGCGCTACTGATCCAGTGAATGTTGCCTTTCACTTTGTAGTTGTTAGATCCAGGCGTGCCACTCTTGCTGTCAGGGAAGTGCGTGACATTGACTTGGATAACGTTTCCTTGTGCATCGGTTTCAAAGCCAGTGCACTCCACAACAAAGCCATGACGTAAACGAACGCGACTACCTGGCTGATCGCCAATGGGCGGGTAAAGTCTAAAGAATCCTTTAATCGGTTCTTTCATAAAGTCATCAGCTTCAATCCACAATTCGCGTGTGAAATGAAACTCACGATTACCCCATTCTGGATGTTGGGGGTGGCGTGGAGCAGAGCAGAGCTCTTTTGCATTCGCATCGAAATTCTCTACAACCAATTTCAATGGCTTGAGTACCGCAGTAGCCCTAGGAGCCCTGACTTCCAGATCATCACGCAAGGCTTGATCCAGAGTGCTCATATCAATCCAGCTATCGGCTTTAGATACGCCAATACGCTCGCAGAACAAGCGAATACTCTCAGGGGTGTAACCGCGGCGACGTATACCAACAATCGTAGGCATACGGGGATCATCCCAGCCGTCAACATGTTTTTCTTCAACGAGTTGTAATAACTTGCGCTTACTGGTAATGGTGTAAGTGAGGTTCAGGCGGGCAAACTCGTACTGATGCGGAACGGGATCTTTAAATACGCCTAATTCTTTTAGGGAGTTGACTATCCAGTCATAGAGTGGGCGATTGTTTTCAAATTCTAGAGTGCAGATGGAGTGAGAAACATTCTCTAACGCATCAGAGATGCAATGAGTAAAGTCGTACAGAGGGTAAATACACCATTTGCTGCCGGTGCGATGGTGATCCGTATGGCGAATGCGATAAACCACGGGATCACGCATCACGATATTCGGATGCGCCATATCAATCTTCAGGCGCAGAACATGTTCACCATCTTTGAATTTACCATCGCGCATTTCGCGAAAGAGGGCAAGATTTTCTGCTGGACTGCGATCACGATAGGGACTATTTTTACCTGCTTGGCCAAAGTTACCGCGATTCGTATGAATGTCATCAGCGCTTTGACTATCAACATAGGCTTTGCCATGCTGAATCAAAATTTCTGCAAACTCATAAAGGCGATCAAAGTAATCGCTAGCGTGATAAAGATGAGTTCCCCAATCAAAGCCTAGCCATTTCACCGCATCCAAAATGCTATCGGCATATTCAACATCTTCTTTGACTGGATTGGTGTCATCCAAGCGCATATTGCAACGTGCGCCACCAGGCTGCTGGTTGTAATCTGCCGCCAAGCCAAAATTTAAGCAAATACTTTTCGCATGACCAATGTGCAAATAGCCGTTTGGTTCTGGTGGAAAGCGGGTAATGATCGATGGGATAGGGTCGCCAGCGAAATTAGTGCGCTGTGAGAATGCGCCACTTGCTAAATCCTGATCAATGATCTGACGGAGAAAGTTGGATGGTTCAGTGACTGCGCCAGCGCCTGCGGCACCTGCTTTAAGGGATTTGCTATCTTGGGACATAGCCATATTGTAGAGAAAACCCCCGAGCTATAAAGAAAAAGCCCGCAAACTGCTGCGGGCTCGTTTCTGTGAGGTCGAAAAAATCAGTCTTCGACGAATGCCTCTTCGCGAGTCTTTTTCACTGCGGGCAGGGCTACGATTACTACCAGTAAGGCGGCTGCAATCAATAGTCCGAGTGACAGTGGACGAGTCACAAAAGTGGAGAAGTCGCCGCGAGAGAGTAACAATGCGCGACGGAAATTCTCTTCCATCATTGGGCCAAGAACAAAGCCCAAAAGTAGTGGAGGAGGCTCGCAGCCCAATTTGAAGAATAGGTAACCAATTAAGCCAAAGCCAGCGGTTACGTACACATCAAACACGGTGTTATTGACGGTGTACACGCCAATACAGCAGAACACCAAAATCGCTGGATAGAGGAAACGATACGGAATCTTCAAGAGCTTCACCCAAATACCAATGAGTGGCAAGTTCAAGAGAATCAACATCACATTACCAATCCACATGGAAGCGATCAGACCCCAGAACAAAGCAGGGTTGCTAGTCATCACTTGTGGACCAGGTTGAATGTTATGAATGGTCATCGCACCAACCATCAATGCCATCACTGCATTTGGCGGGATACCTAAGGTGAGCAATGGGATGAATGAGGTTTGAGCGGCAGCGTTGTTTGCTGATTCAGGACCGGCAACACCTTCAATTGCGCCTTTACCAAATTCATGGGTGTGCTTAGAGGACTTTTTCTCAACAGAGTAAGCGCCGAATGCTGCTAAAGCCGCGCCACCGCCAGGAAGGATGCCCAAGATAGAGCCAATAGTTGTGCCGCGCAAAATTGAGGGAATCATGCGCTTCAAATCGCTCTTGGTTGGAACCATGCTGGTGAGCTTATTGAGAAAGCCCTCATCGTCACCTTGTTTTTCAAGGTTACCCATGATTTCTGCAAAACCGAATACACCCATTGCGACTGCAACGAAGCCAATACCATCACTAAGTTCAGGAACATCAAACGCGTAGCGAGATACACCAGAGTTCACGTCGGTGCCGATTAAGCCCATGAGCAAACCAAGGATGATCATGCCGATCGCTTTGATTAAAGAACCAGATGCCAAGACTACTGCACCGATCAGGCCGAGCACCATTAATGAAAAGTATTCCGCAGGGCCAAATTTAAATGCGAGTTGCGAGAGTGGCGCAGCGAAAGCGGCTAACACTAAAGTTGCAACGCAGCCCGCAAAGAAAGAGCCCATACCAGCAGTAAACAAGGCAACACCAGCCCGGCCATTGCGAGCCATTTGGTAGCCATCAATTGCCGTAACCACCGAGGACGTTTCCCCAGGGATATTGAGCAAAATCGCTGTTGTTGATCCGCCGTATTGTGAGCCGTAGTAAATACCAGCCAACATAATTAATGCGGCAATAGGAGGTAGGGCGTAGGTTGCGGGCAAGAGCATCGCGATAGTAGCGATAGGACCAAGGCCAGGCAAAACACCAATGAGGGTTCCCAAAATACAGCCGATGAGGCAGTACAAGAGATTTTGTAGGGTGAACGCGGTATCGAAACCGAGTGCTAAGTTAGCAAATAAATCCATTTTTCAGAGTCCCGGTTCGTTATTGTTGTAGGAATACAGGTAGCAATGGGAATTGCAACTTCAAGCCCATCACAAATACTGAGTAAGTGAATGTCACCAGGAAGGCAGCATTGATTAATGAGCCTTTCCATGTGAACTCTTTGCTAGCGCTGGCGGAGACAAGCACTAATACAACTACTGCAATCAGGAAGCCCAGTCTTGGTAATAGCAATCCATATAGCACTACTGAGCCAGTAATTTGGGCAATCACTTTCCAATTGAATTTAGGAATTGATTCAATGGCAGCAGTCGCGCTCAACGCTTTGATAGCAACAATCAGACCCAAAATGGTCATCAAGATGCCCAGGAAGAATGGGAAATAGCCGGGACCCATTTTGGCGGCAGTCCCCATGGGGTAATTGGTGGCCACGATAGTGAAGAAGAGGCCAATGACCATGTACATGATCCCAGCCCCAAAATCCCGTTGATTGCGAATTTTCAAGTTGCGCTCCTTTTATATCGGACTTGGAAGCCGATTATTTATTGATGTTGAGCGATTGTAAGGCACTAAGGGGGTACCTTGTCTAGGGTTTGCCCTAGATGAGTGCGAATGCGATAATTACGGCTATGAAAGTCTCCCAAATTCGCCAAGCTTACCTGGATTTCTTTGCTCAAAAAGGCCACCAAATTGTCCCGTCTAGCCCGGTAGTACCTGGCGATGACCCAACCCTGCTCTTTACCAATGCGGGGATGAACCAATTTAAAGATGTTTTTTTGGGTTTTGATAAGCGCCCGTATACCCGAGCGACAACTGCCCAGAAATGCATTCGGGCTGGCGGTAAACACAATGACTTGGATAACGTTGGCTATACCGCGCGTCATCACACCTTTTTTGAGATGCTGGGCAATTTTTCTTTTGGGGACTATTTCAAGAAAGATGCCATCCAATTTGCCTGGGATTTATTAACCCAAGTATTTAAGTTACCCAAAGAAAAGCTCTTGGTTACGGTGTATGCCGAAGACGATGAGGCATATGCCATTTGGAAAGATCAAATTGGTGTGCCTGCTGATCGCATTATTCGCATTGGCGACAACAAGGGCGCGCGTTACGCATCAGACAACTTTTGGATGATGGGTGACACAGGTCCATGCGGACCTTGTACAGAAATTTTCTACGATCATGGCGAACATATTCCAGGTGGTCCTCCTGGCAGCCCTGAAGAAGATGGTGATCGTTTCATTGAGATTTGGAACAACGTCTTCATGCAGTTCAATCGCGATGAAGCTGGCGTGATGCATCCTTTGCCTAAACCGAGCGTGGATACGGGCATGGGTTTGGAGCGTATTGCGGCAGTGTTGCAACACGTTCACTCTAATTATGAAATCGATCTTTTCGTCAATCTGCTCAAGGCTTCTAAAGAGGCAGTTGATGCAGCAGGTGGCGCCAATTGCGATGCTGACAGCCCTTCTTTAAAAGTGATTGCAGATCATATTCGTGCGTGTAGTTTTATTGTGGTTGATGGCGTGATTCCAGGCAATGCAGGGCGCGGTTATGTATTGCGTCGTATTGCCCGTCGTGCGATTCGCCATGGCTATAAGTTAGGTGCACGCAAACCATTCTTCTATCAGCTTGTACCCGCCCTTGTTCAGGAGATGGGTGATGCTTATCCTGAGTTACGCGCTGCACAAGATAAGGTGAGTGAAGTATTGGAGCAAGAGGAAGAGCGTTTCTTCCAAACAATCGCCAATGGTATGGCAATCTTGGATAGTGCATTAGCTGGTGGCGCCAAAGTGGTTGATGGTGAAACTGCATTTCGCTTACATGACACCTTTGGTTTTCCATTAGATTTAACAGCAGACGTTTGTCGTGAGCGTGGTGTTTCAGTCGATGCCGAAGGTTTTGAGGTCGCAATGCAAAAGCAACGCGATCAGGCCAGAGCGGCAGGCAAGTTTAAGGTTGCGCAAGGCTTGGAGTACAAAGGTAAGCCAACTCAATTCCATGGCTATGAGACTCTCAAGCATGAAGGCTCTAAGGTTACTGCTCTCTATGTGGATGGGTCTGAGGTTCCTTCAGTCAAGGCTGGAGAAGCCGCAGTTATCGTTTTGGATCACACGCCTTTCTATGCCGAATCTGGTGGCCAAGTTGGTGATCGTGGCGAACTGCGCAATGAGTCAATCCGTTTTGCAGTTGAAGATACTTTCAAGATTCAGGCAGATGTATTTGGTCATCAAGGCGAGTTGCTGGAAGGCGAGATTAAGGTAGGCGACACATTAAATGCCTTGGTAGATGTGCAGCAAAGAACTGACACCATGCGCAACCATAGCGCTACGCATATTTTGCACAAAGCTTTGCGTGAAGTTTTAGGTGACCACGTTCAACAAAAAGGTTCTTTAGTGGATGCGACAAAGACCCGTTTTGACTTTACGCACAACGCCCCAATAACGGCAGAACAAATCCGCCGCATTGAAGATATTGTGAATGCTGAGATTTTGGCAAATACCGCGACCTCTGGAAAAGTGATGTCATTAGAGGATGCACAAAAAACTGGCGCCATGATGCTCTTTGGTGAAAAGTATGGTGATGAAGTACGTGTTCTTGAAATCGGCAGCTCAAAAGAATTATGCGGAGGCACCCACGTATCTCGCACGGGTGACATTGGCAGTCTGAAGATTGTCTCTGAAGGCGGTGTTGCCGCTGGCATTCGTCGTGTTGAGGCGGTCACTGGAAACCAAGCTCTGCACTTCTTGCAAGGCCTTGAAGATAAGGTTAATGAAGTGGCTGCAATTTTGAAGACGCATCCTGGTGATTTGGTCAATCGTGTAACGCAACTTCAAGAGAGTCTTCGTCAAGCTGAGCGTGAGTTAGAAAAGGTTAATTCGAAGTTGGCTGCAAGTCAGGGCGATGAGTTGGCCGGTCAAGCAATTGAGGTAAACGGTATTAAAGTTCTTGCGGCTCGCTTAGATGGCGCAGATGCTGGAGTGTTGCGTGAGACGATGGATGCTTTGAAGGCGAAACTTAAATCAGCAGCAATTGTTTTAGCATCCGTTCAGGGCGATAAAGTGAGTCTGGTTGCAGGAGTAACAGCCGATTCAATTGCCAAGGTGAAGGCTGGCGATCTCGTGAATTTTGTTGCCCAGCAGGTGGGCGGCAAAGGTGGTGGCAAGCCAGAAATGGCAATGGCGGGCGGAAATGATCCTAGCAAGCTTAATGTTGCTCTTGCTGGCGTGAAAGATTGGGTGGCAAGCAAATGAGTGATGTAAGCAATATCGCTTTCAATGCTGAGGTTGATGCCATTGGTATGAATTGCCCATTGCCAATTCTGCGCACCAAGAAAGCTCTGGCCACTATGCAGTCTGGCGAAGTACTCAAGATCAAAGCAACGGATTCTGGTGCTGCTAGAGATTTCCCTGCATTTGCTAAGCAAACTGGCAATGAACTTATTGGCAGCACTACCGAAGGCGATGTATTGGTTTTCTTTCTGAAGAGAAGGTAAGTCACTAGTTCAGTCGCTAGATCACATGCAATCAGTGACAAAGAAAAAGGCAGGGATTACCTGCCTTTTTTGTTGCTTTTCTTATGAATCTTTTTATCTCTCTTATTTTTGCTCCATTGAGGTTTATTAGATAAGCGAGCGATCTTTTAGGTATGCCGCAAAATCTTTGGAAACCTCGGGGTGACGTAAAGCAAACTCAACTGACGCCTTGAGATAACCCAATTTGCTGCCACAGTCATAGCGAACGCCATCGTACTCATAAGCAAAGACAGCATCTTCTTTTAATAATGAAGCAATCGCATCAGTAAGCTGAATCTCTCCGCCAGCGCCAGGCTTGAGATTGCGAATATGTTTGAAGATGTCGGAGGATAGTACATAACGACCTACAACTGCTAAGTTTGAGGGCGCATCTTTTGGCTGAGGTTTTTCCACGATGCCATTCAAGCGATGGATGCCCTTACTTACTTCAGTGCCTGCAACAATTCCGTATGAACTACTCTTTGCAGGATCAATTTTTTCCACAGCAATGACTGAGCCATTGTGCTCGTTAAATACATTCAACATTTGCTTGAGCACCGGAGGCTGGCCATCAAGGAGATCATCAGCAAGAATGATGGCAAAGGGTTCATCTCGAACTAATTTTTCTGCGCATAGTACGGCATGACCAAGACCAAGCGCCTCTGGTTGACGCACGTATACACAATCAACGTGACTGGGTTTAACACTACGAACAATTTCTAATAAAGCTTGTTTATTTTTGGCCTCTAATTCAGCTTCAAGTTCATAGGCTTTATCAAAGTGGTCTTCGATTGCGCGCTTACTCCGTCCCGTAACGAAGATCATTTCAGTGATGCCGGCTGCAATAGCTTCTTCAACCGCATATTGAATAAGTGGCTTGTCAACTACGTTGAGCATCTCTTTAGGGCTGGCCTTAGTTGCCGGCAGAAAGCGGGTGCCTAAACCTGCAACTGGGAAGACCGCTTTAGTGACTGCTTTGGTAGATAAGGGCATTGCTGATCCGATCTTTATTGGAGACGCTCTAATTGTGCAACAAGCTTCTCATGATTTTGTTCAAAGCCCGCAAGGCGTTGTTTTTCTTGGGCTACCACCTCTGCTGGGGCGCGAGCAACGAAGCTTTCATTGCCAAGCTTGCCACGCGCCTTCGTGATTTCATTAGCAAGACGCTCAATTTCTTTACCAAGACGAGCGCGCTCAGCCCCAACATCGACTTCAATCTTGAGAAGTAGCTTGATATCTCCCACAAGAGCAATTGGGGCTCCCGGAGCATCTTTTTCTAATGCGGATTCATCGCTATAGATTTTGACTTCTGTTAGCTTTGCTAAAGCGAGTAAATAGGGGGTAGCTTTTTGCAAGAAAGCTTCTGGACCACAAATCCATAAAGGAACTTTTTGGCCCGGGGGAACTTGCATCTCACCCCGTAGGTTTCTGCAAGCATCCACAATCGCTTTGACTTGCGCTACCCAAGCTTCACTTTGCTCATCAATCTTTTCTGGTTGAGAAACGGGGTAGGGTTGCAATGCGATGGTTTGCTTAGCCTGCTTAGCTAATTCTTTTCCAGATTTTGGACCAACGGTTTGCCAAAGTGTTTCAGTGATAAATGGAATGAGGGGGTGCGCCATGCGCAAAATGGTTTCCAGCACTCGCAGCAAAGTGCGACGGGTTGCGCGTTGTTGTGCTGGTGTGCCAGTTTGCAATTGAACTTTAGCTAGCTCTAAATACCAGTCGCAGTATTCGTCCCAAACAAATTGATAAATACTGCTAGCGATATTGTCAAAGCGATAGTTTTGGAATCCTTTGGCCACTTCAGCCTCGGTTCTTTGTAGTTGCGACACAATCCAACGATCTGCTGGCGAGAAGTCTAAGTAGCCATCGGGGCCACACTGGTTATCGCATGGAGCAAGACCATTATCTTGGTCGCCGCCTGGGCAATTCATCAAGACGAAGCGGGTCGCATTCCAGAGTTTGTTACAGAAATTGCGATAGCCTTCGCAGCGCTTCTGATCAAAATTGATATTGCGACCAAGCGATGCTAATGATGCGAAGGTAAAGCGCAGGGCATCTGTACCAAATGCAGGAATGCCATCCGGAAACTCTTTTTTGGTTTTCTTGCCGATGCTCTCAGCTTGCTTTGGATTCATGAGGCCAGTGGTGCGTTTCCCTACAAGCTCATCAAGTTTGATGCCATCGATTAAGTCGATTGGATCCAAAGTGTTACCTTTGGACTTACTCATCTTCTGACCTTCCGCATCGCGCACTAAGCCGTGTACATAAACAGTGTGGAATGGCACTTTGCCAGTGAAGTGGCAGGTCATCATGACCATGCGTGCTACCCAGAAGAAAATGATGTCAAAACCCGTTACCAATACTGAGGATGGTAAGAAATGATGTAGCGCGGGTGTTTCCTCTGGCCAACCTAGTGAACTAAAGGGAACTAGTGCAGAACTAAACCAAGTATCTAGTACATCAGGGTCGCGATTGAGTTTGCCGGTATAGCCAGCAGTTGCGGCCTTAGATTTAGCCTCTTCTTCAGAGCGTGCTACAAAAATCTGACCATCATCGCCATACCAAGCAGGAATCTGATGGCCCCACCAGAGTTGCCGAGAGATGCACCAGTCCTGAATGTTTTCTAGCCATTGGGTGTAGGTGGTAATCCAGTTCTCAGGAACTAATTTAATATCACCTTTAGTAACGGCATCTAGAGCCGCACCTGCAATCGATGACCCAGGTTGATATTGGTTATCGGGGCTTGGTTTTGACATTGCGACAAACCATTGGTCGGTGAGCATGGGCTCGATGATGGTCTGTGTACGATCACCGCGTGGCACCATCAATTTGTGTGGCTGAACTTTTTCAAGTAAGCCTGCGGCATCCAAATCAGCAACGACTTGTTTGCGAGCAGCAAAGCGCTCCATACCTTGATAGGCAACAGGAGCGTTTTCATTAATCTTGGCATCTAGCGTGAGAATGTTGATGAGCGGTAACTGATGACGTTGTCCAACGGCATAGTCATTGAAGTCGTGTGCTGGTGTCACTTTGACAACACCCGTACCAAAATTCAAATCAACATATTCATCAGCGATGATGGGGATCTGACGGTCACATAAAGGAAGGTTGACCGACTTGCCAATCAGATGCTTGTAGCGTTCATCTGTTGGGTTGACCATGACGGCAACGTCACCGAGCAAGGTTTCAGGGCGGGTGGTGGCAACTGTGAGATGGCCTGAGCCATCAGTCAGTGGGTAGCGAATGTGCCACATTGAACCATCTTCTTCTTCGCTGACTACTTCAAGATCGGAGACCGCGGTTCCTAAAACAGGATCCCAGTTCACTAAACGCTTGCCACGATAAATTAAGCCTTGCTCATGTAAGCGCACAAATACTTCAACCACGGCCTTGGACATTTTGCTGTCCATGGTGAAATACTCTTTGCCCCAATCAATCGAAGCCCCTAAGCGACGAATTTGACGGGTAATAGTATTGCCTGAAGTTTCTTTCCACTCCCACACTTTTTCTAAGAACTTTTCACGACCAAGATCGTGACGAGAAATTTTTTGTGCATCGAGTTGGCGCTCCACTACGATTTGAGTGGCAATGCCAGCGTGGTCTGTGCCAGGTACCCATAAGGTATTTTTGCCAGACATGCGAGCATGACGAATCAAGCCATCCATGATGGTTTGATTAAAAGCATGACCCATGTGAAGGGTGCCAGTCACATTGGGTGGTGGCAGCTGAATCGAAAAATCACCCTTACCCTCATCCATGCTGGCGTCAGCTATTCCTCTGCGCTCCCACTCTGGGCCCCAATAGGCTTCAATCGGTGCAGGTTCGTAGGATTTGGCTAGCTCTTCCGCAGAGCCAGCGACTGATGAATTGGGGCTATTTGAGGCATTTGGCATAAGAGGCAAATTATAATTGGGCTGATGTATTCAGACATGCTCGCGAACCTTAATCCAGAACAGCGCGAGGCTGTAACCCTCCCGCCCGTTAACCCAGATGGCCAAGCCCAATCTGCCTTGATTTTGGCAGGCGCTGGTAGTGGCAAGACACGTGTGTTGACTACTAGGATTGCTTGGTTGATTCAAACAGGGCAAGTTTCACCGATCGGGGTCTTGGCGGTGACATTTACCAATAAGGCGGCAAAAGAGATGATGGTGCGCTTGAGCGCCATGCTGCCAATCAATACTCGTGGCATGTGGATTGGCACTTTCCATGGCTTATGTAATCGTTTATTGCGGGCTCATCATAAAGAGGCGGGTTTACCATCGACCTTCCAGATCCTAGATACCCAAGATCAGCTATCGGCCATTAAGCGTCTTTTAAAAGGTTTAAAGGTGGATGATGAAAAGTATCCACCTAAGCAGTTGCAGTATTTCATTGCGCATGCAAAAGAGCGTGGGCAGCGCGCTAAAGATTTATCGCTTGGCGATGATTTTCAGGCAAAGATGGCGCAACTGTATGCAGCCTATGATGAGCAATGCCAGCGTGAAGGCGTTGTAGATTTTGCTGAATTACTGCTGCGTAGTTATGAGCTATTGAAGCACAGCGAGCCGATTCGTACTCATTACCAAGAGCGCTTTCGTCATATTCTGATTGACGAGTTTCAGGATACCAATGCCTTGCAATATGCCTGGCTCAAATTACTTTCTGGTCATGATGCGAGCCGTGTCAATGTGAGCGGTATGGGAAGTAGTTCGGTATTTGCAGTCGGCGATGACGACCAAAGTATTTACGCCTTCCGTGGCGCTGACGTTGAAAACATGCGTCTTTATGAAAAGCAGTTTCATCCCTTGCTGGTCAAGCTCGAGCAGAACTATCGCTCACACGGACATATTTTGGATACCGCCAATCATTTGATTGCAAATAATGCTGAGCGTCTTGGCAAGAACTTACGTACTGATGCTGGACATGGTGAGCCAGTTCGCATCTATGAGGCACCAAGTGATCATGCTGAAGCAGCTTGGTTGGTAGATGAAATAAAAGCCTTGGTAAATAGCGGCATCAAACGCACTGAAATTGCTTTGCTCTATAGAAGCAATGCGCAGTCACGCATTATTGAGCATGCACTTTTCTCTGCGGGTATTCCGTATCGTGTGTATGGCGGATTGCGATTCTTCGAGCGCGCAGAAATTAAGCATGCACTCGCTTATTTGCGTTTACTTGAAAATCCCAATGACGATACTTCCTTCTCTCGGGTTGTGAATTTCCCAACGCGGGGTATTGGCGCAAGATCGATTGAAGCATTACAAGATGCAGCAAGAGCCCAGCAGTGTTCCTTGTACACCGCAGCATCTTCTCTCGAGGGTAAAGCGGGCGCCTCCTTAGGCGGCTTTATTCGCCTGGTGGATCACATGCGTGAAGCAACCCGCCACAATACCCTGCCAGAAACTGTTGAGTTTGTGATTCAGCACAGCGGCTTGATTCAGCATTATTTGTCTGAGCGCGAAGGGCAAGACCGAGTCGAAAACTTACAAGAATTGATTAACGCCGCTACTGCATTTATTGCGGAAGAGGGTTATGGGCAAGATGCGATTGCCGCACTCTTGCCTGGTGAAAATGATCCAGGCACAGTAGAAATGTCTCCACTTGCGGCTTTCTTGGCGCATGCCTCTTTGGAAGCGGGCGATAACCAGGCTCAAGCAGGTCAAGATGCTGTGCAACTCATGACGGTGCACTCTGCAAAAGGTTTGGAGTTCACCTCGGTATTTATTACTGGTCTTGAAGAGGGCTTGTTCCCGCACGAGAACAGCGTGAATGAGCAAAACGGTTTAGAAGAAGAGCGACGCCTCATGTATGTTGCTATTACGCGCGCTAAGGAGCGCTTGTATTTGTCGCACACCCAGTCACGCATGCTGCATGGCCAAGTGCGCTACAACATGCCTTCCCGTTTCTTGGAAGAGTTACCAAGCGAATCATTGAAGTGGTTAACACCTAAAGCAAAAGATGCGCGTTGGGGTGGCAGCTCAAGATCCAGTTCTACCTGGCAAGATGGTTACACCCGTCAGCGTGAATACGAATCGAATGACTTTTTTGATTCTGGTAGCGAACGCCCAAGACCAGCTAAGCGAGTCAGCTCAGCCTCTATGGAAGTGAAGCGTTTAGCTTCACCGCCCCGAGGAAATTATCCTTTCACGATTGGCCAAAATGTATTTCATACGAAGTTTGGTGAAGGGCGTGTTACAGGATTAGAGGGTGTTGATGCGGATGCTAGAGCGCAAGTGAACTTTAAGCGTCACGGCGTCAAATGGTTACAACTCAGTATTGCAAAATTGGCTGCAATTGACTGAGTTTGATGAGAGCTAAGCTTACAGGCTAGCTCCTTCTTCAGCAAAGCAGGCTTTCCAAGTGGCATAAAAGGAGCAGTGCATGATGGTTAAGCCAGCCATCGAAATTGGCGCCACAATAAAAGATGCTGCCTGACCTAAATCTAAAGCATCAAAGAGCATGCCGATTGACAAAGGAATGGCGATCAAAATCGCACTCCAGATGGCAAGGTAAAAAAAGAATGCGGCTTTATTTGTCCAACAAGCTAGCCAGCTAGAAAACAAGGCTTGCGGAACAGACATATCAGCCCAAGCAATTAAGATGGGTGAGAACCACATCAGCATTGCAATGGGGATATACAAAATGGCGCCAAAGACCAGCACAAGATAAACCTGCCTGAGTGCTTCGGGGGTGATGGGTTTATCGGTTGTCATGAGGGGCAATAGCGTTTCGAAATCCACCAAGAGACTCAAGACAAAACTCATCAGCAAAATCAAAGCGGCGTATACCAAGCCTAACTGCAGAATTCGGTTACGAACAAATTGTCCTGATTGCAATGCAATTAAGTAGACGCTGGGTCGAATACGCTCTTTCTGAATTGCTTGACGGCAAGCAGTCATAAATCCAACCGAAAGAGTGGGTGTCAGTAGCAGGACCGCAAAGACGCCAATGACTGGGATGATGACGGCAAGTTGAGCAACAAAAACATACATAAAGACCAACATCAAAAATCCCAAAGGATTTTGTTTGAATAACCAAATTCCCTGTTGAATCCAGGTGTAGCCTTCTTTGGGGGCAACGTTATTAAGTCTCATAGAGTGCGGCGGCTAAGAAGAATGCGTTCGAAATGCGTTGGGTCATGCGGTGTGAGCATTTGGGCGTCACGGGGTAAATAAAAGTCCCATAGGCGAGAAACCCAAAAACGCAAGGCTGCTGCTCGTACCATCAGAGGCCAGCTTACTTGCTCTTCTTTGGTAAGTGGGCGCACAGATTGATAGGCATTCATCAAGGCATCAAAGCGAGCTGGATCTAAATCTTGCTTATTCTCAGCCAAGCACCAATCATTCACGGTGACAGCAAGGTCAAACAACCATTTATCGGTGCCAGCAAAATAGAAATCAAAAAACCCGCCTAACTGATCATTGCTGCTATCTGATGATCCCTTAGGATCAAACAAGACGTTATCTCTGAAGAGATCGCAATGGCTAGCGCCTTGCGGAAGCATGTCGTAATTACTAGATGAGAAAAAAGCTTCTTGGGTACTGAGCTCATGAGTAAGCAATTCTTTTTGAGCAGTATTTAAATGAGGCAATACTAGTGGAATGGTTTGTTGCCACCAACCAAGGCTGCGAAGATTTTCTTGCGTCTTTGGAAAATCTTTTCCAGCAAGATGCATTTTGGCCAGCATCTCACCAACTAAAGCGCAGTGCTTTACTTCTGGCTGCATTCGGGAGAGGCCGGGTAACTTGCTAACGATCGCGGCTGGCTTACCTTTTAGGGTAAAAAGAATCTCGCCACGCTTATTCTCAATTGGCTTAGGCACAGGAATGCCTTTATTCGCCAAGTGACGCATTAGCTCTAGGTAGTAGGGAAGTTGCGCTGCAGTTAAGCGCTCAAAGATGGTAAGAACATATTCTTGTTTCTTGCCATCTTTAGTGGTGTCTAAGAAGAAGTTGGAGTTTTCAATTCCACCATGAATGCCACGAATATCTGTTGCTTGGCCGATAGTAAATTCTTGGGAGATCCATGGAGCAATCTCACCAAGTTCAATCGGAGTAAATACAGCCATTGTTAAATGCGTAGTTCTTTATTGAATCGGAATGCTGATGCTGGGTACGCTAATCAGTGCACCTTCACCGGAGGGTGGTCCAGGCATTACAGAATCTGGTGGCGACATCTCATAAGTGGTGTACTTGGTTTTAACTTGTACTTGTGTAGGACTATTTGCATCCTTGTATTCGGTAATTTCAGTGCCAGTAGCTTCTTTGTGTTGGAAGCTTGGCTTGCGAGTCTCTGGATTGCTCACAACGCCAGCCGGACTCATCATGGGTGAGAGTGGTTGATTATTGATTCGGTTCAACTCAGATTGACTGAGTGCCTGGCTGTTATTCTGAGCCTGTGCAGAACCTGCTCCGAAGACAGCAAAAATTACCAAAAAACTCGTGAGAGCGAGACTTTGGCTCAAGATATGGCTAATTACGTTTGTTAGGGCATGCATCATTTTTCACCTTTTTTGGCCTACTTTTGGGCAGTTGATTAATCCGTCCTGTAGGTAATTGTTAACTAGATTGTACGATTGCGGTATGACGAAACATAGACTCTTGTTGGTAGATGGCTCTAGCTACCTCTATCGCGCCTTCCATGCCATGCCCGACCTAAGAAATGGGGCTGGAGAGCCCACGGGGGCTATATATGGCATGGTCAATATGATGCGCCGTGCCCGTTCGGAGCTAAAAGCCGACCATATTGCTTGCGTATTTGACGCTAAAGGGAAAACCTTCCGGGATGAGATGTACCCAGAATACAAGGCCCATCGCTCTCCTATGCCCGAGGATTTGGTCAAGCAAATTGAGCCAATTCATTTGATGGTTAAGGCATTGGGCTGGCCTGTATTAATGGTATCGGGGGTGGAGGCTGACGATGTGATTGGTACCTTAGCTTGCCAGGCTACACAAGCGGGTTGGGAAACCATCATCTCTACGGGTGATAAGGATCTGGCGCAATTAGTCAATGCATCGGTCACGCTGATTAATACGATGACCAATGAAAAATTAGACATTGATGGCGTGGTTGAAAAATTTGGCGTTCCACCAGAGTTAATTGTGGATTACTTATCGATCATTGGTGATGCCGTTGACAATGTTCCTGGCGTTCCAAAGGCAGGCCCCAAAACAGCAAATAAATGGCTGGCAGAGTTTGGCAATTTAGATAATTTGATTGCGAATGCAGATCAAGTAAAAGGTGTAGTCGGAGAAAACTTGCGTGCAACGCTCAGTTGGTTGCCACAAGCACGACAACTAATCACCGTTAAAACAGATTGCGATTTGTCGCCACACTTGCCAGGTTTGGATGATTTACATGCCAAGCCAGAAGATGCTGCTCTACTGCGAGATTTGTTTGAGCGCTATGCATTTAAAACATGGTTGCGTGATGTAGAAAAGCAGTTAGCAAGTCCATCCAATGAGGCCCTAGAAGGAGAGTCTCTGGATCTAGCCGGTACGCCAATCAGCAATCAAGTCGAAGCAGTTGAATCAAAAAAATCTACAGCAGCTGTAAGCGCATCACCAAAAACAGCTGCACCAGATTCGCTAGAGCGCCAATATGAGTGCGTTACGGATGAAGTGACTTTAGAAAAGTGGTTGAGAAAAATTGAAGCGGCTGAGTTAACGGCTGTTGATACAGAAACTACTAGCCTAGATGCATTAGCCGCGGAATTAGTTGGCATCTCATTGTCTGTAAAACCAGGAGAAGCTTGTTACATTCCAGTGGCACATCGCAATGGCGAGACGCAACTGAGCCGTGATCAGGTGTTGTCGCGTATGAAGTCTTGGTTAGAAAGTAAAACGCATTTAAAAGTCGGGCAAAACTTAAAGTACGACATCCACGTATTTGCGAACTATGGAATTACATTGGGCGGCGTTGCGTTTGATACCTTGCTGGAATCTTATGTGCTCGAGTCTCATCTTCCGCACAATATGGACAGCATGGCTGAGCGCCACCTGGGCGTGAAAACGATTCGTTACGAAGAGGTTTGCGGCAAGGGTGCACATCAAATTGGTTTTGATCAGGTAGATCTTCAAGTCGCTACTGACTATGCGGCTGAAGATGCCGACATTACCTTGCGACTCCACCAAGAGTTATGGCCTCAGATTCAGGCGAATCCCGGACTCTTGTATGTGTATCAACAGATTGAAATGCCTGCGATGCATGTGCTTGGAGTCATGGAGCGTAATGGTATTCGGATTGACTCAGCTCTTTTAGGTAAGCAAGGCCAACAAGTTGGTAAACGCCTCTTGGAATTAGAGAGTGAGATTCATCAACTTGCTGGTCAGCCATTTAATATTCAATCGCCTAAGCAAATTGCAGAAATCTTATTTGGGCAATTAGAGTTGCCCATCATTAAAAAGACGCCATCGGGCGCACCCTCTACGGACGAAGAGGTTTTGCAAAAGTTGGCAGAGGACTATCCTTTGCCCGCGCGTATTTTGGACTATCGAGGCTTGGCAAAATTAATGTCAACCTATATTGAAAAATTGCCACGTATGGCTGATTCCAAGACGGGTCGTGTACACACCAATTTTTCCCAAGCTACTGCGGTGACAGGTCGTCTGGCATCAAGCGACCCCAATTTGCAAAACATTCCTGTGCGCACTGAAGAAGGTCGACGTATTCGTGAAGCCTTTGTACCTGCACAGGGTTGCAAATTATTATCTGCCGACTACTCGCAAATTGAACTGCGCATCATGGCGCACATCGCCGAGGATGAAAACTTACTAACAGCCTTCAAAGAAGGCAAGGATGTGCACCAGGCAACGGCTGCTGAAATTTTTGGTGTTCCTTTGAGTGAAGTCAATTCCGAACAGCGGCGTTATGCCAAGGTCATTAACTTCGGCTTGATCTACGGTATGAGTGCCTTTGGTTTGGCGGGCAATTTAGGGATTGAGCGCTCTGCTGCGCAAAACTATATTGCGAAATATTTTGATCGTTATCCAGGTGTGGCGCAGTATATGGAGCATACTCGCCTAGAAGCCAGAGAAAATGGTTATGTAGAAACCGTTTTTGGTAGGCGCTTGTGGCTTCCAGAGATTAAGGGGTCAAATGGACCTCGCCGCCAAGGTGCAGAGCGTGCCGCAATTAATGCGCCGATGCAAGGCACTGCCGCTGACCTGATTAAGTTAGCGATGGTTGCAGTGGAAGATTGGCTAGAGAAAGAAAAGCTGAAAACTAAGCTCTTACTGCAGGTGCACGATGAATTGGTATTTGATGTGCCATTGGATGAAATTGACCTATTGCAAGCAAAACTACCGGATTTGATGTGCAATGTAGCTAAGTTAAAAGTGCCGTTGGTTGTGAGTATCGGTATTGGCGATAATTGGGAAGAAGCCCATTAAAAAATCACTTGGAGACAAATATCATGAGCGAAAAAACACAAGATCAAGGTAGAAGACGTTTTATGAAAGCCTCAGTGGCAAGTACCGCGGTGACGGCGCTAGGGGTAGGTTTCGTTGCTGCGGCAGATCCAGTTCTTGCTGCTGCAATTGAAACAGATTTCAAGGGGCTTAAGGCAGGCGAGCAAATGATACCGGTAGGTAGCTTCCAAATGCCAGCCTATGTATCGCGTCCTGAAAAAGCTAAAGGTAATTTGCCCATCGTAATTGTTGTGAGTGAAATTTTTGGCGTGCATGAATATATTGCTGATGTCACCAGACGATTTGCCAAATTGGGATATTTAGCAATCGCACCTGAATTTTTTACTCGCGCTGGCGATCCGAATGCTTATGGAACTGTTGCTGAAATTCAGTCAAATATTGTTGCAAAGACACCCGATGCGCAAGTATTAAACGATCTTCAGGCAGCTCTCGTTTGGGCCGGGAAGAATGGCGGTGATCTAAAGCGTGTTGGTGTCACTGGTTTTTGTTGGGGTGGTCGTATTACTTGGCTCTCAGCAACCTTGCCGCAGGTTAAAGCAGGAGTGGCTTGGTATGGCCGCTTGATTGGTGAAAAAACAGAAGGTAGTCCACGTCACCCCGTTGAGTTGGCCTCTGATTTAAAGGCGCCCGTATTGGGGCTATATGGCGGTGCTGATACCGGCATTTCTTTAGAAAGCGTTGAGCAGATGCGCGCTGCGTTGGCGCAAGCAGCTCCCAAGAATGCTGCTGCAAAAGCATCGGTAATCGAGGTATACCCAGATGCGCCGCATGCATTTCATGCTGATTACCGCGCAACCTATCGCGAGGGCCCAGCAAAAGATGGTTGGGAAAAATGCATTGCTTGGTTTAAGAAAATGGGCGTTGCTTAATACCCTATGACTGTCTTACAAAGCATTCTATTGGTAACGGCGCTTGCGGGCACTGCGAGTGCACTCGTTGCCGCTAGCTGCTCTTTAGCTTTGCTGGCAAAGATGGTCAATCACATGGTGAGTTTATCAGTGGGCATCCTACTAGCCACAGCATTGCTGCACTCTTTGCCAGAGGCTTTTAGTATGGAGTCCACTAATCCACAACTGCTATTTGCAACTTTGTTAGCTGGCTTGTTGGGATTTTTCTTATTAGAAAAGATTGCGCTTTTGCGCCATGATCATCATCACGAAGGTGATGGCCATCACCACCATCATGGTCATGATGCAGAGAACGCAGGGCGTAGTGGTTGGATGATTTTGGTAGGTGATGGTTTGCATAATTTTGTGGATGGTATTTTGATTGCCGCCGCATTCATGGCCGATTATCAGGTCGGCATCTTTACTGCGATTGCCATCATTGCGCATGAGATTCCACAAGAGATCGGTGATTTTATTGTCTTGTTAAACGCAGGTTTTTCACGGACTCGTGCTTTGCTATACAACTGTATTTGTGGCTTGGCAGCAGTGATAGGTGGTGTGCTGGCGTATTTCTTCTTAGAAAAAGCCCATGCAGCGATGCCGTATTTATTGGTAATTGCTTCTAGTAGTTTTATTTATATCGCCGTAAGCGATTTGATTCCGCAAATGCATCGTCGTCCACACTGGGCCGAGTCACTACGGCAAACGATATTGATTGCTTGTGGCGTTGGATTCGTTGTCTTACTGTCGCTAATTCACTAAACCGAATTAAATTTCAATCGGTCTGCTGCTGTCGGCACACCACTCACTCCAGCTACCAGCGTAAAGACGTGAGCCTTTGAGACCAGCAACTTCCATTGCCAGAAGGTTGTGACAGGCAGTCACGCCAGAGCCACATTGATGAATCACTTGCCCTGGTTTATGTGAGCCGAGTAGTTCCACGAAGTCTTTAAACAATTGTTCTGCTGACTTAAAAGCAGTAGCCGATAGGTTGTCTTTAAAGAAATGATTGATGGCACCAGGAATGTGACCACCCACTGGATCTAACGTTTCGTTTTGCCCATGAAAGCGATCATTGGCTCGTGCGTCAATCACGATATGGCTCTTAGATTGCAAATTACGAACAACTTCATCTAGCAGCACCAGTCCTTCATAGGGTCTTGCTGCTACGGGCGTGCTTAATGGTGTGGGTTTGCGAGGCACTGTACCCATGGGGCCATTCCAAGCATCTAGACCACCATTTAATACTTGAACATTAGCGTGCCCGCTAGCTTTAAGCATCCACCATAGGCGACTAGCGTAAACAGAGCCTTGTTTGTCGTAAGCAACCACCAAGGTGTTTGGGTTAATGCCTAAGCGGGTCTTGGTTTGTGCCCACGCTTCAGGTGTGGGTAATGGATGTCTGCCATTCTTGCCAGTCTTGGTGCCTGACAAGTCTTGATCGAGATCTACATAAATCGCGCCAGGAATATGGCTTTCTTCGTAAGCTTTTTTGCCAGCTTGGGTATCTACTAAATCAAAACGGCAATCACAGAGTAATACGTTCTCGCCACTATTAATGATTTCTTCTAACTGGTTTGCAGTAATTAGAGGAGTCATGATGCTTCCTATTTAACTAATACGTTGGTGGCGAGAAGTGTGTATGTAGATTATGCGCCTTGAAAGTTCATCACGCGTCGATACCACTCATGAAAATGTTGCATGCCATCTTCCATCGGGCTTTGATAAGGGCCAACCTCATTTACCCCTCGCGCAAGTAGTGCTGCTCTACCTTGATCCATGCGCTCAGCAATTTCATCATCTTCAATGCAAGTTTCCATATAGGCAGCGCGCTCCGCTTCCACAAATTCCCGTTCGAATAGAGCGATCTCTTCTGGGTAGTAGAACTCAACAATATTGCGTGTTTTGTTAACACCCATAGGGTGTAAGGTAGAAACGCAGAGTACGCCTGGATACCATTCGACCATCACGTTGGGGTAGTAGGTGAGCCAGATTGCTCCATGTCGTGGAGTCTTGCCATTAAATTGGCGCAATACAGCCTCATGCCAGTGACGGTAAGTTTGTGAACCAGGGTTTTGTAAGTCTTTATGAATGCCAACGGTTTGTACGCTATGCCACTCACCAAATTCCCAGTGCAAGTCTTCGCAAGAAACAAATTTGCCAAGGCCTGGATGAAAAGGAACGACGTGATAGTCCTCAAGGTAAACCTCGATAAATGTTTTCCAGTTGTAGTTGCAATCGTGCACTTCAACATGGTCAAGCATGTATCCATCAAACTTGAGATCATCAGCAACACCCAGTTTTGCGAGATCACTGCGAACATCTCGCGGACCCTCAAACAGGAGACCTTGCCAATTTTGCAGTGGTGATTTGCCAAGATTTAAACAAGGCTTGTCTGCAAAGTGAGGTGCGCCTAATAAATTGCCGCCCAAGTCATAAGTCCAGCGATGCAGTGGGCAAACAATATTTTCTGTTTTGCCTTTGCCATTTAGCATGAGCGCTTGGCGATGACGGCAAACATTGGAGAGCAGTTCAATACCCTCTTGATTGCGCACCAGAATACGACCCTCGTTCTCAGCACTTAAAGTTTGATAGGAGCCAACGTCAGGCACCATGAGTTCGTGGCCAACATAGCCAGGACCCTGCTTGAAAAGCAGTTCAATTTCCCGCTGATATAGGTCAGCGTCAAAATATGCCGAAACCGGCAGTTGTAGATTGGACGGCGCAAGCTGCTGCGCGGTAGCCAGATTAGTCATTCTCCCCACCCCCGAAAACGTCAGCCGAAGCTAAGCGGAATAACCAATCCAACCATCGACGGATCGATATTGGAAAGGAAGGGGGGAATTATACCCATGCAAGCGTCTTCTCGCTTTAATATGTAGGGCTATCCGTATTGGGAATATGAAGGAAACCGCTTATGGCAAGCAAAAAGTCAGAAAGTTCAAAAGCAGGTCTTGAGGTCCAAATTGACCCAGATTTACGTTATGAGCAGGCAGTAAAAGAGCTGGAGAAGCTCATTTCTGATATGGAGTCAGGAAAATTTTCCCTTGAAGAGACCTTATTGGCGTATCAGCGTGGCGCAGCTCTGCTTAAACATTGCCAAGGCGTTTTGGCCCAAGTAGAACAGCAAGTGCGCGTGTTTGAGGCTTAATTGACAGCGATTTCATTTCAAGAGTGGCTTGTTTCACACTCCGAGCGAGTGGAGTCTGCCTTAGATCGATTGCTGGATTTACCGCAAACCACTCCACAGCGCTTACATGAGGCGATGCGATATGCCGCGCAGGGCGGCGGTAAACGTATTCGTCCTTTGCTGGTTTACGCTGCTGGGCAGTTAGGAGAATCCTCTGCACAAAAAACAGAAATGCTCGATGCTGCTGCTGTAGCGGTGGAATGTATTCATGCGTATTCATTAGTGCATGACGATATGCCCTGTATGGATGACGATGATTTGCGTCGAGGTAGACCTACTGTTCATAAAGCGTTTGATGAAGCAACTGCATTATTAGTTGGCGATGCATTGCAGACGCGCGCCTTTGAGGTATTGGCTAATTCGCCTGGAGATGCAAATGCACGCCTGCAAATGATTGCCTGTTTGGCTGCTGCATCGGGATCACGTGGCATGGCAGGTGGCCAGGCAATTGATCTTGAAAGCGTTGGCAAAAAATTAGATTTGACAGGTCTTCAGCAAATGCATGCCATGAAAACGGGCGCATTGTTATCTTGCGCTGTTGAGTTAGGCGGAATCGCGGCTAAGCTAAATGCCGATCAGCTCAAGCAGCTCAATCAGTACTCAAATGCGCTGGGTTTAGCCTTTCAAATTATCGACGATGTCTTAGATGCAACGGCTGATAGTCAAACGCTGGGAAAGACTGCTGGAAAAGACGCGGCTGCCAACAAGCCCACCTATGTCACCTTGATGGGTTTAGACTATGCACAGCAACAGGCTAAAGAATTGCAAGAAATCGCCATGCGTAGTCTGGATGGTTTTGGCAATCAAGCCCAAGCTCTAAAAGATTTAGCGCTATTGGTAGTCAATAGAGCTAAATAAAGAATTCATGTAATAACAGAATGACCTTACTTTCGATTAACTCTCCTGATGATCTCAAAAAGCTGACGCGCGATGAGCTGCCAGCCCTCGCGGATGAGTTGCGTCAATTTGTACTTGATTCAGTATCCAAAACGGGAGGTCACTTGTCCTCCAATTTGGGAACGGTCGAGTTATCGATTGCTTTGCACTATGTATTTGATACGCCACGCGATCGGATCGTTTGGGATGTTGGTCATCAAAGTTACCCGCACAAAATCTTGACAGGCCGTCGTGAGCGCATGAATACCTTACGTCAATACAAAGGTCTTTCAGGCTTCCCGCACCGCGCAGAGAGTGAGTTTGATGCTTTTGGCACGGGGCACTCTTCAACCAGTATTTCTGCGGCGATGGGAATGGCGCGTGCATTCCAAACCAAAGGTGAGCGTCAGGTAGCGGTTGCGGTGATTGGCGATAGCGCGATGACCGGTGGCATGGCTTTTGAGGCAATGAATAATGCCGGCGTCTATGACGACTTACCTCTTGTGGTGATTTTGAATGACAACGATATGTCGATTTCACCAGCAGTGGGCGCGCTCAATCGCCATCTTGCGCGATTACTCAGTGGCAATATTTACTCAACTACCAAAAAAGGTATTGATAGCGTCCTGTCAATTGCGCCGCCATTACGTGAGTTTGCAAAACGCCTAGAGGATCATGCTAAAGGCATGGTGTCACCAGCGACAATCTTTCAAGAATTTGGTTTTAACTATTTCGGCCCTATCGATGGACATGATTTAGATGCGCTTGTGCCGATGTTGCAAAACGTGCGGCGTTTAGCATTGGAAGGTCGCGGGCCACAGTTCTTGCATGTTGTAACCAAAAAAGGTCAGGGTTATGAGTTAGCAGAAGCTGACCCAGTTTTGTATCACGGCCCGAGCAAGTTTAATCCGCAGGAAGGCGTCAAAAAAGTAGCCGCAAGCAAAAAAACCTTCACTCAAGTATTTGGTGAATGGCTTTGTGATATGGCCCATGCTGATCCAATGTTGATTGGCATTACTCCCGCAATGCGTGAAGGTTCTGGTTTGGTAGAGTTCGAGAAGAATTTTCCAAAGCGTTACTACGATGTGGGTATTGCCGAGCAACATGCGGTGACCTTTGCGGCAGGTATGGCATGTGAAGGCATGAAGCCAGTGGTGGCAATCTATTCCACTTTCTTGCAACGCGCTTATGACCAGTTGATTCATGATGTGGCTTTGCAAGATCTGCCAGTTTTGTTTGCGCTAGATCGTGCGGGATTAGTCGGAGCCGACGGCGCAACGCATGCGGGAGCATACGACATTCCCTTTTTACGATGCATTCCAAATATGTTGGTGATGACGCCAGCCGATGAAGCAGAGTGCCGTGATTTATTAACAACTGCATTTCATCAACCACATCCAACCGCAGTGCGTTATCCACGTGGTTCCGGAGTAGGTGCTATTCCATCAACAGAGTTGCGCACTTTGCCATTAGGTAAGGGTGAGATTCGTCGTAAGTCAACGGCGCCCACTGGTAAGAGGGTAGCAATTTTGGCATTTGGTACCTTGCTCTATAGTGCTTTAGAAGCTGCTGAGAGTTTGGATGCCACGGTTGCTAACATGCGTTTTGTAAAACCATTAGACCTTGAGTTGATTCAATCGCTAGCAGCAGATCATGATTACTTTGTCACGATTGAAGATGGTGCCATTGCTGGTGGCGCAGGTAGCGCTTGCCTAGAGGCGCTCACAAAATTGGGTATTCAGAAGCCCTTACTTCAGTTAGGTCTTCCCGATGAATTCATTGAGCATGGCGACTATCAGTTGCTCATGACCAAGTGTGGCCTAGATGTAGAGGGCATTACAAACTCCATAAAGCAGCGTTTTCCAGCGGTATTCGTGGCAAATTCGGTGATTTCAGGCAAATAAGCTCGTTTTGCTTGAAAATAGAGCCATGAATGACATGAACCCCGCCTTCCTCAAAGCCAGTGCAATGCCTGACGTGCAGTCCACTTTGGACAAGCGCGCAATGCCAATTGAGCAAGTCGGTATTCGTGGTGTGCGTCACCCATTAACGATTCGTAGCAAAACTGGCAACTTTCCATCTGTAGGAACTTTTGAGATGGATGTCGCTTTGCCTGCGCATGTGAAGGGTACTCACATGTCTCGCTTTATGGCGCTCTTGCAAAAACAAGATCAAGCCGTTGATAGCGCAACAGTGGTTGCTTTAGTGCGTGAGATGTTGCCTTTGCTTGACGCCAAAGAAGGTCATGTGCAATTTACCTATACACACTTTGTCAAAAAAGCGGCACCCGTTTCCGGTGTTGAGAGCTTGATGGATTACGAAGTGACTTGGATGGCAACAGCCAAACAAAATGCGGCTGGTGCAAGTGATGTCGAGTTAGGTTTGCGTGCGCAAGTGCCGGTAATGAGTTTATGCCCATGTTCAAAAGAGATTTCAGAATTTGGTGCACATAATCAGCGCTCACATGTCACGATGACCGTGACTTTGGACTCAGCAACCCAGATGACAGTAGAAGATTTAGTTGCAGCCGCTGAGAGCGAAGCATCAAGCGAGCTTTGGGGTTTGCTTAAGCGCCCAGATGAAAAGTGGGTGACGGAGCATTCTTACAGCAATCCTAAATTTGTTGAAGATTTAGTACGCGATGTTGCTGGGCGTTTAAAAGCAGATCAGCGTATTCAGTCGTTTGTAGTTGAGGCCGAGAACTTTGAGTCGATTCACAACCACAGCGCTTTTGCCAGAATTTCACACCAGAAATAAAGCGCACTAGGACTGGGCTGAATTAAGTCAAATTATTGCTTTGTAAATCCCAGCGGGGTTTCACATCAAAGGCTCCAGATTTTGTAGAGCCATTATTTTTACTCAGCATACGTAGTGCACCAGCGAAGGCAATCATGACGCCGTTATCAGTGCATAACTCTAGTGGCGGATAGTGCACCTCAAATTTAATTGCCTGTGCTTTTTCATTTAATGCATTGCGCAGTTGTAAATTAGCGCCGACACCACCAGCCAGGACGAGATGTTTGCATCCGGTTTGCTTGAGTGCTTTCTCAGATTTGCTCACTAAGACAGCGACGATGGCATCAACAAAACTTCTTGCAAGGTCTGCATGAAACTGCGCCACTACATTCGGATCGGTCACTGATTGCGCTTCAAACTTTTTGACTTGATTTAAAACAGCAGTCTTGAGTCCTGAAAAAGAAAAATCCAGATCACCCGAGTGCAACATGGGTTTTGGTAAATCAAAAATGCCGACACGACCTTTCTCGGCTAACTTAGAAATGGCTGCGCCCCCTGGGTAATCAAGACCTAGTAATTTGGCAGTTTTGTCAAAGGCTTCGCCAGCGGCATCATCCAAAGTCTCGCCCAGGAGTTCATATTGGCCAATGCCGGAAACTTTCATGAGTTGGGTATGTCCCCCAGAAACCAGTAGGGCAATAAAAGGAAATTGCGGAGCCGTTTGGCCTAAAAGCGGAGAAAGTAGATGGCCTTCGAGGTGATGAACCCCGATTGTGGGCAAATTGAGACCTTGCGCTAAGGATTTGGCAAAGGCGCTACCCACCAATAGCGCACCTGCTAAGCCTGGCCCTTGAGTAAAGGCAACGGCGTCAATATCGTCCAATTTGAGGCCAGATTGGCTCAAAGATTGGCCTAAAAGGGGCAAAACTCGGCGAATATGGTCCCTAGAAGCCAATTCAGGAACAACACCCCCATAATCGCGGTGCATAGCGATTTGAGAGTGCAAACCCTGGCCTAGAATGCCTAAAAACGCTGGTTTTCCTGCTTCCCAAGGGCTTGTGTCGTAAATCGCCACCCCAGTCTCGTCACAGGAAGTTTCTATGCCTAAAACAATCATTTTTTTGCTTGGTCGTGCTAGAATCGCAATTCAGTTAATTTTTCGATACCTATCGAGCATATACGAGTTAAATAAGTATGACTACAGTCCGCCTTCGCGAAAACGAACCATTTGAAGTGGCATTGCGCCGTTTCAAGCGCACCATTGAGAAAAATGGTCTTTTGACAGACTTGCGTGCACGCGAGTTTTACGAGAAGCCAACGGCTGAGCGTAAGCGTAAAAAGGCTGCAGCTGCTAAGCGCCATTACAAGCGTATTCGCAGCCAAATGTTGCCGAAGAAGCTTTACTAATAGAATTTAAAGCTCTCTTCACCGAGAAGCTTTGAAACCCGCTGACGGTGAAACGCAGCGGGTTTTTGCTTTTTAATCACCACCTCAGAAAACTAGGATCACTCTATGAGTTTGAAAGATCAAATCACTGAAGATATGAAATCTGCCATGCGTGCTAAAGAAACTGCGCGCTTAGGAACCATTCGTCTTTTATTGGCTGCAATCAAGCAACGCGAAGTAGATGATCGCATCGTGCTCGATGATGCTGCAGTGATTGCTACCGTTGAAAAAATGATTAAGCAACGTAAAGATTCGATTTCTCAGTTTGAAAAAGCAGGACGCGATGATTTAGTAGCAGTTGAGTCCGCCGAGATGACTATCTTGCAAGCCTATTTGCCAGCGCAAATGTCAGATGCAGAAGTGCAAGCGGCAGTAGCTGCGGCAGTAGCTGCGACTGGTGCTGCAGGACCACAAGATATGGGTAAAGTGATCGGCGCTTTAAAAGCTCAATTAGCCGGCAAGGCTGATATGGGCAAAGTGTCTGGCTTGGTTAAAGCTGCATTGGCAAAGTAAGCCGCTTTACTAACTAGCAAAACCTTCCAAACCGTTTCATACTGATTGTATGGCGCTCATTCCACAATCCTTCATTGCTGATCTTTTAAATCGGGTTGATATTGTTGATGTGGTTGGGCAGCATGTAAAGTTAAAAAAAGCGGGCGCAAACTATCAAGGCCTGTGCCCCTTTCATTCAGAAAAGTCACCATCATTTTCAGTATCACCTACTAAGCAGTTCTATCACTGCTTTGGATGTGGCGCCCATGGATCTGCCATTAGTTTCTTGATGGAGTATTCCGGCTTAGGTTACGTGGACGCGATTGAAGAGCTTGCGCGCTCTGCTGGCTTAGATGTTCCTCGTGAAGAGCGCAGCGCAAATGATGTTGCGCGTCAACAGCAAGCCATGGCGCTCAGTGAAGTGATGAGTTCAGCAGCCGATTGGTATCGCCAACAACTCAAAGGAAGCACCCGTGCAGTTGACTATCTCAAAGGGCGCGGCCTAACTGGTGAGATCGCAAAACGTTATGCTCTTGGCTATGCCCCAGATGGTTGGCAAGGACTTGAAGCGGTATTTGGCTCTTACTCGAATGATGACATTGCCAAAACGCTTGTTGAGGGTGGCTTGATTATTCAGGGGGAACAGTCAGAGGGGGCACCTGTAAAACGTTATGACCGTTTCCGAGACCGCATCATGTTCCCAATTCGTAATCCAAAAGGTCAGACGATTGGGTTTGGTGGCCGCATCCTGGATCAAGGCGAACCAAAATATTTAAACTCTCCTGAAACGCCCTTGTTCTCTAAAGGCAATACGCTCTACGGATTGTTTGAAGGAAGACAAGCCATACGCGCCAAAGAATATGTGCTCGTTTGCGAAGGCTACATGGACGTGGTTGCACTTGCGCAGTTGGGTTTCCCAAATGCAGTGGCAACGTTGGGTACTGCATGCACTGCCAATCATGTGCGCATGCTATTGCGCCAAACCGATAAAGTGGTTTTTTCGTTTGATGGTGATGCAGCAGGGCAACGTGCAGCGCAGCGTGCACTTGAAGCTTGCTTGCCACTGATGTCTGACGATAAAGAAATTCGTTTCTTATTTTTGCCAACAGAGCATGACCCGGATAGTTATGTCAGAGCGTATGGCGAGACAGCCTTTGAAAAAGCAATCAAAGAAGCCATGTCGCTCTCGAGTTTTTTCTTTAAGGTGGCAAGCGAAGGTCATGATCTAACTACACCAGAAGGCAGGGCGCAGACACACCATGCGGCCAAGCCTTTATTGTTATCGATGCCCCCGATTGCGCTACGCACGCAAATGTTGCGTGAGTTAGCTATCCGCACCAACACCACTCCTGCTGAGTTGGAATCATTCTGTGGTCTGAGTATCGTTCCAGCGCCAGTGCAGCCATCTGGATATCAAGCGACAACAGCAAGATCAACTTATGGCACAAGTCACCCTGGTGGCACGGGAAATTCCAATAACCCAAATTATCCAAATTCTTTTTCTGGTAGCAATCGACAAGGGGCGCCATGGCAAGCTTCAAAGGGTTCGGCAAAACGAGTGGCCACTCAAGCCATTGAGCCACCTAAAGCACCGATGGATTTGGCTGAACAAATTTTGCGTGTGCTCATTCAGTTTCCACATTTAGGAAAAGCATTAAATGAGAGTAAGCGTGCTTTGGCATTAAAGGCAGCAGAACAACGATCTGCAAATGCTTTGATGTTGATGACCGATTTGCTAGCGCAATGTGATCAGGTTGAGCTCATCCCAGATGAAAGCGGTAAGTTGACCGTTGGCGCAGGATCTTTTGCGATGTTCCAGGATCAACTCTCCCGCAGTGAACTTGCATCCATGTATGAAGTGCTCAGAAAACGTATTATGGGTAGTGATCTTGAGCTTGAGGGTGCCGCTGCAGATCTAGAAGGTGCTTTTGGAAAACTGGAAAAAGTGACCCTAAAGCAAGAAATGACTGAAATTGCCCAAAAAATTGCTGGGGGGGGTGCCAGCGAGCAAGATAAGGCCCGTTATCGAGAATTGGGTGAAAAGCTTAAATTTGCCTGAGATTTACTGAAATTCCCCCAGAAATGACCTAAAAATACCCAATATTTTTAGCCAAGCCGGGGTCAAAAAAGTCGCAATCGACTATAATCCTCTGTTCCCAAGAAAAAAACGAATTAATTCAGCCACTTGCGCTTAGTTTTTAGGAAATTTTGGGTAAGTGGACTACGGGGCTGTGCATAAACGGTCGCGATCAATAACAGTAATGTGAGTAAGTGCTAACAAATGCCTAATACCAAGACAAAAAAATCTGCTAAACCAGCCCCAAAAGCCAAGGCCCCTGCTAAACCAGCACCTAAGGCAAAAACCGCTGTGAAAGCTAAAGCACCAGCTAAGCCAGCACCAAAATCAAAAGTTGTTGCTAAGGCCCCTGCTAAACCAGCACCTAAGGCAAAAACCGCTGTGAAAGCTAAAGCACCAGCTAAGCCAGCACCAAAATCAAAAGTTGTTGCTAAGGCTCCTGCTAAACCAGCGCCTAAGGCAAAAACCGCTGTGAAAGCTAAAGTACCAGCTAAGCCAGCACCAAAATCAAAAGTTGTTGCTAAGGCTCCTGCTAAACCAGCATCAAAAGGCAAGACTCCTGCAAAGCCAGTTACTAAGGCATCTGTAAAAGATGAAAAACTGGCAAAAAAGGGTAAGGCTGAAGATCCAAAAGAATTAAAAGGCAAAAAAGCAAAAGCGCTTGAGGCTGAAGTGGCTCCTCAAGAAGAAAAAAAGCGTGGTCGCAAGGCCAAGGAAGCGCCTGCAGATGGCGCTGAGCCAGTATTAACAGATCGTCAAAAAGCGCGTGAGCGTAAAGCCAAAGAAAAGGCGCTCTTAAAAGAATTCGCTGCACAGCAGTTGGGTACTGAAGAGCAGCAAGAGTTGCGCCGCGCTCGCTTAAAGACATTGATCAAGATGGGTATGTCCAAGGGTTACCTAACCCATGGCGAGATGAATGACGTGATGTCTGATGAATTGTCTGATGCCGATGCATTAGAAACGTTGATCAGTCTGTTAAACGACATTGGTATTACTGTTTACGAACAAGCGCCAGACGCAGAAACATTGATCTTGTCTGACACTACAGCAGCGGCAGCTTCAGAAGAAGAGGCTGAAGAAGAGGCTGAAGCAGCATTGTCTACTGTAGATTCTGAATTTGGTCGCACTACCGATCCAGTACGTATGTATATGCGTGAAATGGGTACGGTGGACTTATTGACTCGCGAAGGCGAGATCGTCATTGCTAAAAAGATTGAAGCAGGTCTTAAGGACATGGTTATGGCCTTGTCTGCATGTCCTGTAACGATTGCAGAAATTTTAAGTAACGTTGACAAGATCGCCGCTGGCGAATTAGAGATCGATCAATTTGTTGATGGCTTAGTAGATCCAAATGCTGAAGATATTAAGCTTGGACCTGATGAGCCAGAGGTTGATCCTGATGCTGAAGTCGGCGATGAAGATGGCGACGACGAGGGTGGCGGCGGAGGCGGTGGCGCTGCAACAGCCAACGCTAAGCAACTCGAAGAATTAAAGCAAATCTCCTTAGAGAAATTTGCAATTGTTCGTACGCAAGCTGAAAAAATGCGTCGTGCTTTTGATAAAGAGGGTTACAACTGCCCAGCTTATGTGAAAGCGCAAGCAGCGATTCGTGCTGAGTTACTTGGTTTCCGTTTGACTGCTAAGAGTGTTGAGAAGTTATGTGACACTATGCGCGCTCAAGTGGATCAAGTTTGGAAATTAGAGCGCGGTATCGTCAGTTTGTTAGTGGATAAAGTGGGCGTAAACCGTGGTGATGTTCTCAAAGACTTCCCAAAGATGTCTATGAACTTAGGCTGGACAGATAAGTTGCTCAAAGAAGGCAAGCCTTATAGCGCACTCTTGCAGCGTAACGTTCCAGCGATTCAAGAATTGCAACAAAAGCTCATCGACATTCAGAAAAATGTCGTGATTCCATTGCCTGAGCTCAAAGAAGTCAACAAGCAGATGATCGCTGGCGAGAAGCGTGCCCGCGAAGCTAAGCGTGAGATGACGGTAGCGAACTTGCGTTTGGTAATTTCTATTGCGAAAAAATACACCAACCGTGGATTGCAATTCTTGGACTTGATTCAAGAAGGCAACATCGGTTTGATGAAAGCGGTAGATAAGTTTGAATACCGCCGTGGTTATAAGTTCTCTACCTATGCAACTTGGTGGATTCGTCAGGCGATTACCCGTTCGATTGCCGATCAAGCGCGTACGATCCGTATCCCTGTACACATGATTGAAACCATCAACAAGATGAACCGTATCAGCCGTCAAATCTTGCAGGAAACTGGTCATGAGCCAGATGCAGCAACATTGGCATTGAAGATGGAGATTCCAGAAGATAAGATTCGCAAGATCATGAAGATTGCCAAAGAGCCAATCTCGATGGAAACACCAATTGGTGACGATGAAGATTCACATTTGGGCGATTTCATTGAAGACGGCAATACCTTGGCGCCTTCTGAGGCAGCATTGCATGACTCTATGCGCGATGTTGTAAAAGATGTGTTGGATTCGTTAACACCACGTGAAGCAAAAGTATTGCGTATGCGCTTTGGTGTGGAGATGAGTACAGACCATACTCTAGAAGAAGTGGGCAAACAGTTTGATGTGACTCGTGAGCGTATCCGCCAAATTGAAGCCAAGGCTTTACGCAAGATGCGTCACCCAAGTCGTAGCGATAAGCTCAAGACCTTCCTCGAGGAAGATTGAGCCAAAGACTAACGGGCCTATAGCTCAGTTGGTTAGAGCAGAGGACTCATAAAAGATTTAACCGTGAGTTGTTTGCGCTTAAACCTCTTATGTTTCAACAGGTTGTACGTGGTGTAGTAGTAAAAGATTGCTTCTACACCGCTTCTACAGTTTGCACGTTTTTTTGACGCTTGTTTGACCAAAAAAATGTGCAACTAAAATTAGCTTCATGGGCCTATAGCTCAGTTGGTTAGAGCAGAGGACTCATAATCCTTTGGTCCCAGGTTCAAGTCCTGGTGGGCCCACCAGAAATGAAAATACCAACCTTCGGGTTGGTATTTTTTTGGCATTACTTTAAGTAATGGTTGGCATATAAAAATGTGCGTGGGTAAGCCTAGGCGCCCTTATCCAAAACAGGTTTCAATCGCTTCATGTTTTCCATTAACGGTTGGAATGGGCCGTACTTATGCTGCTCAGCGGAGGCGCCATCTACATAAGGGGGGAATGCCGCATCAACTGGCTTATTCCAGCGAGCAGGAAAATCTTTATCTAAATTAGATTTGACTGGACGTGGCTTACTTAGGATATAGCCAGCTACATCATAAGCTTGCTCGTCAGATAGCAGAGACTGACCATGCGATGAGCCAAGTGGCATATTGGTTTTGATGAATGCTGCAGCCGTTAATAAACGGTTCATTCCAGCTCCGTTATTGAAAGTATCCTTGCCCCATAGCGGTGGGAATGTATAACCTTTTGCCTCACCCACTTTCCCGTTCCTAAGTCCAGCACCATCTTGACCATGACATGCCGCACATTTTTCAGCATACACCTTCTCGCCTGACGCTAGATTAGATGCTCTGTCTGGAGGAGTGAATTTTGGCAATCCCTGACCCTCAACAGCACTGCCTACTGGAACACCTTTAGATAAGAAGTGAATGTAGGTGGCAAAAGCTTTCATTTCTCGGCTATCAAATGGAAGAACTTTTCCATTCATACTCCTTTCCATGCAGCCATTCACCCGTTCTTCAATAGTGCTGACATCATTTTCACGCCCCCTATATTGGGGAAATGTTGCTTGCGCACCAACCCATGGCATAGCAAACTTTTTTGTTGCGGCATCTTGATGGCAGTTGGTGCATGCTAAGTTATTGCCAGCATAGCGCATTTTTTTATCAGCAACTTCCGGTCCAATAACTTCAAATGTTTTTTCGGATAAATGTTTTCCATAGCGCACTAAACGACCATAGTGATCATTAGGCAGGCTATCGACGTCATACTTTTTACCAATATCGTCGGTTTGCGCAATGGCAAAAAATGGGGTGATGAGGATTATTGGTAAAAGCTTATTGAATTTCATATGAAGCCCTAATGGTGGTTAAAAATCTAGTCATTAATTCTTTATGCATCTTGATTTAAATCATGAACTTATTATCTCCGCCAATCATATTTGGATGGTTTGATTTAAATCAAACACTTTAATCCAGGCATCGTCTGCATTAAAGGTGGACCATTCATTAGGGGTGACTATGTTATTCAAATTATTTGGAACATTTGCATTACTTATATCAAGGGATTTAAGAAAAGGCCTGCAGTACCTCGAACTTGGACTTTAGGGCGTTGCATTGAGACCTCATTTATCTTTGGCTAGATTTATGAATCTGTAGCACCGCTATATGCATTTTTATTTTCGGGGGGGTGTGCGCTCTTGGCATTTATTTTGATGGCTTTTTGTATAAAAAGCTTGTAAGTAATAGTGTGTGATTGCTTACTGTAGATAAGCATTTGCCTCTCTAAGATTCTGTTCAGAAATTTCACCAGAGAGCGCAGCTAACCGCAATCTATTGAGTAGGTAATTGACCTTTTCCATGTAAAGCATGTATTCGTTGGCAATTAAATCACTCTCTGCAGCGAGAAGCTCCATCGTTGTGCGTGATCCGTTGGAATACCCAAGGCGAGTCGAATTCAGTCTTGCTTCACCAGTCTTTTTGGCGTTAGCTAATCCATTAAGCTTATCTTTTGCGGTGTAAAGAGATTGCCAAATGGATCTCAGAGCCCTTTCTAGGTTTTGCTCTGATTGCTTATATTGCGCCTTCGTTTTTTCTACCAACAATAGAGACTCCTCATGCTTAGCGCTTCTATATCCGCCGGTATAAATGGGTATGGATAGTTGAAGACCTACAAGGTAGTTATTAGTTGCGGTATTGTTAGCCGGACCAAAGTTACCAGAGCCATTAAGACTATCTTTTGCTGTTTGAGCAACGGCATCAAGTTTAGGTGATGCTATTGCTTCATACTTCGCAGCCTCTTCTTTTGCAGCCTTTTCTTGGACAGAAAGCATTTGCAATTGAATATTTTGTGACTTCAGCTTGCTAACATATGTTTCGAGACTTGCAATTGTCATTTGCCCTGTATTCAATCCAATCTTAGATTTGTCAATTTTTACAGCAGTCCCAAATAAATCTTGTAATGCGAGTTTTTTGATAGCGAGATTATTTTTAGCATCTAAGGAGCGTACTTTTACAGTTTCAAGTCTTTCATTTGCTTCCTGCATGTCTGTTTGGCTGGCATCTCCAAGCTTGAATCGTTTTTCTATCTGCAGACGAGTATTTTCAATAGCCAACTCTTGTTTACTGATTAATCGCACCGCCTCTTCAGCGCTAAGCACTTCAAAATAGCGCTCAGCAACTAGCAATATCAGATTTTGACTGGCAATTTGGGCCCCCAAATCCGAAGCGTCTGCAGAATAATTTAACTGTCTGCTTTGGGCAAGACGCTCAAGGTTGTATATTGATTGAGTCGCACCGACAGCATAGCGATTAACAAATCCATTATTAATTGAAGTATTAAATGTGGCGCCATTAATTGTTCCCATGCTTGGAGCATAAAATTGCGCCCCCGTTGTGGAGGTGTTGTAACTCATGCTACCAGTAAGGGCGGTTAAATTCAGGCTAGGCAGCCATAAGGAGGTCCCTTGATCTCGACGTTTCTCGCCAGCCATTTGCTCATATCTGCTTGCAATAAATTCCGGATCTCGATTTTGTGCCTCTTGCCATACTTCAATTAAGCTTGTTGCTTTTGTAGAAGTCGCAGAAATACACAGTAAAGCAATGGCTGCAGCTGCAAATGGTCTAATGCTGCGGATTTTCATCATGCTACCTTTCGGGTTTGTATGGTGTTTCATCTCAGATTCTTAATGTTATTCATGGCCAGATTGAATAATTTCATTCACCCGCTGTGAATACGCCGAGTAATACAGCATGGGAATAACGATCAATGTCAGAGCGGTGGATATCAAAATTCCAAAAATTAAGGAAATTGCAAGCCCGTTGAAGATGGGGTCATCTAATATGAAGAATGCGCCAAGCATAGCCGCCAGTCCCGTAAGCGCTATCGGTTGAGCCCTGGTGATTGCAGCATTAACTACCGCATCTTTAAAGGGTATATTTTCTCGTACTTGGAGGTTAATGAAATCTACCAACAATATTGAGTTACGCACAATGATTCCAGCTAGCGCAATCATTCCTATCATTGAGGTTGCTGTAAATTGAGCTCCCAATAAGGCATGCCCAGGCATTACGCCAATGATCGTTAGCGGAATAGGCGCCATGATAATGAGGGGTGTTAAATATGATCCAAAATGCGCTACAACTAATAAATAAATCAAAATGAGTCCGACAGCATAGGCTGCCCCCATATCTCGAAAGGTTTCATACGTTATTTGCCATTCACCATCCCATTTAATTGCGTACCTTTGATAAGGGTCCATTGGGGCTTTTGTAAAAAATTCTTCAACTTGATGCCCTTGGGGGCCCTGAATTTTTTGAGTGAAGTCTCTTGCCTTGAATAAGCCATACAAGGGGCTATCAATCTTTCCGGCGGTATCTGCTATGACGTAGCTTACGGGTAAGAGATCTTTATGGTAGATCGTTTGTTCACGATCGGCATCAACAATAGACACTAATTGGCTTAAAGGAATTGCTTCTCGTTGGGAATTCCTGACGGTGAGCTTTAGTAGTTCATTTAAAGAATCTTGTTTGCTCTCAGGAAGTCTAATTTCTGTGGGGGCGGGATATTTTGATGCATCATGAATATAGGTAACATCCTCTCCCGATAAGGCAGCCCTTAGGGTTGTCACAATGGCTTGCTGGGAAACGCCCATCAAACTCGCTTTTTGGCGATTTATCACTAAAAATTGTTTTGGTGATTTAGCAATACTGCTGTCATCAATGTCAACTATGCCTTCAGTCTTTTCAAATGCTGCTCTGACAGACTTGCTAACTTGAAGCCTACCTTCTGAATTAGGGCCATAGATTTCAGCAACAATCGGTGAGAGTACGGGTGGCCCTGGTGGGACCTCTACGACTTTGACCGCAGCATGATATTTTTTGGCAATTTGTTCTAGAGTTGGTCGAATTCGACTTGCAATGAGATGACTCTTATCCGATCGCTGATGTTTATCAACAAGATTAACCTGTATATCACCTAGCGCAGGGTTTTGTCTAAAGTAATACTGGCGCACTAAGCCATTAAAGTTGATGGGTGCAGAAGTGCCAGCATAAATTTGGTAGTTGCTGACCTCAGGAAACTTCGATATGGCCTCACCCATTTCTTTTAATACATTTGAGGTGCTTTCTATTCGGGTATTTGGTGGCATATCCAGAATCACTTGAAATTCAGATTTGTTATCAAATGGAAGCATTTTGAGCACCACTATGCCTGTTAACGGTAATGCAATGGATATCAAGATTGCGCAAATGATTCCGATTCCAAGGAGCTTTCGATTTTTCTTGCCGACTTGATCATCTAATAGCGGGTTAAATATTTTTTGAAATTTAGGGCTTAACCAGACTGCTAGGTTGAAATGCTTGCCCAAATCTTCTTGGTGGTTGACTAACCAAATTCTGGCCATCCATGGAGTAATGACAAATGCGATGGCCAATGAAAGCAACATCCCCATACTTGAGTTAATAGGTATTGGGCTCATATATGGCCCCATTAGGCCACTGATAAATGCCATGGGAAGTAATGCTGCAATAACGGTAAGGGTGGCTAAGATTGTTGGCCCGCCAACCTCATTTACTGCAGAAGGGATAATTTCTTTTAGACTTTTATTGGGAAAAAGTAGTTGATGTCGATGAATGTTTTCTACTACGACAATTGCATCATCAACCAATATGCCTATCGAAAAAATCAAGGCAAATAGTGATACGCGGTTTATTGTGAAGCCCCATGCCCAAGAAGCAAATAGAGTTGCGGATAACGTCAGCACAACAGCTGATCCAACAATCAACGCTTCTCTACGACCTAGCGCAAAGAAAATCAAAGCTACTACTGATAGTGTTGCAAAAATTAGCTTCTGAATTAATTTGACCGCCTTTTCATTCGCGGTTTCTCCATAGTTCCTCGAAACTGCTATTTCGATATCTTTTGGGATCAACGTTTTTTTCAGCGAATCAAGCTGGCTCAGAACTTGATTTGATACATCAACGGCATTTTCACCAGGCTTTTTAGAAATGGATATTGTTACTGCAGGATAGTTAGTAGATGTTCTTTCTGAATGCCAAACTAATCGACTTCTTTGCATTGGACCATCAATTACATCGGCTATATCTTTGATATAAATTGGGTTTCCTTGACGAATCCCTAAGGCGATATTTTCAACATCCTGTAAATCCTGCAAGAATGGGCCTGTCTCAATCGCTACAGAACCCTGTTGGGTAAGCAAGTCGCCAACAGGCATTCCAAGATTGGCTGACTCGAGTGCTAACCGCAACTCAGGAATGGTGACACCCCTGATGGCCATTTTTTCTGGGTTAATCTGAATTTGTATGGCACGTTTTGGTCCTCCAATGGTTGTTACCTCGCGTGTGCCTTTAATGCGCTTTAAATGAATCTCAATTTGATTGGCAACTTTTTCTATTTCATATGCACTGATTGATGAACTTTTTGAAAACAGTGTCAGCGAGAGAATAGGGACATCATCAATTCCTTTTGGCTTAATGATGGCAGGCATCACTCCTAAGCCTTTTGGCAGCCAATCGGAGTTTGCTGCTACTGTGTCATGTAATCTAACTAAAGCTTCTGTTCTAGGAACGCCAACTTTGAATTGAACGGTAATAACTGATAATCCTGTCCGAGACATAGACATGACATGTTCAATTCCAGCAATTTGAGAAAGTACTTGCTCGGCTGGTATCGAGACCATTTCTTCTACGTTTTTTGCGTTTGCACCCGGGAAGGGGATGATCACGTTTGCCATCGTCACATTAATCTGGGGTTCCTCTTCGCGGGGAGTGATCAAAATTGCAAATAAGCCCAGTAGCAATGCTAGTAACGCTAGCAAAGGAGTAATCTGCGCTGATTGAAAGAATGATGCTATGCGTCCAGAAATTCCGAGCTTCATGAAGATGCCTTTTGTCTATAACATTATATAAATATATATAATGTTATAATATCCTATAAAGCCTCAGTCGTATAGCTGGCCAGAAAAATGTGGCAATACCCCATCAGTACTAGCGGTCATTGCATTTTTGGCGGCGTACTTCATCCAGATGTATATGCCTTAAGGCCAATCATGCCAATACGCCTTCTTATAAGTGTTTTTATGGGTTTGACAGGCGCTTGTATATATTATATAAATATATATAATATTAATTAATCAAATGTAAGAGTGAGGGTGTGCTAATGAAACAAGAGGTATCAAGGCCTGAATCCACGAAATACATGAACCCCCTTGTGGCTGGGCTCATGTTGGGGGTAGTGCTATTAAGTACATTTGTAATTACTGGACATGGCCTCGGGGCAACCGGATTTACCACGAGATTGACTGCATGGCTTGGAATGTATGTGGTACCAGTTGCAACTAGCGCCAATGATTATTTAGGTGGCATGGTTGAGGATGGCAGCCCTTTAAGTGCCTGGATAACATGGCAAGTGGTTGGTGTGGCAATCGGGGCTCTGTTATCGGCATTTTTAGCAAAAAGAATTCATTTCCAATTAGATGGCAAGAAATATCTGGGCGGAGCTAAACGTCCATTAACTGCCTTGGTTGGTGGATTGCTTGCTGGCTTTGGTGCTCGTGTTGCCGCTGGCTGTACCAGTGGTCTTGGGTTATCTGGCGCAGCAGTTCTTAGTTTGGCGGGATTTACCTTTTTGGGCACATTCTTTGCTGTAGGGTTGCTAGCTAGTCGTTTAATGAAAGAGGAGAAATAAGATGGGTGAGATTTTTTCAGGTCTTATTTTGGGTATAGGGTTTGGCTTTGTTTTGGAGCGCGCTGGATTTGGTAACCCTAACAAGTTAACCGGCCAATTTCGATTAACAGATTGGTCGGTGTTTAAGGTGATGTTCACAGCGATTGTGTTTGCGTCAGTGGGTCTTTTGGCATTAGAAAAATTTGGCCTTGTCGATGCGGGAAATTTATTCGTCCCCCCAGCATTTTTGGGTGCGGCAGCAATTGGCGGTGCATTGGTTGGCGCAGGTTTTGCCATTGGTGGATATTGCCCTGGAACTTCAGTTGTTGGCTTTATGTCTGGCCGAATTGATGCGGCAATTTTCTTGATTGGATTATTGCTAGGCACAGTTCTCTTTGCCGGCATTTATCCAGCTATTGAGTCATTAACCACGCTTGGTGAATTTTCAAAAGGCGATTCATTGCCAGAGGCTTTCAACATTTCGGCTTTATCTATTGATGTGGTGATGGTTTTTGCCGCAATCGGCGTATTTGTATTGGGCTCTTGGATGGAGAAGAAGTGCAAAAGCCCCGTTCGTAATTCTTCAGTTTAATTTTTTGAGGGGAAATTGATGTCTAAAAAATCTACGGTAGCAGCTTTAGCAGTGGCTTTGGCTGGTTTGGCTGCTGCACCATTGGCTCATTCAGCAGATGCACCCACGAATCCGCCTGGTGCAGAACAAAAAAATCCTTGCGGCCCTAAAAAGGAGAGTGCAAATCCTTGTGGACCCGCAAAGAAAAAAGCAGCCAATCCTTGTGGACCTGCTAATCCATGTGGCCCAAAAAAACGTAAAGCTGCAGAGTAATTATTTACATGCTTACCCAATCTAATCTCTGGTTAGCGGCTCAAGAGTTGGCGAGTATTCAGCTTAAATATGCTAAATCTGGTCGCACTCTGAATGAGGCCGCATTATGTGGGGCTAGAGATTTTATTGAGTGGCAACATTATCCAAATAATGATTTGGTAGATAGTGTTAGTGGCTATGAGTTCTATTACCATGCGCATGCGTCTAGCGAGATGCCAAGCGGTGAACATGGTCACTTTCATGTGATTCAGAGAAGTGAAGATGCTTTTCATCATCTACTGGGAATTGCTTTAAATCAACAGGGCTTGCCAGTCCGCTTGTTTACCACCAATGAGTGGGTAACTGGCGAAGATATTGTTGATGCCAGAGAGGTCATTCGTTCACTAAAGGGGTTTGAGATGACTGTTAAAGGTCGTATGGCCCCAGTGAGTAGATGGATTGGTGCTTTGATTCAGTTATTTGGCGTGGAAATTGAAAATCTAGTGTTGGAAAGAGATCAAAAGCTCGATCAGCTAACGAAAAAACTGGGCGATCGAAATCTTGCGCTCAACTCAAGAGAGCATCACGTTTTAACAGAGTGCAAGATTGATTTAATGGCTCGTCTTTCAGAGTGTTTATTGGATGTAAATTCGTAAAGGGGTATATATGAAAAAGATGCAATGGCTTCTAGCTTTAGTTTTAACAGGCTTCATTGGCTTGGCCCAAGCAATAAACTTGCCCGGTCCAGTGGTTAGCGCCGATTGGTTGGCGAACAATCTTTCTGAGGTTCAAGTAATTGAGGTGAGAACAGATCTAGCTAGCTACACCAGAAATCCTGAGTTTGATGTGGATAAAAAAACCGGCAAGAAGTTTCTTGTCGAAGTGGGTGGGCACATTGCTAACTCAAGCCTGTTAGATTTCAAGAAAGTTCGCGCAGAACGTACCATAGACGGTAAAAAATATAAGTTTTTAATTCCGGAAAAAGCCGACTTTGAGAAATTGATTCAGTCTTTGGGTATCAACTCTGAAAAGCCAATTGTCTTAGTTCCAATTGGGCAGGATATGTCTGATATTGATGAAGCATTAAGAACGTATTGGACTTTTAAAGTGTATGGCGAGGATCAGGTAGCGGTATTAGATGGCGGTGTTGCTGGGTGGCTTGGTGAGGGCCGTGATTTCGTGACAGCCAATAACGCAAAAGCTGCTGGCAATTGGTCTGCAAAAGCCTATCGTAAGGAGTTGATTGCAAGTTCCGAGGAAGTAGCTGCAGCGTCTAAGAGTGGTAAGCCTCAACTATTAGATGCCCGTCAACCTGCTCAGTACTTAGGTCTTGCAAAGCGTCCAGATGTTTTGACATTTGGTCATATTGCTGGTTCTAAAGAGTTGGCTCCTGAGTTGCTTGCAAAACCAAGCAATGGCGCCCTCTATTTCTGGCAAAAGAATACTTATGATGCATTGATGTCAGCTAATGGCCTGAGTACTAAAGGTCCAACAATTTCTTACTGCAATACCGGTCATTTGGCAGCAGGTGGTTGGTTTGTCATGTCTGAGCTAGTGGGTAATAAATCAACCAAGTTGTATGATGGTTCACTGTATCTTTGGACGCTTGAAGGGCGACCATTAGTTGGTGTACCACTTAACTAGAGTTATTCAATGCCAATCGTTAAAAACAATATCAATCTTAAAAAGATGCAGTCGTCTGCAGATGATGCATGTCGCCTAATGAAAGTTTTGTCAAATAGAGATCGCATGATGCTCTTATGTCAAATCAGTCAAGGTGAGATGTGTGTAAGTGAGCTTGAAGAACGTCTTGATATTCATCAACCTACCTTATCTCAGCAGCTGACTGTTTTAAGAAATGAAGAGTTGGTTCAAACGAGGAGAGAGGGTAAGCAAATTTACTACTCACTCTCCAATCATGTGGCATTAGAGGTTATGAATATTTTGTATCGAAATTACTGTAGTAAATAACTAAAGGAGTATTAATATGAAATGCAATGTTGGTGGTATTGATCGAATTTTACGTATGGCAGTTGGTTTAGTGTTGATTGGCTTGACGTTGACTGGAATGGTGAGCACATGGGGTTGGATCGGAATTGTTCCACTTGCAACGGGCTTGTTTAGATTTTGCCCTGCTTACCCACTCCTAAAAATCAATACTTGTGGTACAGGCGCTTCTTGTGAAGGCGGCCGTTGTAATAAGTAAGCTAATTTCAGCGGAAAGAATAGATAGAATTTTTTGTCTAGATTGTTAACTAGTCAATCAATTTCTATCTATTTCTTATTCGGTTGGTTAAATGAAAACAATTGAAGTTAAAAGCGCATGGCAGGGTGTTAGCGATTGCGAAAATTGCTCAATTAGAAGTTCGGCATTATTTGCTGAATTAAATGAGGAAGATTTCTCAAAAATACATAGTCCAATCGATGATTTAAGCTACGATGCAAACGCCGAAATCTATGCTCAAGGCGATTCCGCCCAATGGTTGTATACCTTGCGCAGTGGATACATAAAGATATTGCATATTAATTCTGATGGCTCTGAGCGTATCGTCAGAATAGTTTTGCCGGGCAATCTATTTGGGATGGAGGCATTGCTAGGTGAGAGATATGAGCATTCTGCAGTTGCGTTAACTAATACGCATTTATGCAAAATCCCAAAAGAAATCATTACCAGTTTGGGTGAAGAGTCCCCTCGCTTACATCGGCAAATTGTGCGTAAATGGGGTGAGGCATTGCTTCAATCGGAATCTTGGTTCTCCGAAATCAATACCGGCAGAATTGAGGTTCGTTTGGCCCGCTTTTTTCTCAAATTAGCAAAAGAGTCTGGAGCTACTGCTATTGCGCCGCTATTTAAGCGTGAGGATATGGGTCTGATGATGGATGTGAAATTCGAGACAATCAGCAGGGCTTTAGCATCTATGGCAGATTTAGGTCTCATTTCAAATATCACAAGGCTGACCGTGCAAATTCCTAGTATGAAGGTATTGGAGGAGTTTGCCAAGAAGGGACTTTAGCACCTATAAGCAAACCAATGCAGAGCAGAATGGCATATAGATGAACACTCAATATATTGAGCGGAATCACTGTGCGCATGAGGGCTTTATTAAGTTCGCCATTTTTTAATTTAATGGCGCAGCCTATGAATAACGGCGCTATTAAAAGAGTGACTAATGTATATGAAGAAGTCTGACCAAGTTCTACTGCAATTATTTGAAATACGTAAGCACTGACTAAAAAAGCTAAGTACCAGATCCATAAACGTTTTGCAGAAGATCGGACTGCAAGGGTCATTTTTTTAGAACATTGATCTGCCTTGATGTCAGGAATTTGATTTACAAATAAGATATTTGCCACCATGCATCCATAGGCGAGTGCAATCAAAATTGCTGCCGCATCAAATTGGTTTAGTTGCAGGCTAGCAAACCCAATCACAATTAAAGCCCAAGATAAAGTGATGGCAAGCTCACCCAGAAATCCACGTGACATCAGGTCAAAAGGTGGGGCTGAGTACATCCATGTAATCGCTATGCACACTATTCCAATTGGCAGAAGGGCCCATGTGCTCTGTAAGCACAGATATAGCCCAATACCAATTGAAAGTAAGAGAAGTGCTAAGCCAAACTGTTTGATTTCTGCTGGGCTAAAGATATTCTCTTGAATGTATCTACTACCTCCCGTAAATGGAGGGACGCGATCTGAGTTAATAGAGTCTGTGCCATTGAAGTGATCGAAATAGTCGTTGAATACATTTGCGGCCGCATGAGCAAAGACGGCAGCACTAACGGCCAATAAATTAATACCCCAGTGTTGCCCAATCGAATTTTTGCTGCTGAATAGGCCAATTAAACAGCCCAAAAGTGTAATGGTTAGAAAGCTAGGTCTGGTTGCTAAAAAATAATGTTTAATGGCTTTCATATTGCATTTTTAATCAGGCTCTCCAGTTGTTGTGGAGGAAGCGCACCAGAAATTCTCTCAATTTCTGCGCCTTGTTTAAATATGGCTAAAGTTGGAATTGATCGAATATTGTATTGCTGGCCAATAGCTGGGTTAGCTTCTGTGTCGACTTTAATGTGAAGTATTTTTTCCCCATAATTTTTAGCGCTTGCCTGAAAGGTTGGCGCAAACATTTTGCAGGGGCCGCACCATGGAGCCCAAAAATCAACAATTACTGGAAGTTTGCTCAGACGAAGAATTTCTTGGAGACTGGCTTGATCGGCATCTATCGGACCAGATAGGAGGCTAGATTTACATGAGCCGCAAATTGGTTGTTGGCTTATTCTTTCAAGCGGAAGTCGATTAAATTTAGAGCAGTTAGGGCATTTGAGTAGCATTCATATCCTTTGCATTTTCTTAAAATTGATCTAAATCATGAACTGATTATCCGCCCAAATCATCATTAGATAGTTTGATTTGAATCAAACACTTCAGTATGGACATAGCCTACATTGGAAGTGAACTTTTTAATGGGGGAGATTATGTTACTAGAGCTATTTGGAACATTCGCAGGTCAGTTGAGTCTAGCCGTTATTCTTTTTATGATAGGAATGGCTGTATTCTTTGTGAGACTTTTTATGAAAAAGAGTGCGCAGATTGATGGGTAAGTTGCTCAATAAACTACCGGGCTATAAAACCTCGCCTCCTGGCAAGGAGCGATGGATCTTGCGCCAGGCGCCTTACTGGACGCTGATGGGGTCTTTGTCAATTTTGATGCCATCCCTATTGGTTCGACTTTTTCCAAGTCAGCCCCAAGCAGTAGGCATTTCAGGTAGCCCTGGATTTATTGATATCTTAGTTATTGCCACTTTGATTTGTTATTGGATTGCAATATTCACCATCGTGATTGGCGCTTATATTGTTGTGTTGATGAAGGGCCCAGCATATGTGGCCGATGCTTATCCTTTAGAGGATTCTGATAGGCCCCGCTAAAACTACTTTCTTTTAGTTGGCGCAGTTTTCCGTATTTCTCGATTGATGCTAATCACTCCCATCTTCTTGGCGGGTGACGAGATTGCACTAGATTTCTTTGAGCCACTCCAGTTTGGCTCGGCAATGGAGTTAAATGCTTCCCGTAATTTTTCTCCCCAGAGCTCATGAATCAACTGGAAGTAGGGATTGGATTCATCAATGGTTACCAATTTATCGGCTTTCAAAGAGTCTTTTTCATAAACCAAGAGATCTAGAGGCAGGCCTACCGATATATTACTTTTAAGAGTTGAGTCCATAGAGATCAGTGCACACTTAGTAGCTAGATTCAATGGAGTTGAGTAATTGAGTACGCGATCTAAAATTGGCTTGCCATATTTGGACTCCCCAATTTGAAAGTAACAGGTTTCCGGTGTTGCTTCGATGAAATTTCCTGCGGAATATATATTAAAAAGGCGTGGACTTTCGCCCTTTACTTGGCCGCCAAAAATAAAATTGCAATTGAAATCAATGCCTGCTTTTTCAAGGGCTTTGTGGTCTCGGTCATATATCTGCTTTACTGCATCGCCCACTATTGCTGCGGCATCATGGGAGTTGGCTACATTCCATAAATTTTTGCCATTAGATAATTGACCCTGAAGCAGAACTTCTTTAACAGACTGGGTGATAGCAAGATTGCCGGCGCTCATTAGTGTAAATAGACGATTATTGCTTTTTTGAAACAAAGTCATTTTTCTAAAAGTGCCAATCTGATCTACGCCTGCATTGGTTCGTGTATCAGATAGAAAAACCAATCCATCTTTGAGGCAAATCCCCACGCAATATGTCATACCAAAAAATCCCTTATTTTTATCGGTGCAGCTTAATTTGTAGTTTTTATTTAATCTAATTGCTGAATGGAGATATTAGCGCTTAACTCTTCACCCCCGCCGCCTGATCGTACTCCTTTTACGGGCGCCGCTGAATAATAATCGCGTCCAATTGCTAGCCGAACATGTCTGGCATCAATGAGGCAAGCATGGGTAATATCAACACTGATCCAAATCCCTTTTTCAATATTGGAGCAGAAGTCGATCCAAGCATGGCTGGCAAGGTTAGGTGAGTCATCTGCAAAAAAGTAGCCGCTGACATATCTCGCGGGTATGTTAGAGGCCCTACATAGGCTGAGCATCACATGTGCATGATCTTGGCAGACGCCCGACTTCATGACAAACGATTGCGTGGCCGTAGTTGCAAAGTTTGTTTTACCTGGTGCATATTGAATTGCCTTTTGGACTGCGGCAGCAAGAACCAAGACTTCATCGATAGAATTTTTTCGGGGCAGGCTTGAAGAAAAATAGCCCAGCATCTCTTCGGTAGGTTCAGTTAAGTTGGTTTGCTGCAATAGATGGTATGGAGAAACAGCATTTGCACCATCGATAAATTCATGGGCATTATTTGTTAGCACTTCCCCCTCGGCCTCAATGAGCATCGAAGTGTAGGGGCTTTCCTGCGCAAAAACGTGGCATAGATTATTAAACGCATCTAAAGAATTGGACGCCTTAATGGGGGTGTTGATCTTCCACTTTTCAACTTGTTGTCCATTGGTGTTGGGTGGGGTCAATCGCAATTCTTGAATGGAATAGCGAACCGGCGTTTCATACCGATATTCAGTGTTGTGGCGAATTTTGAGGCGCATATTTTTCTATAAATCTAAGCAACTGTCAGTGGGATGAGGTAAGCGCTACTAAACTCATCAGCAATGTGATTAATGCGCTCTAGGAAGGTATCAATAAAACCTTCTAGACCTTGTTCAAACACTTCATCAATGTCTGAGTAATCTAAGCTTGCCTTGAGTTTTCCGAGTAAGCGCTCAATTTCCTTAGATTGCTGATTCTTAATCTCAGGGATTAAAGCAATCAACTCGTTGATACAAGATACCAATGACCGCGGCATTTGCTTGTTAAAGATTAACAGCTGGGCAACCTGCTTTGGACTGACTTGATCAGAGTAAATCTGGCGGTAGATTTCAAAGGCTGAAACTGATCGTAGTAATGCAGCCCAGTGGTAAAAATCAAAAAAATCGCCATCTACCCCTTTATCCAAGGTTTTATCGACAGGGATTTCAGCCATTGAGGCTTGATCCTGATATTTGGTTTCTAGAATGCGGGCGGTGTTATCGGCGCGCTCAAGCAGTGTTCCTACATTAATAAAGTAGAAAGCTTCGTTTTTGAGCATCGTTCCATGCAATACCCCTCTAAATAGATGGCAACGATACTTCACCCATTCGAGTAATCGACTAGGGTCTGCTTGATGTCTAGTCTGCAGGATTCTTTGTAATTCAAGCCAGGTGGTATTTTGGGTCTCCCAAGCCTCGGAGGTAATCTTGCCACGAATGACGCGGGCATTTTCACGAGCGGCAAATAAGCAAGAGACGATGCTAGATGGATTGCTACTTTCATAAATCATGAAATCCAAAACATTTTCACGATTGATTGCATCATATTTGCTAAAAAACGCATCTTCTAAATTGGAGATGGTTAATAACTTCTTCCAGCTTTGTTCTAAGAATTCGGTTGGTTGTGGCAGTAGTGAGGTTTGATGGTTGACATCGATCATCCGCGCAGTATTTTCTGCACGCTCGGTGTAGCGGGCCATCCAGTAGAGACAGTCGGCGGTGCGGCTTAACATGATATTTCTTTCCTCATTCTTCCAATACCCACGTGTCTTTGGTGCCGCCCCCTTGGGAGGAGTTCACTACCAAAGATCCTTCTTTGAGAGCAACTCGCGTCAAGCCGCCTGGCACCATCTTGATGGTTTTTCCCGAGAGCACAAAAGGTCGTAAATCAATGTGTCTTGGGGCAACACCTGACTCTACAAAAGTAGGACAGGTTGATAGCGCTAGGGTTGGTTGAGCAATATATTGATTGGGGTTAGCAATCAAATGAGCTCTAAAGGTTTCAATTTCTTCCTTGGTTGATGCGGGGCCAACCAGCATTCCATATCCGCCAGCGCCATGAGTTAACTTGACCACTAATTTCTCTAGATTAGCTAGCGTATAGGCTAGATCATCGGCCTTTCGGCACTGAAAAGTTGGGACGTTGTTGAGTATGGGTTTTTCACCAAGATAAAACTCAATCATTTCTGGAACATAAGGGTAGATAGATTTGTCATCTGCAATGCCAGTACCGATTGCATTGGCTAGTGTGACATTGCCTGCTCGATATGCTGAAAGCAATCCAGCTACTCCCAAGGTAGAGTCAGATCTAAACGCTAAGGGGTCTAAAAAGTCATCATCGACGCGGCGATAGATCACATCGACTCGCTCAGGGCCTTGTGTTGTTCTCATATAGACCTGTTCATTTTTGACAAACAAGTCTTTGCCCTCAACTAGCTCAACCCCCATCTGCTGCGCAAGATAGCTATGCTCAAAATATGCCGAGTTATACATGCCTGGTGTGAGAACAACCACATTGGGTTTTTTGACATCTTCTGGTTTTACAGACTTGAGGCATTCCAGCAATAGATCAGGATAGTGCTCTACTGGCGCAACCCGATACTTCTGAAATAAGTCCGGGAAGAGTCGCATCATCATTTTGCGATCTTCGACCATATAAGAAACGCCAGACGGTACACGAAGGTTATCCTCGAGTACGTAAAACTCTCCTTCGCCAGCGCGAACAATATCAATGCCAGCGATTTGCGCATAGATATCCCGGGGCACATTCACATTACGCATCTCGGGTCGATATTGCGCATTATTAAAAATTTGCTCTGCTGGAATAATTCCGGCCTTAATAATTTCTTCGTCGTGATAAATGTCGTAGATAAAGCGATTGAGCGCTTTAACACGTTGCCTCAATCCTGCTTCTAATTGCTCCCATTCCTTTGCGGAAAAAATGCGTGGCACCTGATCAAAAGGAATGGTTCTTTCGGAGCCGAGGTTATCTCCATAAACTGCAAAAGTGATACCGACGCGTCTAAAAATTAAGTCTGCTTCAGCGCGTTTCAGGCCCATTTGGGTGTCACTTTGCTGCTTTAGCCAGTCATGAAAGATTTTGTAGTGAGGGCGCGCCTTGCCAGTGGCGTCGAGCATTTCGTCAAAAGGTAGTTTCATAGCTATAAAACTAACTTTTTTGAGATCAGCAATCCTTGGTAAGTGGGTTAGCTTGGTGCCTTGATGCACTATTTCTGTGCAAAACAGCTAAAGTTGCACCGTATAGCCATAATTTATGGGGTCATTTAGGGGTGGCGATTGATTTTGAATAAAAGTTCAGATCAATTAGCAAAACAAAAAGTTTTGTAAATCTTTAAGGTATTTAAGAGTCGGATATCTGTAAATTCAAGATATCGAGGTGAATATCCGTATTGTTCGAGGGCTTAACCTTCTTGGGTTGTATATGTGATTGATATATACGTAAATGTATATTGATCATATGACAAATAGAAAGCCTACTAAAAATCCTATTTTGCTTGAGGCAATGAGTATTTTTTTGGGGATGATCGCTATCACGGCACTATCTCATGTGGTGGATGAGTATCTGGGCTTAGCAGGTGTTTCATTTCTATATTTAATTCTCGTCATTTGGGTTTCTTATAAAAGCCAGGTACTTACTTCAATACTCGTAGCAATAGGATCTTTCCTGCTCATTAACTTCTTTTATGTAGAGCCAAGATATACATTCGCTATAGGAAGTATTGAGTCTTGGAGTGCATTACTTGGCTTTTTGTTGGTGTCGATTGCTATCACTTCATTAGTGCATCAGCTAAAAAGACAAAAAGATATTGCTGAAAGAGAATCTTTTAAAGCTAATTTATTAAGAGCAATTATTGAAATATTTTCAGTAGAGACTGACTCCACTGTTGCTTTGCAGAAATTTTGCCAATTACTGAAAAGCCAACTAGGATGTGATGTTGCAATTTTAAAGTTGGATCCAGAAACCAAGGACAGTATTGAATTAGCAAGTTCCAAGCCAGGAGAAGTAAAGCTTGACTCATGGTATTTATCTCATGCCATTGAATATGGGGCAATGCTAGGCCCGCATACAGGCACTCTAGAAGCAATTGATTATTGGTGCGTTCCATTTGGAAGGTTTTACAAAAGTCATGAACTTCCAGCATTAGTGATTGAAAGAGCGCACGAGGAAAATATCGAGGTTAGTCTCATTCGGGCGATAGCCGATCAGCTGTCTGTTCATTACCAAAAGCGAATCGCGGAAATGAAGGCAAAAGATGCCGGTGAATTAGCACATCGCGAGTCTATTCAGAAGGCGTTTTTATCGTCTATCTCACATGACATGAGAACCCCGTTGACCACCATTATTGGTGCTAGCTCATCACTTTTACAGCAAGGTCAGCAGTTGGGGGAGGCTCAATCCACTAAGCTATTAGAGCTCATTCACTCTGAATCTGTATATCTAAATGACTCCACGGAAAACATACTATCTTTGGTTAAGCTTGGTATGTCCGATAGCAAGCAGTTTCGAATGGATTGGCAGTCGCCTGAAGAGATCGTTGGGGCAGTTATATCTCGGTACAACAATAGAGAGATAAAGCCATCGCTTACCTTAACCATAAGCGCAAAGGACGATCTGATCTATGGCGATCAAGCCTTAATCGTATTGGCATTAACCAATTTAATCGAAAATGCAGTTCAAGCACATATAGGCACCGAGCCAATACAAATATTAGTTGATAGGGTGAATAAGGAAATTCGGATTGGTGTAGTTGATAAAGGCGCTGGTTTTCCTGAAGGTTTTAATAAAAAATTGGCGGGGCAACAACAATCGTATCAGCGTAATAAAAAAGGATTTGGATTGGGATTGTCTATTGTGAGAGCGGTAATGGATAAGCATGAGGGACGATTGATTATTGAGTCACCATATGATGGCGATCAGCGCACTTATGTCGGTATGGCTTTTCCATATAGGGTAAGCAAATGATTTCTGATTGCATATTGGTTGTCGAGGATGATGAGCGAATTGCTCATTTTTTAACAACCAGCTTAAGTGCCGCAAAGCATCTTTCTAAACTAGTTCAATCTCTAGATGAGGCAAATCAAGCCCTACTTGAGAGTACGCCAAAGTTGATGATTCTTGATTTGGGTCTACCAGATGGTGATGGAAAGGATCTCATTCGAAAAGTGAGAAGTCAGTATGATTTTCCAATCATTGTGCTCTCGGCACGGCAGGCGGAGCAGGAAAAAATAGTGGCCCTCAATGAGGGCGCTGATGATTACTTATCCAAGCCTTTTAATGTTGAAGAATTGTTAGCAAGAATTAATGCTTGCTTAAGACGCGCCCAAAAGATGACCATGCGGGATCAGTGCTATCAATACAAAGATTTGTTGATCGATCTTGCTGCTGGGGTGGTAAAGATTGCTGGTAATGAAATTCATCTTAGCCCTATTGAGCATAAGTTATTGATGTTGTTGGCTACTAAGCCTGGAAAAATCTTTACTCAGCGCCAGTTGCTATCAGAGATTTGGGGGTCTGAATATGTAGATGACACCCATTATTTGAGAATCCATATGGGAAGATTAAGAGCCAAGATCGAGAAGACATCTGCTGAGCCAGAGTATCTTTTGACGGAACTTGGAATTGGATATCGCCTAGCGATTTCTTAGTTGTTTATGCGATTGATACATCGCGCATGATCTGATTGGGCATTTAAATCACCGAGTGAGATCATGTCCATTAGCAAGCCAGAGTATTCACAATCAAACATACTGCGCCCTATTGAACTAAAAGGGAATGACCACGCCAAAGGTAGCCTTCCAGCGTTAACTTTGGCGGCAATTGGTGTGGTATTTGGCGACATCGGAACAAGTCCTTTGTATGCTCTAAAGGAATGCTTTAGTCCTGAGCATGGAATTCCATTTTCTGCAGAAGCCGTATTTGGCGTTATCTCAATGGTATTTTGGGCATTCCTATTGGTGGTATCACTCAAATACGTGCTGTTTGTAATGAGAGCAAATAACCATGGCGAAGGCGGAATTTTGGCTCTCATGGCCTTAGCTTTAAGAACGGCCCCAGCAAATTCGAAGAGGGCTCTGACAATCATGATGTTGGGGGTGTTTGGAGCCTGCATGTTTTATGGGGATGCTGTGATTACCCCTGCGATCTCAGTACTTTCTGCAGTTGAAGGTTTGGAGGTGGTTTCGCCCGGGTTTACTCGATATGTAATTCCAATTACTTTGATAATTTTGGTTGCGCTATTTTTAATTCAAAAGAAAGGCACTGCTTTAGTTGGATTCTTGTTTGGACCAATTATGGTGATTTGGTTTTTGGCATTGGGTGTGATGGGGCTTGTAAATATTTTGGAAAACCCAAACATATTGTTTGCGATTAATCCTATATATGCGATTAATTTTCTAAACGAACATTCGCTGCAGGCATTTATTGTCTTGGGCGCAGTATTTCTAGTCCTGACTGGTGCAGAAGCTTTATATGCCGATATGGGCCATTTTGGAATCAGACCAATTCAATATGCGTGGTTCTTTTTAACAATGCCTTGTCTTTTAATTAATTACTTTGGACAAGGAGCGATGATTTTGAGCAATCCAGAAACCATTGCAAATCCATTTTTTCTAATGGTCCCTGAAGCATATACTTTGACATTAGTCATTTTGGCAACAATGGCAACCGTTATTGCTTCACAAGCAGTGATATCTGGCGCGTATTCCATGACAAGCCAAGCAATTTTGCTCGGGTTTGTTCCGCGCATGAAGATAGCCTATACCTCAGATAAGGAAGTCGGACAAATATACATGCCAATGATTAATTGGATGTTATTGGCCTTAGTTATTGCTGTTGTTTTGGCATTTAAACAATCTAGCAATCTTGCTGCTGCTTATGGAATTGCAGTTACAACTACCATGATTATTACAACGCTATTAGCAGCGATTGTGATGCGTGTTGTTTGGAAATGGAACTCCATTTTGGTTGCTGGTGTTATCGGCATATTCTTATTTGTTGACGTTGCCTTTTTCGCTGCCAATGCACTAAAAATTGCTGAAGGCGGTTGGTTCCCCTTGCTGCTGGGAGCCTTATGTTTCTTGTTTTTAATTACTTGGTACAAAGGTAGGATGCTTTTAAGGCAAAAAGCGATTGAGGGTGGCATTCCACTGGAAGCATTTATTCAATCATTGCTGGTTAGTGAGCCTATTCGTGTAAATGGAACTGCAGTATTTTTAACTGCCCATGTGGATTACGTGCCTGTGGCAATGCTTCACAACCTAAAACATAATCAAGTGCTTCATAAGCGTGTAATTTTTTTAAAAATAAGTGTTTGGGATGTCCCATATGTTGAAGATAAAGACAGAATTCAATTAAAAGAGATGGGTGGTGGCGTTTATCTAGTTAGAGCTATGTATGGATTTAAAGAGACGCCTGACATTAATCAAATCATGAATTTATTGGCTTCTCAATATGAGATTGCTTGTGAGCCTATGGAAACCTCATACTTTTTAGCAAGAGATACTGTTGTGCCATCGGCAATACCTGGAATGGCCCTTTGGAGGGAAAAGTTATTTGCATGGATGTATCAAAATGCCGCGAAACCTTCAGACTTCTTTTCTATACCAACCAATAGAGTGGTGGAGCTTGGGGCAAAAGTAGAAATTTAAGAAATTTCATTTTGTAAATGCCTGCATTCCAATAATGGGGCCTTTGAAATTTATCTCGATTTTTAGGGGTTTTACTTTAAGGTCGTTTGATTCATTTGATTTGGATCAATACGTTGATTTTTGCTAGCTCCAAAATTTAATTAAGTTAATTTTTAATTAAAGGAGTGCATATGTTCAAGACAGTATTGATTCCAGTGGTGGATGATATGGTTACACCTAAAGTAATGAAGCAAATCAGCGCCCTGATTAAAGCGGGTGGAGCAAATGCGGTTTTGGCATATATATCTGATCCAAGAGCTCCATTTATCTACACACGAAAAGCCTCGGACTACAAAATTTCTGATGCAAATCATAAGAAAGCCTGCGCTCAACACGCGAAAGAATTGCTGGAAAAGGCTGCGAATCTGATGGGTGTGGATATTAAAGTTAAAACACATCATGAGTACAGTCCAGTTGTCTTCGAAGGCATCCTAGAGGCTGCCAAAAAATTTAATGTTGATGCCATCATGATGGCGTCTCATAAGCGTATTGGACTTAAGGGTGCATTTATGGGTAGCGATACCCATAATGTCGTGGTGCACACCAAGCTTCCGGTCATTGTTGTGTAATCCATTTTTCAACAAAAGCTAGTTCGTATTTATAGAAACCCTCATCAGAAATGATGGGGGTTTTGTTTTGGGCAAAATTTTAGATTTATTGGTATTCTTTGTTATTCAAATATTTTGTATAGCCCATTATTCATGAACATTCATTCGGACTATAGTCAGCGAGTTGTAGTCAACTCAACTGATTTGCCTTGGGTGCCCAGTCCTGAATTTGGCGTAGAGAGAAGAATGTTGGAACGTCATGGGGATGAGCTTGCAAAGGCAACCTCGATTGTGCGTTATCAGCCAGGCTCTCAATTTAAGTCACACCGCCATGACTATGGCGAAGAAATATTGGTATTAGACGGTGTATTTAGTGATGAGACGGGTGACTATCCTGCAGGCTCATACATTATGAATCCACCTGGATCATCGCATACTCCGCATAGCGAGCAAGGATGCACTCTTTTTGTAAAACTGCGGCACCTAGGTTCAGATTCGCTTGAGCGCGAAGTGATTGATACAAAAACTGCTAGTTGGTATCAAGGTTTAGTGCCCGGACTCATGGTGATGCCCCTCATGCAGCAAGACACTGGATCTACGTTAGTGAGATGGGCGCCACAAACTTACTTTAATCCACACAAACATTATGGTGGAGAAGAAATCTTTGTGGTCGATGGTGTTTTTGAAGATGAGCATGGGCGTTATCCTGCGGGCACTTGGATTCGAAGTCCGCATATGAGCTTGCATCAACCTTTTAGTAAAGAAGGGTGTACGATTTTTGTAAAGACTGGCCACTTACTGGACTAGTGAGCAGTGGGTCTGACTGCCTTTAAAAATCATTAAGATTGTCTTATGCCTAATTTATCCAATTTCTTTGGCCCATTATCGTTTATTAGCCTTTTAATATTTTCAAATGTTTTTATGACATTTGCCTGGTATGCCCACCTCAAGAATTTATCTTCCAAGCCTTGGTGGATTGCCGTGTTTGTTAGCTGGGGTATTGCGTTGCTGGAGTATGTTTTTCAGGTTCCGGCAAATCGAATTGGATTTCAATATTTCTCTCTGAGTCAATTAAAGATAACTCAGGAAGTGATTACGCTCAGTGTGTTCGTGCCATTTGCTATTTTTTATATGGGCGAACCATTTAAAACAGACTATATCTGGGCTGGGCTATGTTTGTTGGGGGCGGTCTATTTTATGTTTAGGACTTAATCAATATTGATGCTGGGCTTCTAAATCGACAATAGATCGTATTCATGCCCACAAAATCTAAGTGTTCAATACAGGAGGCAGCGCATGTACAAATTAGTCGCTTTTGATGCATATGGAACTCTTTTTGATGTGTATTCCATGAGCCAGTTGGCGGAAGAGATTTTCCCGGGTCACGGTCAAGCTTTGTCTTTGATGTGGCGTGATCGCCAGATTGAATATACCCGCTTAGTGACTATGAGTGATCCCAATCCAAATGGGAGTAAATACTATCTCCCTTTTTGGGCATTAACGATTCGATCATTGCGTTATGTATGCAAGCGTATGGGGCTGAATCTTTCCGCGGAAGCCGAGAAGCGCTTGATGGATCAGTACGCCAAGCTTACTGGTTTTGAGGATAGCCTCAGTGTGCTTCAATCAATTAAACAGAAGAATATTTCTACCGCAATACTGTCTAACGGCAGTCGAGAAATGCTTGCTATGGTTGTAGGGAGTAATGGCCTAAAGCCCTACTTAGACAAAGTGGTAACGGTTGAAGATGTTCGACTATTTAAAACCGCCCCTCAGGCGTATGAACTTCTATTAAAGGAATTTCCTGTAAAAATGGAAGAAATTTTATTTGTTTCTAGCAATGCCTGGGATGCCTTAGCAGCCAAGTGGTATGGCTTTGATGTTTTCTGGGTGAATCGACAGAGCCATCCATTTGAGGAAATTGGCGAGAATCCAGATTACCAAGGAAGCTCCCTAACTGAGGTATTGGGGGTCATTTAGTAAGGGTAGTCATATTGAAAATGATTTTCTGCTAAATTGATTCTAAGTGGTTTTAATGATGAAAGGTTAATTTATGAAGCGTGGACTATTCAAAAGAGTTCTGGTTGTCTCCTTATCTGCTTCTCTGGCTTTTGCGCCAGCATTAAGTAATGCATGCACTAGTTTCTTGCTAAAAGGTAATGATGGTGGCTATGTATATGGTCGTACCATGGAATTTGGTTTGCCTCTGAAATCAGAGCTAACTATGATTCCAAGAAACTATGTAGCAAAGGGTATAGGTGTTGATGGTAAATATGGTTCAGGAATGAGCTGGACCGCTAAATATGCTGCAGTAGGTATGAACCCATTGGGCTTACCTGAGTTGGTCGATGGCATGAATGAGAAAGGCCTCATTGCTGGTATGCTTAATTTACCTAACAGTGCAGAGTATCAGGCAGTAAACCAAGCAAATTCTGCAGAAAGCATCAGTTCTCTTCAGGTGCTGACTTACGCATTGACTAATTTTGCATCAGTCGATGAAGTGAAGTCAGGCTTGCGAAAAATTAAAGTTAATGGTGCAAAGATTGCACAGTATGGTGGAAATACTCCACTAGTGCACTACACTTTCCATGATGCCAACGGCAAAAGTATTGCTGTTGAATACATAAAAGGCGAGTTGCAAATTACTGATAACCCAACTGGGGTAATGACAAACGATCCCCCATTTCAGGATCACCTCAACAGTATTGGCAATTATTCCAATCTTTCTAAAGTAGAAAAACCGCCACTGGTAATTAATGGTGCGAAATATGCTGCCCCAAGTTCAGGATCTGGTCTGCATGGTTTGCCTGGGGATTTTTTGAGTCCAAGTCGATTTATTCGCGCATTATTTTTGGCAAATTCAGTGCCGAATAATTACAGTACTGCCCAAATGAATGCAGCGGCATGGCATATCTTGGGTAGTTTTGATATTCCGCCTGGCTCCGTTACTTTACCGGCGACTAATCCCTATGGTGGTGGCATTGGTGGTTTTGAGGTGACTGAATGGAGTGTGACAGCCAATAATAAAAATATGACTTACATGGTGAAGATGTATGAAAACACCAATGTCTATGTATTTGACTTTAAGAAAATGGATGTCAATGCAAAAGAAATTAAATACACCAAATTGAACCAGCCGCTACTGACCATTCCGGTAAATTAGTCTAAAAAGTAAAATTTCGTACTTTTCATAACCACCTTCGGGTGGTTTTTTATTTAATCTGAGTATTGGTGGCCGTCATAAAAATGACATCAAGATTTCATATTGAAGCAGTCTAATCCATTTCCCTATAGTGTATTTTCTAAAGGAGTGGAGACATGTCTGAGAAAGTAGAGCGTAATAAAGCTAAAGAAATTGATGTTCTTTTTGGTAGAGAATTAGATCTTAAAGGTCAATTTAAAGACAGATTAATTCATCAACATTTAAAAAGAGATAGAAAAAATAATTTGCAAGATCTGAATGAGCCTTCAGAAAATCCTCGGGATGAGTTTGCTGATTAATTTTTTAAATATTTATATGCTCAGTGGGTTAAGTCTAAATAGCTTAGCCCAGTTTTCTTGAGAAGTTTTGATATTTTCTATAAAAAATGTCATTGGTGTTGGCGGTGGCAATATGAGATTGCCTTCCGAATCTCCCAACATATTTTTGATTTCTAAGTGATGCTTTTCGCACAACTTTTTTATTGCGTGGTTACGGCAAATACAGTGCATGTATAAATTCTTATAAAATCGATTGCGCGCCCATCTTATTGCGTCAGTCATCATGTGGCTTGCAATGCCCTGCTTGCGATAACTGAGGGCAACGATGATGCCAAATTCAACGGTATTATCGTGAGCTGCAATATGAATAGTTCCAGCCCAAAAGTGATTCATTTTTGCAACTAAAAAATGGTTATTGAGCGGATTTAGGCTCCATTTTTCAATCAATGAATCAATTGCCTCATGATTTAATTGGCAGCCAAAATATTCATGTATGGTCTCTGGGTCTTGGGCTTTAAGCCAATGACCATATTCATTGAAACGATTACCAGGTAAAAATTCAGTTGTTAACATGATCTCATTCCAAGTAATTAATCCGGCTAACTCAACATGCCCTCTAAACCTATTGCTAGATTACTGATCAATCATGAATGTTGCATGACAGCATACTGATACGAGTGAAAATTCTAAAAATTCTTGAATGTATTTTTCTTAGCATGACCTAAGCTTTTATTGAGATTAGGAAGGCCAATCATCTAGGTCCTCGCTACTGTCATCCATTTGGTACGGAGTCAGGGCTTGAGTTTGGACCCCTGGATTTTTAGGGGTCTTGTCGCCAGGGTTTGTCAGATGGCAGTGTCGTGATTCAAATGATTTAATTTTTAATTCAACCAGCTCACGATCTTCGGTGGTAAATGTCGTCATTTCCAGCTCCTTGTAGAAATCACTCAAAAAATTTTATTTTTCTAATTTATTGGAATGAATAATGACTTTGAAATATGACGTTTTTATTTAGCATCAATATTCATCACAATGTCACAAGGTAATATCAGCATTTTGTTATGGCCTAAGGGATACTTGTGGAACAAAATTTTGACTATGAAAATTACTGACACTATTAGCTATTTGAATAAACTTAGCTTATTTATATTGTTTGTAGCTTTCAGCGGCGCATCGTCTGCCGCCGCAATTGCCAAAAGTGATATTTTGTTACACATTGCAACTCAATGTATAGATTCCTCAAAAGTTGGTTATTGCTCTAGCTGCACTCTGCCAAAAGTGGATACGCAATGTGGTCAAGCCTTGGAATGTAAAAAGACGAATGAAGTTTGGAAATTGAGTTCGGAATATGTAGCGATACGTGACATCAAAATGTGTGGGTGTAACCCCACCTTTATTCATGGGTTGGCATTACCTAGGGCAGTTGTGACTGGGGTTGAGGATCCTAATAGACGCGAAGCAATATGGCAATTTGCCTGGAATGCTGGTCTTGATCGCATTGAAGAGCGCTCGCTTGCACTAGTTGTCAATCCAAAATCAGAAAGAACTCAAAACCAATTACATGTTCATATTCTTAGATTAAATGATGATGCGCGCCAAAATTTTGCCGAGTATGAAACTGCAATTATTAATAACTTGCATCATGTTTGGGGGATTGCAGAAAATATTGCTCTAGAAAAAAGGCTAAATGATTACGGTATTTTGGTTTCAAGATACTCCGCTGATCAATTTATCGTAGTTGTTTCCAAAAATAGCCCTGAAGCACTTTTTACAAAGTGGAGATGTAACTAATTTAGTTTGAGCCTTCCCCGTTATTTGTTGCTCGCTTAACAGTAGTTCTAGTCTTTTTTGCAGGGGTTGCCTTTTTTGGTGCGGTGGAAGCCTTTTTGCTAGGGGCTTTTTTGGCTACCGTTTTTTTAGTAGCGGCTTTTTTTGCATCCTTGGCCTCTTTTGCGCTAGTGGCTTTGGCCAACTTTTGGGCAACCTTTTCTTTGCTGGTCTCAAGCTTATTGAGTTTTTTGGTCAATTTCTTGATTGTTTTAGCTTTACTCATCTACTAGCTCCTGTCTGTTTTAAGTGGAAGATATGGTTGCGTTTTTATCGTATGGGGATTTGCTGCCGTTTTCAAGGGAATATGACAGTCTTTAGTAGATTTTTAATTAAAACTTTTAATTTCAGGCACTTAAGAGCCGTCATAAAACTGTCATATTTCAGCCGTATTGTCTGACTATCGCGCGTTTGCGCATTTGCTAACTTAAGGAAATTATGAAATCCCTCTTTAAAAAAGCCCTCATTATTGGCGCTATCTCTTTAGCTCCTGCAGCCTTTGCGGTGGACATGACTGGCGCTGGCGCGACATTCCCGTACCCAATTTACGCTAAGTGGGCAGAAGCCTACAAAGCAAAAACAGGCTCTAACCTGAATTACCAATCCATTGGATCTTCTGGCGGTATTAAGCAAATTAAGGCCAAGACCGTTGATTTTGGCGCTACTGATAACCCAGTGAAATTTGCAGATCTAGAGGCAGATGGCCTTGTACAGTTTCCAGCGATTATTGGTGGAGTGGTTCCCGTTATTAACGTGGACGGCGTGAAGCCAGGCGAGATTAAATTAGATGGTCCAACATTGGCTGATATTTTCCAAGGCGTTATCTCTGATTGGGGTGATAAGCGTATTGCTATCATGAACCCTGGCGTAAAAATTCCTAGCGGTCCAATCACAGTGGTTGTGCGTGCTGATGGTTCTGGCACAACAGCAATCTTCTCGGACTACTTATCTAAAACAAGTAGCTTGTTTAAAGATTCCGTAGGCTCTGGTGCTTCAGTAAAGTGGCCAGCTGCTTCTACAGTTGGCGGTAAGGGTAATGAAGGCGTAGCTGCAAACGTGACTCGTGTAAAAAACTCAGTTGGTTATGTTGAGTATGCTTACGCTAAGAAAAACAAGATGACTTATATCTCTTTGAAGAACAAGGATGGTAACTATGTCTCTCCAGATGACACCACTTTTGCTGCAGCAGCTGCAAGCACAGATTGGTCTGCAATTCCAGGTATGGGTACATTCATTACCAACGCTCCTGGCGCTAAGTCATGGCCTATTACTGGTGCATCTTTCATCTTGATTTACAAAAATCCTGAGAACAAGACTAACGTCGCTGAAGTTATCAAATTCTTTGACTTTGCCTTTAAAGATGGCAAAAAGATGGCTGAAGAGTTAGATTACGTTCCGATGCCTGATAAGACTACTGACTACATTCGCAAGAATGTTTTCACAAAAATTGCTACTAAGTAATCTTGAAGATCTTTAAATCAATTGAAGTTTGAAAACAGCTCCACTAAAGTGGGGCTGTTTGATTGTCTAAGTTCGAAATCATGACCGAAAACGCACAGTCTCATTCTGCGCCATCCCGCCAGGCACTCCGAATCGCTAAGGTTCAGCGAGTCCAAGATTTTTTATTTCATGGGATCACCCAATTTTTTGCATGCAGTGTCTTGATTACATTGCTTGGAATTATTATTTCTTTGGTAATTAATGCATGGCCTGCATTGCATACTTTTGGCTTGGGATTTTTCTTTACCCAGGAGTGGGATATTGTTAATGGCGAGTTTGGTGGACTCATTGCAATTTACGGAACGCTGGTTACTTCCCTGATTGCTTTGTTAATTGCAGTCCCTTTAAGTTTTGGAATCGCAGTTTTTTTGACTGAGCTTTGTCCAGGCCCATTACGCAGACCTCTTGGTACTGCTGTTGAGTTGCTTGCTGCTGTTCCGTCCATTATTTATGGCATGTTCGGCTTATTTATCTTTGCGCCCTTGTTTGCGGAATATATCCAGCCAGCACTTGCTGCAACGCTTGGGCAGATTCCTGGGTTGGGGATTTTGTTTTCAGGTGCTTTTAATGGAATTGGTGTTTTGTGTGCAGGTTTGATTTTGGCAATGATGATCTTGCCATTTATTTCATCGGTCATGCGCGATGTATTTGAAATTGTCCCGCCAGTTTTGAAAGAGTCAGCATACGGAATAGGTTGTACAACCTGGGAAGTAGTGAAAAACGTTGTTCTGCCTTATACAAAAGCGGGCGTTATTGGTGGAATTATGTTGGGCCTCGGAAGGGCTCTCGGAGAGACCATGGCGGTTACTTTTGTGATTGGTAACGCTCATCGCCTCTCTGCTTCCTTATTTGCTCCAGGCACCTCTATTGCATCCACTCTTGCTAATGAATTTGGTGAAGCAGAGGCAGGAAATCATTTGTCCTCATTATTTGCCTTGGGCCTAGCTCTATTTATTATCACGTTCATTGTGCTCGCTTGTGCAAAGTGGATGTTAAGTAATATGGAGAAGAAGCAGGGCTTGAAATCATGAATAAAGCCACCAATATCAATCCAGAAGTATTTGCCCGTCGTAAGCGTGCGAATAAGATTGGCTTAACCCTATCTATGAGCGCTATGGGTCTAGGAATGATTTTTCTATTCTGGATTCTGAGCGTACTGATGATTAAGGGATTTTCATCTGTTGATCTCGCGCTATTTACCCAGAGTACCCCTGCGCCAGGATCCGATGGCGGAGGTTTAGCAAATGCCATCGTTGGTAGCTTATTGCTAGTTGCTTGCTGCACGCTCATTAGTACACCTGTTGGTGTTTTAGCGGGCTTGTATCTTTCAGAGTATGGAGATCGTAGCAAAGTGGCTGCAGTCACTCGATTTGTGACAGATATTATGCTATCAGCGCCATCAATTGTGATCGGATTATTTGTATATGCATTTGTTGTGGCCCAAGTGAGGCACTTCTCGGGTTGGGCTGGAACGGTTGCTCTCGCTTTGATTGCTGTTCCTGTGGTGGTTAGAACGACGGAAAATATGTTGCGATTGGTGCCAGGAAGCTTGAGAGAGGCTGCTTATGCACTTGGTACGCCTAAGTGGAAGGTAGCTTTTTACATCACTTTGCGCGCAGCTAAAAGTGGCGTCATGACTGGTATTTTGCTAGCCCTAGCTCGCGTCAGCGGTGAAACAGCACCGTTGCTATTTACTGCTTTAAATAATCAATTTTTTTCAACCAATATGAATGCGCCGATGGCAAATTTGCCTGTGGTCATTTTCCAGTTTGCCATGAGTCCTTATGACAATTGGGTTGATCTAGCTTGGGGTGGCGCTTTGCTGATTACATTCGCAGTGCTGGGATTAAATATTCTGGCGCGCGTTGTATTTAGAGATAAGGCGCAGGGATGATGAGTAATATGAGAACAATGTTTGACTTAAATCAGATTGATAGTCAAGGGGGAAGAGTGGATACATCAAATCAAGGGCCACTGAGTGCAGCTGTGAATGCTATTGAGGTTCGTAATTTGAATTTTTATTACGGCGCATTTCAAGGCCTTAAGAAAATTAACCTAGATATAGAACAAGGTAAGGTAACTGCTTTTATTGGCCCATCTGGTTGCGGGAAGTCTACCCTCCTAAGAACCATGAATCGCATGTATGACCTTTATCCTGGTCAGCGTGCTGAGGGCGAGATTAATTTTTATGGCCAAAATATTCTTGCGCCAGGCCAGGATCTAAATTTACTCCGGTCTCGGATTGGAATGGTTTTTCAAAAACCTACTCCATTTCCAATGTCAATTTATGAAAACATTGCTTTTGGTGTGCGTTTATATGAAAAACTTACTCGCTCTGAGATGGATGAGCGTGTTGAGTGGGCTTTAAATAAAGCTGCTTTGTGGAATGAAGTTAAAGATAAACTCAATCAAAGTGGCCTCTCGCTTTCTGGTGGTCAGCAGCAACGTCTTTGTATTGCACGTGGTGTTGCCGTAAAGCCATCCGTGATCTTGTTGGACGAACCAACCTCTGCGTTAGACCCAATTTCTACAGGCAAAGTAGAAGAATTGATTCATGAGCTCAAGGCTGATTACACGATTGCCATCGTGACTCATAATATGCAGCAAGCAGCACGCGTTTCAGACTATACCGCTTACATGTATTTGGGAAGTTTGATTGAATACGGTAAAACAGATGAAATATTCATTAAGCCGAAGCGCAAAGAAACTGAAGATTACATAACCGGTCGCTTTGGTTAATTGGAGACACTTATGCCAGATAAACATCTTTCATCACAATTTGATGCTGACTTAAATTCATTATCTAGTCGTTTGTTGGAAATGGGTGGCTTAGTAGAGTCCCAGATCTCAACGGCTATGCGCGCTTTTACGCAAATGGATCTTGAAACTTGCAATGTTGTGATTGCAAATGAAAAGTTAGTCAATGATTTAGAGATTCAGATTGACCTAGCTTGTACTGAGTTAATTGCTAGACGACAGCCAACTGCACGTGATTTACGTTTGGTAATGGCTGTATCAAAAGCAATTACTAACTTAGAGCGCGCTGGTGATGAGGCCGAGAGGGTTGCCAAAAGAACCAAGCGCTTGATTGAGGCGGGATTGCCCCACAATATTAACGTAGCTGAGATCCGTTTATCCGGTCAAATGGCTATTTCTTTATTGCGTCGTAGCTTGGATGCTTTTGCTCGTTTGGATACTATTGCAGCAGCTGAGGTTGTTCAAGAAGACCGCCAAATTGACGAAGAGTTTAGAGGATTTGTTCGCAAGTTAATTACTTACATGTCTGAAGATCCACATATGATTAGTACGGGCTTGGATATGTTGACAATCGCCAAGGCGATTGAGCGTATTGGTGATCATGCTAAAAATATCGCAGAGTTTGTAATCTACATTGCTAAGGGGTCTGACGTTCGTCACATCCCTCATGAAGATTTAGTGCGCGAAGCTAGTAGACAGTAAGCGGATAACAGACAATGACTCACCGCATACTCATAGTTGAGGATGAGCCATCAATTGCAGAATTGATTGCGATCAATCTGACTCATGCTGGTTATGAGGTTGAAAAAGCCTTACAAGCTGATATTGCCTTCAATATGATGAAGGATCAGCTTCCAAGCTTGATTATCTTAGATTGGATGCTTCCCGGAAAATCAGGCGTGCAATTTGCAAAAGAGTTAAGGGCTAACGATCGCACCAAGGCATTGCCGATACTAATGCTGACCGCTAAAAGTGAAGAGTCCGATAAAGTTTTGGGTTTGGACTCTGGGGCTGATGACTACGTTACTAAACCCTTTTCTCCGAAAGAGTTAATTGCAAGGGTTAAGGCGATTTTACGTAGACAGTCTCCTATTGAAGACACCGGCCCACTCAAAATTGGCCCACTCAAATTAGATCCTAGTTCACACCGTGTGCTGGCTACCTGGCCTGACAGTGACCCAAAGTCGATTGCTCTTGGACCAACAGAATTTCGCTTATTGCAGTACTTTATGGCTAATCCAGAGCGCGTGCATTCGCGGGCGAGTCTGCTAGATAAAGTATGGGGCAATGAGGTCTATATAGAGGAAAGAACGGTTGACGTTCATATTAAGCGCCTAAGAGCCGCATTGGCGCCCTTTGCCTGCGATCGCTTTATAGAGACGGTTCGCGGTAGTGGGTACCGTATTACGAAGACTCCAACGGAAACTTAAGCTTTACATAGGTGGTTTAAGCCGATTCTCTAGGCTTTTCTAGAGATGATCTAATATTGCAGCATGTTATCTGTATTAACTCGCTTTTTTGTCATTATTTGCGTTGCGCTCATCGCCGCTTTTGTCTCACTATCGATATGGGGCGTGGAGATTGCAATTGCTGCAGGAATTTTTATTATTTCCATACCGTTGATATATGCCTATATCAATTTAGCCAGACTTCGTAAGCATATACTCGCAGACTCTCTTGAAAACATGTCTCTTCCCAGCGGCTTTTGGGAGGAGGTATTTTTTAGGTTGCAAAGATTAATTCGTAATCTAAAACAACGTATTCGTAGCATTGAGCAGCAGCATGACCATTTTATTGAGGCCTTTCAAGCTTCCCCAAATGGCATTGTGATGCTCGATGAGAGTGATCAGATTGAGTGGTGTAATTCAATTGCAGAGCGTTTTTTTGGCCTAGTCTTTAAGCGCGATGTGATGCAGCGAATTAACTTTTTAATTCGTCGACCAGAGTTTGTTCAGTATCTCCAAAAGCGCATCTTTGAAGAGCCGTTGCTTTTGGAAAGAATGGGCCCAAATGGTAATTTAAGTTTGATGTTGCAGGCTTTTCCATTTGGTCAGAAACGTCATTTGCTTCTAGTGCAAGACGTTACTGACTTGCAAAAAGCAGATGCTATGCGCCGTGATTTTGTGGCCAATGTTTCACATGAAATGCGTACCCCTATTACTGTATTAATGGGATTTCTTGAAACAGTGCAGACTTTAGATCTGCAAAAAGATCAGCAAGATCAATATTTTGATCTCATGATGTCCCAAGCACAAAGGATGAAAAGCTTAGTTGAGGATCTGCTTACTCTTGCAAATCTAGAATCAAATACTTTGCCAGCCTCTGTTTCGGTTGTGAAGATAGAGACCCTCATGGCAATGTTAAAAAATGATGCCGAAGCCCTCTCGCAAGGAAAGCATGCAATTGACTTTGAATTGAGCTCCCCAATGAATTTGCTTGGGGAGGAAAGAGAAATTCACTCGGCATTTAGTAATTTAGTATCCAATGCAATTCGTTATACGCCCGATCTTGGTTCCATCAAGGTCGCTTGGAGTGTAAATAGTCAGGGCCAAGGAGAGTTCTTGGTAAAAGATTCTGGACCTGGCATTGCTTCAGAGCATCTGCCAAGATTGACTGAGCGTTTTTATCGTGTTGATAGAAGTCGCTCTAGGGATACGGGTGGCACTGGTTTAGGGCTAGCCATTGTGAAACATATTGCCAATCGACATCAGGCGCAATTAATTATTGAGAGTACCCCAGGAAACGGTAGCGCCTTTATGCTGCGCTTCCCCAAAGATAGAATAGCTACTAGCTAGTTGCCGGCTAGTTATTCTTTCTTTTTCTTTTTCTTCTTTTTAGATTCCTTGGGCAGCTTATCTGCTTTTCCGTTTGCATAAAGGCACCAAACTTTTATTTCTTCAAATAGCTCAACAAGATCCTCATGGGGAAGGTTCTTCAGGTCCGCAAGTCCTATGCTCCCTGATTCCTGCAATTGTTTCACTGCGTCTTCGTATTGATATTTGCTCATGGTGATTTAGCTCATAAATTAAATACGAGGTAATCCTATCAAAGTAATATGACAAAGTAGGAATTCATGCCTAAAAAATGCTTTTTAGCCGCTAACCCCTGATGGTTACAGGCCTCCTGGGATTTTACAAACCCATGAGATAGATCCCTATGCGAGTATTCATAGCCTGGACGTTGCTCAGTCTGCAGGTTAATTAATAAAACTGAAATATTGTGTCATTAGGATAGAAAGCAGATTTTCTATCATGGGGGCAATACAATGAACCTAGACTTAGTTAAGTATCTTTCATCGGTAATGCGTGGAGATATGAGTGGTGAGCCAACCACTTATTTTTACAATCCCCAGGATGGCAAGCAGAACTCAAGCATGGATTTAGTTAAAGACCAATTTCTAGTTGATTCCACCTTTTCTCTTGGTCTGGATGAAATCATTTGACTAAGCATTCATTGCGAAGAATGCCATGAGTAAAGCCTATAACATTCTGTTTTTATGCACCGGCAATTCAGCGAGATCAATTCTTGGTGAGGTGCTTGCTACCACGCTTAGTCATGGGAAATTTGTAGGGTATTCAGCGGGATCAAAACCAGTGGGCTTTGTTCATCCAATCGCCATGCGTATTGCAAGGGAGATTGGGTATCCGCTAGAAATCCTTAGGAGTAAAAGCTGGGATGAGTATGGTGTAGATGGTTCTCCAAAGATGGATTTCATCATCACGGTTTGTGATTCTGCCGCTGGCGAGGAATGTCCCTATTGGCCTGGACATCCAGCTACCGCGCATTGGGGCTTTCCAGATCCAGCCAAGGTTGTTGGAAGCGATGAGCACATTTGGGAGGCTTTCAGAAGCGTAGAAATAGGGCTCCGTAACCGTATTGAATTGCTAATGGATCTTTCGGTGGATAAGCTTGATCACCTCCAGTTGAAAAATGAGCTTCATCAAATTCACCATAAATTTAGCTAATGATGCAAAGTCCTTAAGGGGGAGTTATGGCCACTTATAGTGTTTATTTTGCTGGAGTATCCTTAAGCACGCATCAAAAATTCGCTATTGCTCAGGATATTACGAAGATTCATGCTGAAGTGACAGGTGCAGAGGCTTATTTTGCGCAGGTGATATTTAAAGCGCTTGATACGCACGACTTCTTTATTGGCGGAGTATTACTTGACGAGCCGCATCTATTTCTTAGTGGGCAAATTCGTAGTGGTAGAAGCGAGCAAACAATTAAGCAGTTACTAGTTGAGTTGGAAATATCATTGCAGCGTACTACTAAGCTAGCAAGTCATCAAATATGGGCATATATAGATGAGATAAAGCCCAGCCAAATGATTGAGTATGGCCAGATCCTGCCTGCTGTAGGTTTCGACAAAGTCTGGTTTTCTACTTTACCTGCCAATATTCAAAAAAAGCTTGCATATTTAGATTCTTAGGCTGGGGTAATCCTTACAAAAGCATGAATTTGGCGCATTGAAAGCGCTCACGAAATCGTCACTGAACTGTCATTTTTTTGGACGATAGTGTAACAATCCCTCTTTAACTCATTTTTATCCTATGAGTACCATACATCTCTTAAAGCCCTTAGCGGTTTTCATTCTTGCATTACTTACTAACACCTTATATGCCTCTGCAATTTATCCAATAGACCGAGCCTCAATATTGGCTGGCTCTAAATTTGATATCAAGGTTGAATTAAATTCTGAGATTAATTTAAGCGACCTCACTCTTGAGATGAATGGCGTGCCACTCAATTCGGTTTTGGGCAAAAAGGGCGACTTTATTGCCAACGAGAATGGCAAAGGTAGCGCGATTATTTTTCGGGATGTGGAGCTAAAAAAACCAGGTAAGTATGATTTGGTAGCAAGCACTGCACAGGAACGTTTACAAGTTTCATGGGATGTGTATGCTAGCGGCCCACGTCGTGTAAAAAATGTAATTTTATTTATTGGTGATGGAATGACTATCGCCAATCGCACTACAGCTAGGGTGCTTTCAAAAGGTATTCAAGAAGGGAAGTATCAAGGTAAATTGGCATTTGACGAAATGCCCAGTACTGCCATGATCGGCACATCGGGATCAGATTCTTTGATTACGGATTCTGCAAACTCCATGAGCGCATACACCACAGGTCATAAAACAGCCGTCAACGCTATGGGTGTGTATGTTTCTCGCGCAAGTGATAATCTTTCTCACCCTAAGGTGGAGACTATTGCCGAGCTCATTAAGCGTAAGACAAAAATGTCAGTGGGCATTGTTTCTGATGCGGAGTTGCAGGATGCTACACCAGGTGCAATGGTTGCCCATACGCGTCGAAGGGCTGATAAGCAATATATTGCCGACCAATTATTTTCTAGTGGAGCTGAGGTTATTTTGGGCGGTGGATCTGCTTATTTCTACCCTCAATCCACCAAGGGATCAAAACGGAAAGATGAGAAAAATTTAATTGAAAACTTTAAGGCTGGCGGGTATCAACTTGCCTTCACAAAGCAAGAACTACTTTCTGCTGCAGAAAATAAAAATACTAAAAAATTATTTGGCGTATTTCATCCAGATAATATGGATGGCTCCTTAGATAGACTTTATCTTGGGAAAAATACTGTGCAGCAATATCCTAATCAACCTGATTTAACAGAAATGACAAAATCAGCCATTGAGGTTTTATCAAGAAACCCCAATGGATTCTTTTTAATGGTTGAGGCTGCGCTCATTGATAAGTTCAACCATCCTTTAGATTGGGAGAGGGCAGCTTTTGACACGATTATGTTAAGTAACGCCGTGCAGATTGCAAAAGATTACGCTAAGACTCACCCCGATACTTTGATTATTGTGACGCCCGACCATACTCATAGCGGCTCAATTAGTGGTGTGGTGAATGATGATAAGCCTGGCCCACTTCGCGAAAAGGTGGGTATTTATGCAGATGCTGGATATCCAAATTATCCTAGGGCAGATGCTATGGGTTATCCAAACAAAATTGATGTAAGCAAGCGCATTGCGTTTTTCTATGGCAACTACCCCGATCACTATGAAACACTCCATCCCAAGTTGGATGGCACTTTTGTGCCTGCCGTTAAGGATCAGTCAGGTAAGTATGTTGCGAATCCAAAATACATTCAGTTGCAAGAAGATGCGATTCACGTAGGCGGCAATTTACCAGTGCATCAGGAATCTGGTGTTCATACAGCTGATGATGCGGTTTTAAATGCCCAAGGCCCAGGCTCAGAAAAATTTAAAGGTTTTATGGATAACACCGAGGTATTTAAGGTGATGGTACAGTCTTTGGGTTTAGGTAGCAAATAAAGCACCATGGAATTTATCAACAACATTAATCTAGCCTCATTGGGCGATACCGCTTTAAGTTTAGGGGCGGCGTTTATCTTTGGTGGCTTGATTGGTCTTGAGCGTCAGTACCGCCAACGAACTGCAGGTTTAAGAACGAATATTTTGGTCGCCTTAGGAGCGGCTATATTTGTAGATGCTGCTAACCGACTAACTGGCCATGATGGTGCTGTGCATGTGATGGCTTACGTTGTATCTGGCATAGGTTTTCTCGGCGCAGGTGTGATCATGCGTGAGGAAGGAAATGTTCGCGGCATCAATACGGCAGCAACTTTATGGGCTTCGGGAGCCGTAGGCGCTTGCGCTGGAGCAGATCTTATATTGGAGGCGGGGTTAGCAACGGCTTTCATTTTGGCTACCAATACCTTGCTACGTCCGGTGGTAGCATTTATTAACAAGCAACCGCTGGATACGATTGCAGTTGAAGTAACTAATTCGGTTTATGTCATTACACCTAAACATGCTCAAAAACATGTATTGAAGCAATTTGTTCAAACATTGGAGGCTGCTGGATATCAAACGCAAGATATTCAAGTACATCAATTTGGCTCTGATGATGTTGAGATCCAGGCTGTGTTGATGGCATCGGCTGTTGATGGCGACGAAATGGATCAGCTGATTGCTAAGATTGCAGATCAAGATTTTGTCACCCAGGCATTTTGGAGTCCGAGCACTACTGACTAAGGCTGGATTGCCTTTGACATCATATTGAAATATAAAAAGCGCAATATGGTCTGGTGAATACCATTCAAAATTACCTAGAATCAACTATTACTTGCCCGCAATGCCATGCCTCAGAAACTATTTGCCTAGAGAGCGGTATTGGCGTTCATTTCTATCGCTGTAAATCTTGTAGCGCTATATTGAAGCCCAAATCTGGTGACTGCTGTGTTTTGTGTAGCTTTGGCGATCGTGATTGCTTAAGTCCAGAGCAAAATCTGGCTGCCTAGAGAGGCATCGCCTGGCGGCTGAGTACGGCAGTAGATTTCATCAATGTGTCATGGTTTTTACATAAAATAGTCATATTTACTACTGCATGACTTTTTGGGGAAAATTTTGGCCAGCAATCCCGTTGATCAAGTATCTAATTCTGAGGATTTAGTTGCCGCAGTAGATTTGGGTTCCAATAGCTTTCGCATGCTTGTCGCGCAAGCGGTGAATACTTCTTCTGGTACCCAATTGCGCCCCATTGATACATTGCGCGAGTCAGTTCGTTTAGCTGCTGGCCTCACTGACAATAAGTTACTTGGTAATGATGCCTATCAAAGAGGTTTAGCGGCGATTCGTCGATTTGGTGAACGTATTAGAGGCTTTAATCCTGCAAATGTTCGCGCCGTAGCCACCAATACATTACGTGTTGCAAAGAATGCCCAGCAATTTGTTGAGGATGCTCAGGAAGCGTTGGGATTTCCTATCGAAGTAATTGCTGGGGTTGAAGAAGCGCGTTTGATTTATATTGGCGCAGCGCATGAGGTTCAAGCGGTGCAGGGAAATCGCCTGGTGGTTGATATTGGTGGTGGCTCAACGGAGTTCATCATAGGTAAGGGATATGAGCCTAAATTGTTAGAGAGCTTATATATTGGTTGCGTCTCTCATAGCATGCGATTCTTTCCAAAGGGTAGCATCGATGCGCACGAATTCAAAGAAGCTGAATTAGCTGCAAGACGAGAAATTCAGGTGATTGCTGGTGCTTATCTGAGTACTGGTTGGAAACAAGCTATTGGTTCTTCAGGAACGGCTAGAGCCCTTGCGGAGCTGATTGCGGCTAATGATTTAAATGGCCATGGTGATACCTTAACCATGGGTCGGGTTAATGCGGGTAGCGGCTTGATTACACGAGAGGGTTTAAAGGCCCTGAAAAAACACTTACTCAAGTATGACCATGTAAGTCAGGTAGAACTTAATGGCCTGAAGGACGACAGAAGGGCGGTTTGGCCTGGTGGTTTAGCGATCATGCTGGCAGTCTTTGATGAGCTTGGTATTGAAGAGATGGAAGTAACAGATGCCGCCTTACGTAGCGGTGTTTTATATGATTTACTGGGCCGCTCTCAGCATCATGATATGCGCTACGTTACTGTTGAGCAATTTATGCAACGTTATGCAGTTGATCGCGACCAAGCTGACCGAGTTGGAAAATTAGCAGCTGAATTTTTGAAGCAGTTACCAAAGCCAGAGGTTGAAAGCAGGGCAGATAATGTTGCATTGCTGCAATGGGCTGCCAACTTACACGAGATTGGTCTTTCGATTTCGCATAACGGATACCATAAACATTCTGCCTATATCGCTGGCAATGCGGATATGCCCGGCTTTTCAAAGAATGATCAAGCCAGGCTGGCTGCCCTATTAATTGGCCATACAGGAAAGCTCGGGAAATTAGCCAATAATCATGGGTTCAATGATTGGAGAATGCTCTTTTGTTTGCGCTTGGCTCATGTTCTTTGTCGGGGACGTAATGACGCTAATTTGCCAAAAATTAAAGTGTCTGAGCACGAAGGTTCGTATTTAGTGAGTCTTTCCAAGGATTGGGTTACTGAACACCCCTTAACGGAATTTAGTTTGATGAAAGAGGCTGCTGAATGGGAGCGAATTGGTCGCCCTTATGAGGTCAGTCTGAAGTAGTTCCGAATGTAAAAATGCCGCTCAAGAAGCGGCATTTTTTATTGGATCACCAAGAGGTTACATGCCCAAGAAGTGCTTTGCATAGCGCGGATTGATGTCCGAAAGACGTAACATTGTCAGCAAGTCAGCGGTATTGAAATCAGGATCCCAGGCTGGCGCGCTGCAAATCTTAGCGCCTAGCTTTAGATACCCTTTAATGAGTGGAGGAGCCTCTACATCTAGACCACCATTTAATTTTTCTAGTGGCAGAGGTAAGCGAGGGAATGCGTGGAATTCGGTTGGCGCTAATTGGTTGCTGCCCAATGAGTTGTAGAGGCTGGCTGCAAAGTGGCCACCATCTGCCATCGGAATGCTGGCGCATCCGAGCATGATTTCATAGCCATTCTTGAGCATATATTGAGCTAGGCCGCTCCATAAAGCCATAATGACTGCGCCAGAACGATAGTCTTGATGCACACATGATCTGCCAAGTTCAACTAGTTTAGGGCGGAGATGATCAAGGCGCGATAAGTCAAACTCAGAATCGGAGTACAGACGCCCGATTTGTTGCGCCTTATTTGGAGGGAGTACTCGGTAAGTGCCCACTACTTTCAATGAGTCTTGATCGCGAATCAGTAAATGATCGCAATAGCTATCAAACTCGTCGATATCTAAACCTTCTGCGTTTTTAGGAAGATTAGCACCCATTTCTTCAGCAAAAACTTTATAACGCAAGCGTTGGGCCTCTTTGACTTCTCCTGCACTGCTGGCCCACTCGATTTGAAATGTAGGTTTTTTTGCTTTTGTAGGTTGAGTAACCGGAATGGCTTCTGGAGTTGCAGTTAATTCAGCACGCGCCTTAGTGGCAAACTTTTTTCCGAAGAGTTTTTTTGCTAACTTCTTCGATAGTTTCTTAAATGGATTGAGTTTGGGTTTGGCTGAAATGACTTTCTTCTTTTTTGGAGAAAATATTTCAAATGCACCTATTGGATTTGGGATGTCGGACATGATTAGCCTATTAAGTGATTTGTAAGATCGTAGAGATCATTTATTACGGTTTTAAGACAACTGGTATGCAAATAGAGGCCCACATCATGATTGCAATAATGAGCGCCAACATCACTGCTGCTGAACCAAAATCCTTAGCGCGTTTTGATAAGTCATGATGCTCAAAGGAGATGCGATCAATCGCCGCTTCTACGCTGGAATTTAATAATTCAATCGCTAATACCATTAACAGTGAGCCAATCAGCAATGCTTTTTCTAAATAACTCACAGATAACAGAAGGGCAATCGGAGTAAGAACAATAAGTAAAGTAAGTTCTTGTCTAAAGGCACTTTCTTCTTGAAATGCATATACCAATCCATGCCAAGAATTTTTGGCGGCATGCCATGCTCTAGTTAGCCCACGATTACCTTTATGGGGATTTTGATTAATGTGATAGGGCGCGGTCAAAAAGAGTTCCTTCTTAGGCGATAGCAGTTACATGAACTTCTGGAGTTGGTACCGGCTTAAGGTGCCTTGCAAATTCCTCTGTGGCTGCTCGCCATGAGAATTTTTCTGCGTGAGCCCGCGCCATCTCTCGTGGAATCTTTAACGCCTCTATACATGCCTCACGCAAGTCTTCATGCATTGCACCTGCCTTGGAATTGCCAAGAACATCAATAGGGCCAGTTACTGGATAGGCTGCCACAGGGGTGCCACATGCCATAGCTTCAAGAAGAACAAGGCCAAAAGTATCTGTCTTGCTGGGAAAAACGAATACATCTGCCGCTGCATAGACTTTTGCTAGTTCGTGCTGCTGTAATACGCCTAGATAGTTGATATCTGGGTATTTTTCTTTTATGCCAGCCATAGCTGGACCGTCTCCTACCACCCACTTTGAGCCTGGTAAATCAATTTCTAAAAAAGCATTAATATTTTTTTCAATCGCTACTCTGCCAACATATAGAAAGATTGGATGAGCGGTATTTAGCGCTTTTGATTCTTGCATCTTGAAAATATCTAAATCAACGCCGCGAGACCACAATACAACATTGCTTAAGCCATATTTTTCAAGATCGTTCTTTACAACAATAGTCGGCGCCATTACTGCCATGGATGGACCATGAAACCAGCGAATAAATGCATAAGTGATTGCAAGTGGTATTCCGGTGCGAGCTTTTACATACTCTGGAAAGCGTGTGTGATAGGCGGTTGAGAATGGCAAGTTATTTTTAACGGCATATGAGCGCGCAGATAGGCCTAATGGCCCTTCTGTAGCAATATGCATTGCATCTGGCGCAAATTCTTTAATGCGGCGCGCCACTTCTTTGCCCGGAAACAATGAGAGTGCGATATCGGGATAAGTTGGACACGGAATGGATTTAAACCCCGTTGGTGTAATCATTTGTACTTCATGACCCATAGCGGTTAGTTCGGCGCTAGTTTGTTTAAGGGTGCGCACTACGCCATTAACTTGTGGATCCCATGCATCCGTGATGATCATAATTTTCATGACACAGCCTCTTTTAGTAATGACTCAACTGCTGGTTGGAAGGAAATTTCAGTAGCTTCAACTGGCTCACCTTTGATATGGGGCCAATGAATAATTTTTAGTTCACCTGTGTGGGTTTCAACTAAAGCGGTTAGGCTCTCGACCCAATCGCCATCGTTGCAATAGAGCAGCCCATCGATTTCTCGAATTTCGGCTTTATGAATATGTCCGCAAACCACCCCGTCGCAACCACGCAAACGGGCTTCTCTGGCCATGATGTGTTCAAAGTCTGCGATGTAACTAACAGCATTTTTCACTTGATGCTTCAGATACTGAGAGAGTGACCAATATTGCAGGCCCATTTTTACCCGCAGCATATTGAAATAGCGATTTACGTAAAGGATGAAGGAGTAAAGCGTATCTCCTACATAAGCTAACCATTTTGCGTACTGCATTACCCCATCAAACAGATCGCCATGGGTAACCCATAACTTTTTTCCATCCAAGGTCGTGTGGATAACTTCTTCGACTACCTTGACATCCCCAAAAGACAGGCCAAAAAATTGTCTAGCGCTTTCATCGTGATTACCAGGAACATAAATAACTTCAGTTCCTTTGCGCGCTTTACGTAAAAGCTTTTGCACCACATCATTGTGAGCTTGCGGCCAGTAGAAAGATTTTTTAAGGCGCCAACCGTCAATAATGTCGCCAACTAAGTAAAACTTATTGGCCTCATTGTGTTTTAGAAAGTCTAGGAGGTAGTTAGCCTGACATCCTGATGTGCCTAGATGTACGTCTGAAATCCAGATGGCTCTGTAATGCATCATGAATTCGTATTAAGCCTATCGAGTATGTAAGCTTCATGACACTTTCAAGTCAGTTTAATGACGCATAGTCTTTTTCTCGATTTGGGATATATTCTTCCCATATGACTTCAAAACAAGCAGTAATAGAGCAAGCAATACAACAGAACACACCCTTTGCTAAGCGGTTTTGTTTATGGGTGGCTATTTGGGCTCATGTTTTGTCAGGCGTATTCACTCTCTTTGTTATTTTTCCTTGGGCAAATTCCCGGGCTAAGCAACTCCATATTCAAAAATGGTCAAAACGCTTACTCAATATCTTTGGCATCGAGTTGTTGGCTACAAATCCTCAGATCTTGCCCGGTACCTCATTTTTGCTTTGCTCGAATCATATTTCTTGGATGGATATCCATGCCATTAATGCTTTGGCGCCGATTCGTTTTGTTGCAAAGTCTGAAGTAGAGGGGTGGCCAGTATTTGGATGGATGGCCAAGCAACTAGGAACCGTTTTCATAAAGCGGGATAGTAGTAGGCATGCTCATCTTGTTGTTGGGGAGTTAGCTAACACCATGAAGGGTGAATCTGTGTGTATTTTTCCTGAGGGCACCTCAACCGATGGGGAATCTGTACGCCCCTTTAAGCCTAATTTATTTGAATCGGCTGTAGTTGCTAATGTGCCTGTTTATAGCCTGGCAATCCGTTATTTATCCAAGACCACGGGCAAAAGATCAAATGTTCCTGCCTTTATCGGGGATATGGGCCTATTAGAGTCAATGGCTCAAATTCTGAAAAACCGGAATTTGATTGTTGAACTCACTTTCTTTCCGCCTCCTGGTTCTGCTCCTGAAATGCCATCGGATCGTAAATGGTTGGCATTACATAGTCATGAGCAAATAAGTCGATACCTAGTCGATAAAAGTTAGTCTTTTGTCATAAAAGCGTCATAACTTATGACGAAACTAAGTCCTCTAATTTGGACTCCGTATGACATCCAGACACAAAGAAATGGCAGAGTGGTACCAGCGCGCTCAAGTAGAGATACTTGATAGCATGGATGAAGAGCTCGAAATGGAGCTCGATGATGACCGCTTATCGCCTGATGGAGACTCCAAATCCCAAGTTCCACGTAATATTTACTTTAAAGAGCTCTTCAGATTGCAGGGAGAGCTTGTAAAACTTCAAGATTGGGTGGTTGAAAATAAAGTAAAGGTAGCCGTTCTTTTTGAAGGTCGAGACTCTGCTGGTAAGGGTGGGGCAATTAAGCGGATTACTCAGAGATTAAATCCACGAGTATGTAAAGTTGTCGCATTACCTGCGCCTAACGAGCGTGAGAGAACGCAGTGGTATTTTCAGAGATACATTTCTCAGCTACCCGCCGGTGGTGAGATTGCTCTATTTGACCGAAGTTGGTACAACCGCGCTGGTGTCGAAAAAGTGATGGGCTTTTGCACTGATGATGAATATGAAGAGTTTCTGCGTACGGTTCCTGATCTTGAACGAATGATGATTCGTTCGGGCATCATATTAATTAAATATTGGTTTTCAATCTCAGATGATGAGCAGTACAACCGATTCATGATGCGCATTCATGATCCGCTGAAGCAGTGGAAGCTTAGCCCGATGGATCTAGAAGCCCGTCGACTTTGGGAGGCATATACCAAGGCAAAAGAGACAATGCTAGAGCGCACTCATATACCAGAGGCGCCATGGTGGGTGGTGGCAGCAAATGATAAGAAGAAGGCGCGCTTGAATTGCATCAGTCATCTGCTATCGCAAATTCCTTATCAAGAAATTCCGCATCCAGAAATCACGCTCCCTGCGCGCGTTCATAATCCTGATTATCTCAGGGGGCCAGTGCCTCCAGAGATGTATGTGCCTGAGGTTTTCTGATCTTTAACGTCACTTAGAAATCCCCGATCTTGGGGATTTTTTTGTTGAGCACTTTTTGATTATTAGACTCACTCTTTGCATGGCTAATGCAAATTCGCCAATTATTCTCTAATATAGGCAAATGACTAATTTCCTTGATCCTGCAATTCTATTTTTTATATTTGGCGTATTTGCTGGGTTAGTGAAATCTAATTTAGAGATACCGCAACCAATTGCGCGGTTTTTGTCTCTTTATTTATTAATGGCTTTAGGTTTAAAAGGAGGCTTTGCTCTCCATAAATCGGGCTTTACTACCGAAATCGGTTTGGCTCTTGGGCTTGCTGTGTTTTTAGCGATTCTTGTTCCCTTGATGGGGTACGTGATTCTTAGAACGAGGCTCAACACATTTGATGCTGCGGCGATTGCCGCTACCTACGGCTCAGTGAGTGCGGTAACGTTTATCACTGCTACGCAAGTATTGAGTCAATACCGTATTGAGTATGGCGGACATATGGCTGCAGCCATGGCACTCATGGAGTCCCCAGCAATTATTTTGGCGATCTTATTGGCCAATAAAGCACGCACTGAAACTATAAAAAGTACGCAATACCCTGGCTTATCCAAGATTCTTCATGAGTCATTTACGGATGGAGCGCAACTTTTGCTGCTGGGATCGATGGTCGTCGGCTTAATTAGTGGTGACGCAGGACAAAAGCTAATGGCGCCATTTTCGATTGATTTATTCAAGGGAATGCTTGCATTCTTTTTGCTAGACATGGGCCTAATGGCTGCTAAGAATTTTGAGGGGTTAAAAGGTAAGCCACCCATCACTTTGATCTACGCAATTCTTGCCCCTTTGCTGCATGCATTAATAGCGTTGGGTTTATGTAAACTATTGGCTCTGCCACTGGGCAACACGGTCCTACTGATGGTGCTTGCAGCAAGTGCCTCATATATTGCGGTGCCAGCCGTTTTGCGGCATGCCCTGCCTGAAGTCAATCCCGCACTTTATATGGGCATGTCGCTAGGTATCACCTTTCCATTCAATATCATTTTGGGGATACCACTATATATCTATGTGGCTAAGTTGGTCTTTGCGTCATCAGCTTAAGTCTTTTTTAGTAAGTCCAATAGTTCGATAGATTTGACTTCGGGTAATTCGTTAAAAACCCATGTGATTTGATTGGTGACTAAATCAACACCATCCCAATTTGATATTAGGATGGTGAGTAGTACGGTGACGATAAAAAGACCAATGAAGGCAGATTGGTTATTTTCCATTTCTCATTTGCTTAATCGAATTCATGCAATCGACGATGCTATGCTTAGGAAATTTACCAACATTCGCTTTTTGTAGCGATTGAATGCAGTCTGAAAGCGAGTAACGTAATTTGATGGGGTTGCTTGTATTCATCTATTTTCTCCAATAATTTATAAAAGTTTCGACCCAACAATCGTTGGGTCGTCCAATAACCTCAGATTAAGCAGCTTCCTTAACTTCTTCAATGACCAGCTTAGAGTTGCCACCAATCAAAATTTTGCGAGGTAATTTCTCTTCTGGAATGACGTTTTCTAACTTAATGATGAGTAAGCCATTTTCAATATCGGCAGAGCGAACATTCACAGTTTCTGCCAAGGTAAAGTCATGACTAAAGTCGCGATTGGCGATGCCTTTATGCAGGTACTCGCCTTCCTGTTCAACCTTGACTTTGCCAGTTACGGTGAGTTTGTTGCCCTCGGCAGTGATATCGATCTCGTCACTTTTGAAGCCGGCAACCGCAATCTCAATGGCGTAATCACGCTCATTCTTTTTAACGATGTTGTATGGGGGATAGCTCTGGGCTTTATTCAGAGATTCTCCTGAATTTAATTCTTCAATAGCGTTGATTAAGCGATCAAAGCCAACTGAGCTGAGTAATACATTTCTACCAAATGGATAAGACATGGTTTTCTCCTTAATTTAAGCAAGTTCACTAATATCTGAGCCCCGAAGGCGCCAAGATATAACGTATTTATGGGCTGAATTTTTGAATTTCAAGGGGCTTGAAATCCCCAAAAATGCCCCTATATAAGGTGAATTACTGGTTTTTTATAGGATGCTGAAATGACGGTTGCAACTAAAGAGACGATGGGTTTCCAGGCGGAAGTAAAGCAACTTCTGCAATTGATGATTCACTCTTTGTATTCCAACAAAGAGATCTTCCTGCGTGAGCTGATTTCAAATGCTTCTGATGCGGCGGATAAGCTGCGCTTTGAGGGTATTGCGCATCCAGATTGGTATGGTGATGACCCCGAGCTAAAAATTAAGGTTGAGTTTGATAAAGCTGCTAGAACTGTATCGATTTCAGATAATGGTATCGGCATGAGTCGTGAAGAGGTCATTAGCAATCTGGGCACCATCGCGCGTTCTGGTACAAAAGAATTCTTTGCAAAACTCTCTGGCGATCAGCAAAAAGACGCTGCTTTAATTGGTCAGTTTGGGGTGGGCTTTTACTCTGGCTTTATTGTTGCGGATCGCATCACTGTGGAAACCCGTCGCGCGGGCTTACCTGCATCCGATGGCGTTCGTTGGGAGTCCGATGGCTCAGGCGAGTTTACGATTGAAAACATTGATCGCCCTCAGCGCGGGACAACGATCACCTTGCACTTACGCGAAGGCGAAGATGATTTCTTGAGCAGTTACAAGCTCAAATCAATCATTCGCAAATACTCTGATCATATTTCTTTGCCGATTCAAATGCGCAAAGAAGAGTGGGATGAAGAAAAGAAAGAGCAAGTCATTAAGGATGAGCTTGAGAGTATTAACCAATCTTCGGCATTATGGGCACGCAATAAGTCTGAAATTACTGAAGAGCAGTACAACGAGTTTTATAAGCACCTTTCTCATGATTATGAGAATCCGCTGTGCTATTCGTTAAATCGAGTAGAGGGTAGAAATGAATTCACACAATTACTATTTGTGCCATCTCGAGCACCATTTGATTTGTGGGATCGTAATAAGCGTGGCGGCATTAAGCTCTATGTCAAGCGCATCTTCATTATGGATGATGCAGAAAAGCTTATGCCGATGTACCTGCGTTTTGTCACGGGTGTAATTGATTCTGCCGATTTGCCATTAAACGTGTCGCGTGAAATTTTGCAAGAGTCACGCGATATTAAAGTTATTCGTGAAAGCTCTACTAAGCGGGTGCTGAGTATGCTCGAGGAGCTGGCTAATAGTGATGACGAGGCGAAAAAGGAAAAATATCGCACTTTCTGGACGCAGTTTGGTCAAGTATTAAAAGAAGGTGTTGGCGAAGATCAGGCAAACCAAGAGCGCATCTTAAAGTTGTTGCGCTTTGCAAGTACACATACTGATTCGTCCGAGCAGACAGTCTCGCTTGCCGAATATGTGGCTCGCATGAAAGAGGGCCAAGACAAGATTTATTACGTTACTGGTGAGACTTTCAATGCTGCCAAGAATAGCCCCCATCTTGAAATCTTCCGCAAGAAAGGTGTTGAGGTGCTTTTACTCTCTGATCGAGTGGATGAGTGGATGCTTTCATTTATCACTGAGTTTGATGGTAAGCAGTTGGCATCTGTCGCTAAGGGCGGTTTAGATTTAGGCAGCCTAAGCGATGAAAAAGAGAAAAAAGAGCACGAAAAGACCGAGAAGCAATTCAAGGACTTGATTGAGCGCATGAAAAAAGTGCTTGAAGATAAGGCTAAAGATGTTCGGGTGACATTCCGTCTAACAGATTCGCCTGCCTGTCTCATTGCTGATGAGAATGAGCTTTCTGGCAATCTCCTGCGCATGCTCAAAGCGGCAGGACAGCAAGCGCCTGATATGAAACCTATTCTGGAGATCAATCCAGAGCACCCATTGCTCTTAAAGCTAAAGGATGATGATAAGCAGTTTGATGATTGGACGAACTTGTTGTTTGATCAAGCGCTTTTGGCTGAGGGTGGTCAATTGAATGATCCTGCTAGTTTTGTAAAGCGAATGAATCAATTGCTCTTGAAGTAATTAATATGTCTTAAAGACAAAATGCCAACCTCAGGGTTGGCATTTTTATTGATATCGAACTACTAAATATCTACTGACTAAATCATGGCGAGAGCTTAGAAGTTAAAGGAAAGCTTTCCGTATACAGACCAATCGTATTGGTTATAAGTTTGGACTACTTGTTTACTAGCTCCAATCGCAAATAGAAAGCCTTTATTTATTCTATGAGTCACCATGGCATCTAGCGGAACAAACCAGCCACCACCGGCAGAGTTATAAATGACCCCGTTTTCATCCCAAAAACGTATTTGTGTACTCGGATCAATTTGAAATCCTAAGGTAGGAAAGAGCTGTAGATTTCTGATGAGGGGCGGTTGACTAGGATTAACTTGAAAAGAGTTGTTCTTGGTATCGAACCCGTACATATATCTAGCCAATGGCGAGAAGTCCGCTAGATTAAGAAGGGTAGCTTCTTTTGGTCTAAAGCTCGCGCCAACCTGAGGCCCAACGGCCCACTGGCCATTATTGCCAAATGGAAAAATGACTCTAGCGCCTAAATTAGCACCCCAGGTGGGAAGAAGATGTGGGTGGTTTCCCCAAAAAGTAAGCATCGTATTACCTGCACTGTACTGCCCAGACGATTGCGCTGGATAGCTAGGCCCATAATCAGAAACATAAGAGGTATCTAGTCTTAAAGTTCCCTGAAACTGTCCTACATCTAACGGATGGTAGTAACGAAGCTTGAGAGTGTCAGCGTAATTTTGATTCCCATGATATTCATGGTATCCCCAAAATTCTAGAATGCTGCTACGAGAATATTGTTGCGAAACATTCTGAAATTTTGTTGAAAACTTATCCTCATCCTCTGCGCTGATTGCATTGGCATGAATCATTACAAAGAGCGTGATAAGTACTGCAATTGACTTCATGGGTAAGCGCTGCGCAAACGACTTCTTATTTAATCCAGCGAATGAATTCTTCAGCAGGGCGTCTGACTTTCTTCAGGTTTAGTAGCCAATCCTCATCAGCCTTACGGTAGCCTAGAGGTAACATAACAACGCTGCGTAAACCTTTGGCTTTTAGCTCAAGAATATCGTCTAGAGCTTTCGGATCAAAGCCTTCCATTGGTGTGGCATCCACTTCTGCTTCAGCTGCGGCAATGAGCGCAGTTCCTAGGCCAATATAAGCTTGCTTAGCCGTGTGGTTGAAATTGACTTCTGGATCTCTAGCGGGGTAATTCTTGAGTAGCATTTGACGGTAAGCAACGCCCGCATCATTTTTAAAGTTACGCACTTTCTCGGTCATATCAAATGCATCATTAATGCGCTCTGCTGTGTAATGATCCCATGCCGCAAAAACGATTAGATGAGAGCAGTCGGTAACTTGGGATTGATTATTCGCAATGGCTTTAATTTTCTCGCGAAGATCTTTGTTAGTAATCACGATGAGCTCATATGGCTGCAATCCACTGGAGCTGGCTGTCAATCTCACAGCTTCCAAGATTTGCTCTACTTTGTCTGTTGGCACCACTTTATTAGGGTCCATTTTCTTGGTAGCATACCGCCATTTCAGCTTATCAATTAGATTCATTTTTACTCCTTTATAAATTTTGTTTTTTTAAGTCGATCAATACTAGCTTAATTTTTTGCTTTTTGTAGCAAGTGCTCAATGAGTAAAGAGCAGACAGGAGACTGGCGACCTTCCTCTTTGGTTGCAAGTAGTAAATTGCGTTTTGCCCAAGCATCGTCAAGGTGAATGACTTTAAGATCCATCGCTTTAATTTGGGGGGCGCATGCTTGTATTGGTAATATGCCAACACCAAGATTGACGGCGATCATCTGACACATTGCATCGTAACTTCTCACCTGAATACGTAAGCGCATTTGCTTGTTTAGCCGTTCAGCCTGTCTTGAGGTGAGCTCAAGTAAAGAGCTGCCGCGATTGAGTCCAACAAAGTCATAGGCAAGACATTCTTCAAAAGAAATACTCTTACGACTCTTGATGGGATGTGACTTATTGCAAACGACTACTAATTCATCTTGACCGATGATGCTGGTCTCTAGTCCAGCTGTAGGGGTACCTTCGGCAAATACCCCAATATCAGCAATACCATCTAAAAGGGCTTTGACAATGTCGCCACTAATCTGCTCTTCTACGTCCACCTGAATATCAGGGTGAATTTTTAAAAAGCTCGCCAGCGAATTTGGTAAGAACTCAGTGAGGGCGGACATATTGGCCCACAAGCGCACATGTCCTTTAGCACCTTTTGCATACTCGCCAAGCTCGTTGCTAAATTGCTCAAAGCCTTGAAAAAGTCTTAAGGCATGTTGCATGACTGCATGTCCAGCTTGCGTCAGAGTTACACCTTTGGCAGTTCGCTCTAGTAGTGTTAGTCCAACTGTTTCTTCCAGTTCAGAGATTCTGCGGCTCGCCGCTGAGAGGGCAAGATGGCATTCGCTAGCACCCTTAGTGATGCTGCCAGATTGGGCTATAGCGCAAAATAACTTCAGAGTGACAAAATCGACTCTAGAGGGGTTTATTTGCGGTTTCATGGGGGTATTCTAGCAAGCCTTCGCAAAATGAGAAGGCTTGCTCAGCACATAGCAATTCCCAAAGGGGATAACTGCGGTTATTTTTCTAGTATGAAAACGAATGAAGCTGTAAAGGGATCTCAGATGGAGCCGCTATCCGGATTAAAAGTAATTGAGATGGGGCAGTTAATTGCTGGACCATTTGCCGCTAAGACATTGGCTGATTTTGGTGCTGATGTAGTCAAGATTGAGCCGCCTAAGGTGGGTGATGCACTGCGAAAGTGGCGTCTATTAAAAGACGGCACATCCGTATGGTGGCAAGTGCAATCTCGAAATAAGCGATCACTTTCATTAGATCTGCGACAAGCTGATGCGCAAGATATTGTTAGAGCTCTTGCTAAAGAGGCAGACATTTTGATTGAGAACTTTCGCCCAGGAACTTTGGAGGGGTGGGGTCTTGATCCAGATAAATTAATTGAGCTAAACCCAAAACTCATCATTCTGCGAATTAGTGGATATGGGCAGACAGGTCCTTATAAGGACAAGCCTGGATTTGGTGTGGTGGCTGAAGCAATGGGTGGTTTACGACACCTCACTGCAGAGCCTGGACGTGTTCCAGTGCGTGTGGGCGTGAGCATTGGTGATACCTTGGCATCTCTACATGGCGTTATTGGTATTTTGTTGGCACTACAAGAGCGCCATCGAAGCGGTAAGGGGCAAGTGATTGACGTTGCTTTATATGAGGCCGTCTTTAACTGCATGGAAAGCCTACTTCCCGAGTACAGCGCATTTGGCGAAGTAAGGCAGGCTGCTGGTAGCGCGTTGCCAGGCATTGCTCCCTCGAACGCTTATCAGTGTGCAGATGGGGGGTATGTCTTGGTTGCTGGTAATGGCGATAGTATTTTCAAGCGCCTGATGAGGCTTATTGGTCGCGAAGATTTAGGCAGCGATCCTGCTTTAGAAAACAATGATGGTCGTGTGAAACGAGTGCAGGAATTAGATCAGGCAATCGGCACATGGGCAAAAGCGGTGACTACAGATAAGGCACTTGAATTACTCGATTCCGTTGCTGTACCTGCGGGGCGTATTTATACCGTGGCGGATATCGCCAATGATCCGCACTATCGAGCACGAGAGAACATTCAAGTCATACAAATGCAAGATGGCAGTAACTTAGAGGTGCCGGGTGTATTGCCTAAGTTGTCACGCACACCTGGATCAATCAAAACACTAGCACCAACAATTGGTCAAAATACCGATGAAGTTTTGAAAGAGATTGGCTTAAGTGAAGCCCAAATTGCTTCCCTAAAAGAACGTGGCGTTGCCTTTACACAATAAGACTCGATAAGAAAAGATGATGACCAGAATTTATTTCAATGACGTAGTAACAAGAGACGGATTTCAGATTGAGCCGAACTTTATTCCAACGGAAGATAAGGTACGCTTAATTGATGCGATGAGTCAGTGCGGTTTCGCAAAAATTGAAGTAACGTCTTTCACCTCACCCAAGGCTATACCAATGTTAAGAGATGCCGAAGAGGTGATGGGCAAAATACAGCGGGTTCCTGGCGTGGAATACACCGTGTTGGTTCCCAATCTTCGCGGGGCAGAGCGTGCGCTAGAGTCCAAGGCGGACGAATTCAATCTTGTGATGTCAACTTCAGAGACTCATAACTTAGCCAATTTACGCATGGGTAGAGAAAAGAGCTTTACTGGTTTAGCCGAGGTAATTCGGTATGTTGATGGCAGGACACCTATCAATGTTTCATTATCAACTGCGTTTGGTTGTCCAATGGAAGGCGATGTACCACAAGAGGTGGTAGAGCAATTTTGCCAACGGTTTGCGGATCTGGGTGTCCGTGGACTAACCATATGCGATACCACTGGTATGGCAAACCCAGCGCAGGTTATACAAATGTCAGACTCTTTGCAAAAGAAATTTCCCCAACTGCAATTGACGATGCACTTTCACAATACAAGAGGTATGGGTTTAGCCAATGTATTGGCAGCAGTGCAAAGTGGCATTGTTCGATTTGACGGCTCGCTTGGTGGGTTAGGTGGTTGTCCATATGCGCCAGGTGCCAGTGGCAATATTTCCAGTGAAGATGCGATTCATATGCTTGATGCAATGGGCTACGACACAGGTGTAAATATTCCTAAATTATTAGATCTTGCAAGAGAATTGCCGCAGATAGTGGGGCATCCTGTTCCGGGACAAGTTGCCAAAGCAGGTCGCAGTTGCGATTTGCATCCTGCCCCTGGATATATTCAAGAACTTCAATGAGTTGTGAGAAATAAAAAATATACAGAGGACTTATATGATTGATCACTTGGATCACTTAGTTCTAACTACTGCAAATGAGCCGGCATGTATTGATTTTTATACCCGTGTTCTGGGTATGAAGCTAGAGTCATTTATAGGTGGCACTCCACCAGTAGAGCGCAAGGCGTTTACCTTTGGAAATCAGAAAATTAATCTACACATCAAGGGCAAAGAATTTGAGCCCAAAGCCAATCTACCAACGCCTGGCTCATTAGATCTGTGTTTCATTGCGGATCGACCCTTATCCGCAGTAATACATCATTTGGAACAAGAAAGCTGGCCCATTATTGAGGGTCCAGTTGTGCGGACAGGTGCAACTTCAAAGATTAACTCTGTTTATGTGCGTGACCCTGATCAGAATCTGATTGAGATTAGTGAGCTGATTTAACCTCTACCAACAAATGGCATGTTGGTGGCCATGATGGTCATATTCAGAATGTTCGACTCTAAGGGAAGTTGTGCCATATGTAGAACTGCTTGACCAACATGATCCACGTCCATACGAGGTTCTACCTTGATGGATTGATCGGCTTGAACGATACCTGCGGCCATTCGCTCGGTCATTTCAGTAGCTGCATTGCCAATATCGATTTGTCCGCAAGCAATATTAAATGGGCGACCATCTAAAGCGATTGTTTTGGTTAATCCACTGATGGCGTGTTTGGTGGCAGTGTATGGGGCTGACATGGGTCGTGGCGCATGAGCGGAGATCGAGCCATTATTGATAATTCTGCCGCCTTGTGGTGATTGCGCCTTCATCATGCGGATAGCCTCTTGAGAACATAAGAATGCTCCACAAAGATTGGTGTTAACCACGCTCATCCATTGCTCATAAGTTAAATCTTCCATGGGGATGGCGGGTGCACCCAGTCCTGCGTTATTAAACAAAACATCGATGCGACCAAATTTTTGTTTTGTTGCAGAAAACAGTTTTTTTACCTGCTCGGGATTGCCAACATCACATGCTACAGCGAGACAGTTAATGTCGTTACCGCCAATATCGCTAATGGCTTTTTGTAACTTCTCTAAGTTGCGTCCTGCCAGTACAACCTGATAGCCACCTTGCAATAAGGCTTTAGCAGCTGCTCGTCCAATTCCGGCGCCAGCGCCTGTAACTAAAGCAACTTTGTGATTTGATTGAGTCATGATCTTTTTAGTATTTGCAGTGAAATTTAGCGGTATTGTTATTTTATGATTGCCTGCTTAGCTTAAATCATTTTAAGAAATCTAAGCCTTAATCCGTGTGCTCTTTCGGACTCTTTCGTAAAACGCATTCGGTTTAGTTTTGATCCAGCGTATAAAGCGTTGCATTTCTGGATGCTCTTGCAATGCGGCCGCATTGTTAAATTGGTTTGCTAACTCTGTTTCAGTAAAAAGGGCATGCACTTGCCGATGGCAGATGCGGTGCAGAAACTCGGTAGTTTTACCCCCTTTGGACTTGGGCACAAGATGATGAGCATCTTTCTGGGATGCTGGAATAGGGCGATCGCAAATCGGGCAAATGATCTCCTGAGTATTGGCTATTACTCGAGGGGCTTGCGAGATTAATTTTTGCCGAATTTTACCGATCATCGTTTGCTAAGTAATTACTGGGTTCATACGAGTTTAGTAAATAAGTCTTAAACTTGCAGAATGCCTAAAGCCCTAGCCAAAATACTTTCTCAAGAGGATTTATCTCGCCTCATTGAGATGGCTTGGGAAGACAGAACGCCGTTTGAGGCGATTGAGGCCACATTTGGCTTATCTGAATCTCAGGTGATTCAGTTGATGCGTAGAGAACTCAAAAGAACTTCATTTGAGTTATGGCGTGAACGAGTCTCTGGAAGAGTCACAAAGCATGTGGCACTTCGAAGTAAATTGGTTCAACGTGCTTATTGCCCCACTCAATATAAAAGCAAATGAATCAACCCAAAAGACTCATATTGATTCTAGGGGATCAGCTTGATAAGCAAAATGCTGCTCTGAAAGATTACGATTTTCAGCGTGATGAAGTGATCATGATTGAATCAGTTCCTGAGGCTCAAGTTGTTTGGTCTCATAAAGCCAAAATAGCTTTATTTCTATCAGCGATGCGCCATTTTGCGCAAGAGCTCAAAGCCGAAGGATATTCGGTTCACTACATTCAAGATTCAAGCTTGTCGATAGTAGATGCGCTAAAGGATGCTTTAGAGAAAAAGAATATTTCACAATTGGTTTGCATTGAGCCTGGTGAGTGGCGCTTAAAGCAGGATATAGAGAAGCTTGCCAAAGATGCAAATTTTCATTTGGATATGCGCGAAGATGATCACTTTTATTGCAGTCATCGAGAGTTTAGAGAGTGGGCTGCCAATAAGAAAGAATTACGTCTGGAGTTTTTCTATCGATTAATGCGCAAAACACACGACATTCTTTTGGATAAAGATGGCAATCCCGAGGGTGGTCAGTGGAACTTTGATCAAGATAATCGAAAGCCTTATCCAAAATCTGGTCCTGGAATTATTGAAACCCCTATTTTGTTTGAGCCTGATGCCATTACGCGCGATGTGATTGCATTTGTGAAAAAGCAATATCCTGAGCACCCAGGTTCGCTCGACCACTTTCGTTGGCCAGTGACACGTGAGCAGGCATTAGAGGCACTTCAATATTTCGTTGACTATCGCTTGAGAAATTTTGGCATCTATCAAGATGCGATGTGGACGGATACGCCCTATGGATGGCACTCAATTTTGTCCAGCTCCTTAAACCTTAAGCTTCTCAATCCGAGAGAGGTTATTGCAGCGGTAGTAGATGCTTGGAAAAAATACTCTCTTGATCTTTCTACAGTCGAGGGCTTTATCCGCCAAATATTGGGTTGGCGAGAATTTGTCAGAGGCATGTATTACCTCGATATGCCTAAGATGGCTGCAGATAATTACTATGATCATCAACGATCTTTGCCAAGCTGGTATTGGACTGGTAAGACCAATATGCGTTGTATGCAAAACGCCATAGGTCAAACACTGAACTATGGTTATGCGCACCATATTCAGCGTTTAATGGTTACAGGTAACTTTGCCCTGTTAGCAGAAATATTGCCATCAGCGGTATGTGATTGGTACTTGGCGGTTTATGTAGATGCGATTGAATGGGTTGAGTTACCCAATACTGCAGGAATGGCATTATTTGCAAATGGCGGTCGCTTTACCAGCAAGCCCTATATCGCAAGCGGCGCCTATATTAAGCGTATGAGTAATTATTGTGGAGATTGCCAATATAAGCCCGATGTCAGATTTGGTGAGACGGCATGCCCAGTGACAACTCTCTATTGGAATTTTTTGATTCAGCATCGCGAGCAATTTGATGGCAATCCCCGTACACGCTTGATGACGGCAAATCTGAAGAAGATTCATGATGCTGATCAGGCTGCCATTGTGGAGCATGCTCAGAAAATACTCAATAATCTGGATCGCCTATGAAGGGCGTAAAAACTTCGTTTAAGGGTAATAAATCTTTTTTGCCAAGCAAGCTTTGTGTTGTTTGTAAAAGGGAGATGACTTGGCGAAAGTCATGGGAAAAGAATTGGGACTCTATTAAGTATTGCTCAGACGCTTGCAGAAAGCGTTCCGATAAAGCCTAATGAACGAGAGCTACCAGGGCAATTTCTCGCCAGAGTAAGAATAAAAGTTTCCTGTGTCTTTGGATTCAATGTTGCTCATGACAGTTAGCATGTCAGTGCAAGCATCATGGGCAGGACGGCCGATTTGCTGACCGCGAAAAGGTTGCGATAGTCTGGAATTAACAGTACCAGGGTGCATAGCTATTAAAGCAATATTGGGTTTTGTTCTTGCAAGTTCGATTGAAGCCGTTTTAATTAGCATATTGAGTGCAGCCTTAGAGCTCCGATAGCTGTACCAACCACCCAAGCGATTGTCTTCAATACTCCCAACTTTGGCCGAGAGTGTAACCATTAAGCTTCCCGCTGGATCCAATAGCGGCAAGAAATGACGAATGGTTAAGGCTGGTCCAATCGCATTAATTTGCATGAGTTCAGTCAATTGATCTGGGTTTAAATCTTCTAGTCGTTTTTCTGGCATCCATTGACTTGTGTGTAATACCCCGATCGTATTAATGATCAGTTGATAAGGGCCATCTTGGGAGAGTGCGATTGCACTGGTTTGAATAGTATCGGGATCAAGATAATTAATGGGGGGTATTGAATTGCGGTGAATACCCGCAACCCCTACGCAAGAGGGGTTATTTTGCAGTAGGTCAACAAATCCTGAGCCAATCGTTCCCGAGGAGCCAATGACTAATGCACGAAAGGGTTTGGAGAGTATTTTCAAGTGGGTAAAAAGTAAGCTAGTGTTCTGTGAGTTTATTGAATAAGTCTTACACTTGCTCTATGGCAGGCAATTTACAAAAACTCACCTTGTTTTATGATGGCGCATGCCCTTTGTGCCAGGCTGAGATTCTGTTTTTATCTAGACGCAATCAGCAAGACCTGCTCAGATTTGTAGATGTGAATTCAGAGCAATACGATGCTGCTAAATTGGGTGTTTCTTGTGAGCAAGCTCTCGCGGCAATGTATGCCCAATATGAAGATGGCTCCTTGATTCATGGTGCAGCGGTATTCCCTGAAGCTTATCGAAGGGCAAATCTACCATTTCTAGCCTGGCTATTTTCTAGGCAGATCTTGCAGCCATTATTACAGTTCTCCTATCAAGTTTTTGCTAAAAATCGACATGCGATTTCAAATGCTCTTGGTCCAACTGCATTGCGTTTAGTACAGAAAAAATGATGCGATTTGTTACAAAGATTGTTGTGGTTTCTACGTTATTAGTAGGATGTGGATTGGCCTCTATAGGTCTTGCGCGTGAACTCACTTTTATTGATCAGGCTTTAAATCCTGCAAAGCTGCAGGGCGGTGGCAAACTGACTTGGTGGGGGCTACATGTATACGATGCTAGCCTTTATCGTTCGGGCTCCTTTAGCTCCTCTGAGTTTGCTTTGGATTTGCAATATCACAAATCCTTAAATGGACTTGCCATTGCCAATCGTTCCGCCGAAGAGATGCGCAAGTTAGGCGTGCCTGATTCACAGGCGCAGAATTGGGGAAAGCAATTGGCTAGCTTTTTGCCAAACGTAGAGCCTGGTCAAAGTCTGACGGCAATCTATAACCCAAAACAAGGAACCACTTTCTATTTTGATGGAAAGCCACTTGCACAAATAGCAGGGCCTGATTTTTCTAGAGCGTTTTTTGGAATTTGGTTGGATTCAAAAACCAGCGCACCCAAATTGCGTGAACAGTTATTGGGGCAGCACTGTCCACCACCCTTATTACAGGAATCTTGTAACCAATGAAAAGTCTATTGAAGAAATTATTGGTATTAGCTCTTTGCGGGCAGTTTTTGTTCGGTTGCGCAGGGCCTCAAGTATCCCAATATGCTAATGAGAAGCCCACTCTAGATTTGAGTGAGTATTTCAATGGCACGATTGATGCTTATGGCATCTTCACCAATCGCAGCGGTCAAGTGGTGAAGCGATTTACGGTGCTCATGCAGGCCAGCTGGAAACTGGTGGATGGCAAAAAAGTAGGCGTTCTGGATGAGAGTTTTGAATATTCAGATGGCACTAAGCAAAAACGTATTTGGACCATTACTGAGGTTTCCCCCGGTAAGTATGTTGGTAGGGCGGATGATGTTGTAGGTGATGCCAATGGTATTGCTGCAGGCAATGCGCTTAATTGGGCATATACGCTTGCACTACCTGTAGATGGCACCATTTATCACGTTCAGTTTGATGACTGGATGTATCTGATGAACTCAAAAGTGATGCTCAATAAAGCCAAAATGAGTAAATTTGGCATTGAGTTAGGTGAAGTGACACTCAGTTTTTATAAGCGTTAATTTTGATTTATCGGGAACGATAAAAAACCCCAGAAGTATCTCTGGGGTTTTTTATTTGTTGACTGATGATTACGCGGCGATCTTGACCGGTGCCTCTTCGCTAACAGAGTGACGAATGAGGTAATCAAACGCACCCAAAGAGGCTTTTGCTCCTTCGCCCATAGCAATGATGATTTGCTTGTATGGAACGGTAGTGCAATCACCTGCTGCGAATACGCCTGGAACTGAAGTTTCACCTTTAGCATCAACCGTGATTTCGCCACGAGGTGATAGGTCAACCGTGCCTTTAAGCCACTCAGTGTTTGGCAACAAGCCAATTTGCACAAAGATGCCTTCGAGTTCAAGCGTGTGCTCAGCATTGGTGTTGCGATCTTGATAGCGCAAGCCATTCACTTTGCTACCATCGCCCAAGACTTCCTTAGTGAGTGCGCTCTTAATCACAGTCACATTCGGGAGGCTAAACAACTTAGTTTGTAAAACTGCATCAGCACGAAGTTGGCTATCGAATTCAATTAAGGTAACGTGACTCACAATGCCCGCTAAGTCAATTGCAGCTTCCACTCCAGAATTGCCGCCACCAATAACGGCAACACGCTTGCCTTTAAATAGAGGGCCGTCGCAGTGAGGGCAGTAGGCTACGCCTTTATTGCGGTACTCTTGTTCGCCAGGAACATTCATTTCTCTCCAGCGTGCGCCAGTGCTAATGATGACCGATTTGCTTTTGAGTACTGCACCGTTAGCCATCTCTACTTCAATGCCAGAGTTGGTTTTGCGTAAAGCATTAGCCCGTTGTAGGTTCATGATGTCTACTTCATAATCCTTCACGTGCTGCTCTAAAGCTTGAACAAGCTTAGGGCCTTCGGTATGGGATACAGAAATGAAGTTTTCAATTCCTAAGGTGTCCATTACTTGACCGCCAAAGCGCTCAGCAACGATGCCTGTGCGGATACCCTTACGAGCAGCGTAAATTGCCGCCGCAGAGCCAGCAGGTCCGCCGCCAATCACTAATACATCAAAGTCGCCTTTGGCATTGAGCTTAGCTGCTTCCTCTTCTGCACTGCCAGTGTCAAGTTTTGCGATGATCTCTTCTGCGCCCATGCGCCCTTGACCGAATACCTCGCCATTCAAGATCACAGTTGGGACCGCCATGATCTGGTACTGATCAACCAAGGGTTGGAATAGAGCACCATCGATCATTTCGTGCTCAATATTTGGGTTGATTGCCGCCATCAAATTGAGCGCTTGAACTACGTCAGGGCAGTTATGGCAAGACAAGGAAATAAAGGTTTGGAAGCGCATCTTGCCGTCTAATTTACGAATACGCGACAGAATATCTTCTTCAACCTTGGGTGGATATCCACTCGCTTGCAAGATTGCCAAGATGAATGATGTCATCTCATGACCCATTGGTAAGCCAGCAAAGCGAATGCGAGCCCCTTCCCCAGTTTTACTGACGGTAAAGCTGGGAACATGTTCATCATTGCCGTTCGTTTGTACAGTGATTTTGTTTGACTGCTCGGCAACTTCATTGAGTAGTTCACGCATTTGAGCAGAAGCTGGACTGTCGTCTAACGATGCAGTTAGAGTGATTGGAGAAACAATCTTTTCAAAATACGCTTTTAACTGGGTCTTAATGTTGTTATCTAACATGGTGACATCCTTTATAAAAATTTCAGTGGGTCTATTGGACAGGATCTGATCCTCTCCAATAGACTCTCCGAAGAGAGTCTGATTGGTTGAGGTTTAGATAATTAAATCTTTCCTACAAGATCCAAAGATGGTGTCAAAGTTGCTGCACCTTCTTTCCATTTAGCTGGGCATACTTCACCTGGGTGAGCAGCTGTATATTGAGCAGCTTTGAGCTTGCGCAATGTCTCAGATACGTCACGTGCGATTTCATTGGAATGAATCTCAGCTGTCTTGATAACACCTTCTGGGTTAATGATGAAAGTGCCACGCAATGCCAAACCAGCTTCAGGGATGTGAACGCCAAAAGCATTTGTTAGTGTATGGGTTGGATCGCCAACGAGTGGGAACTTAGCTTTACCAACAGCTGGAGATGTCTCATGCCAAACTTTGTGTGAGAAGTGAGTATCCGTTGTAACGATATACACTTCAGCACCCATTTTTTGGAACTCAGCATAGTTCTCAGCTGCATCCTCAATCTCAGTTGGGCAGTTAAAGGTAAATGCTGCTGGCATGAAAATGAGAACTGACCATTTACCTTTGAGGGTCTCGTCAGTAACAGTTACAAATTTGCCATTGTGGAATGCTTCGGTTTTAAATGGTTGTACCGCTGTGTTGATAATAGACATGGTGCTCCTTTTCCTTTTTAACTAAATGATTTGTGAAAAACTTTGACAACGGGGTCCATTCTAGGGACTATCTTTATATTTGTATAATGAATAATATTGATATAAATAATCGATTTATTAGATAACAAAATCTAGCTTTTTCTTGCTTAAACACCCTCTAATGCGTGGATAATGGCGGCTAGTCCAAACCCGTTTCAATACGATCCCAAAAGAGCCCATTCATGCGCATTTCAATAACGCTAATAAAACCCATTTTCTGGATTGTTATCGGTCTGTTGGCCCTTTCCGGTTGCCAATCAACCGGTAAAGATGGCAAGCCACTAACCCAGCAGGAGATTCTTGAAAAGCGTGCAGCAACCCTAAAGATGGCTCAAATGGGCTTAGATGCTTTGCTAAAGCAAAATCCAGCGGCTAAAAAAGAAATTGATGCGGCAGCAGGGTATGCGGTTTTTAATGCGACCAACATCAATATTGTGTTGTTGGTAGTGGCGCGTGGCGAAGGGGTTTTATATGACAAGCGCCGTAAAGAGCCTGTATTTATGCAAGATGTTAAGACCGGGGAGGGCTTGGGTGCTGGCTACCAAAAACAATATCAAATCGTCATATTCAAAACCACTTCTGCAATTGATCAGTTTCTACTCTCGACAATAGACGGTCAGCAAGGTGGAATTGATGTAGATGCTAATTTCTCGGCTGGCTCTGGCGGAACGATTCGTTCGTTTAATCCCAATATCACCATATATACAGTTGGACTATCTGGTTATGACTTACAGGCAAACTACGGTGGCGCTTTATATTTGGTAGACCAACAATTAAACGACGCGGCAACCCTTAATAGCATGCCTAAGAAGGCAACGTCAGGCACCGCTACAGCAAAATAATCGCCAAAAGGATGTGGGGTCTGGTGAGGCAAGGCTCTACTGGTATTTCTCTATGGCAAGACCCCTAAACTGGAGTAGATTGGTATTTACCAATATCTCTATGGAGGGGTTATGAGTAAAAGTCCACAAAAGGCAATTGATGCTAGTAAAGCGGCTAGTCGTGTTGCAATGGAAAGCGCCCAAGCGATCGCTAGTATTAATCAAAAGACCGCCCAAGAATTCGCTGAATTAATTCAACAGCGTGTTTCTGATCTCATGAAAGCCCACGATCCAAAAACAGCATTTGATTATGTGCATGCAGAAGTTTTGCAGGATGCCGCAAAAGAAGTGATGCATTATCAACAGCAATTAATGAATGTACTTAAAAGCGGTAATCAAGAGTTGTCGCAAATTGCCGAAGAGATGATTCAGGCATCAAAAAGCGATTTAATTCATTTTGTAAACGATGCAACAAATAATGCACCCGTTGGAAGCGAAGCCTACGTTTCTATTTTTAAAACTTCTTTCAATAATGCACTGCAGAACTTTGAGTTAGTGCGTGCCGCCATGGCTGACTCTTTTGCAAGCTTTGAAAAGAGTGTTGAGAGTGTTAGTAACTTGTCGGCAGCAAAAGCCCCTTCAAAGAAGAAGTAGAGCTGACGGCAAAAGTTTTAATACCGCAGTTGAAATTGCAGAGCGGTTTGAATGGTTTGGAGATGGATTGCTACAGTAGATTCAATCTCTTTGCCATAACCGCCTGCCATTGAGAATGCAATTGGAGTATTTCGGTCAAGACCATACTGAAATATGGCCTCGTCTCTTAATTGCATGCCTATTTTAGTAATGTTGAGTCTGCCAAGACGGTCATCCTCGTGAGGGTCAGCGCCAGCCAGATAAATAATGAAGTCAGGTCTAAATCGATTATCTAATTGATCAAGACATTCGTGCAGGGCGCGTAAGTAAGTTTGATCATCGCAGCCATCATCAAGTCCGCAATCTAAGTCACTCACCTCTTTCTGAAATGGAAAATTGTTTTCTCCATGAATGGATAAGGTAAATATCGATGGGTCATGCTGCAGTATTGATGCCGTGCCATTGCCTTGGTGTACATCGAGGTCAATAATTGCTGCCTTTAACTTTGAGCTCACTTCTTTTTGTAGGGTCCGTGCGGCAACCGCTGCATCGTTAAAAACGCAGAAGCCACTACCGCGATTGCGATAAGCATGATGTGTGCCGCCAGCCAAGTTTCCCGAGATTCCCTCCTGCATTGCACTCTTGGCTGCAGCGATAGTTGCGCCTGCAGAGCGTCTAGAACGCTCAACCATCTTTTCGCTCCACGGAAAGCCAATTTCTTTTTGTTCTGCATCGCTTAACTTTCCGCTGGTCACTCTTAAGAGATAACTTGCATCATGGGCATAGAGTAGTTGGGTGTCACTTGCTGCAGGAGCCTCAATGAGAAATAGATTGGGAAGTTCACCAACCAAGTCACGTAAGCGTGAATATTTTTCCATCGGAAAGCGATGTCCCGGGGGAAGGGGTAAAACAAAGTGGTCGGAGTAATAAGCGTTCAAGGTTTGCCAATCGATTATTTGAGTCATTCTAGCGGTGCTTTGATGCGCCTGCTGAAGGGCATCTTTTGGGGTATGATATTTTTTTCAAAACAAATATAAATAGGTGACACGTGACTAAAGCGCGAGTGGTGAGTTTAGATAAGCTTGGCAGTGCTGATGTAATCAAAGTGATCGATAAAGAACTGCCGCCGCCAGCAAAGGGCGAAGTGCAGTTACGACAAACTGCGATTGGTTTTAACTTCATCGATGTGTATCAACGCTCAGGGGTCTACCCCTTAGATTTGCCAACGGGTCTAGGTCATGAAGCAGTCGGTGTCGTGGAAGCTTTGGGCGAAGGTGTGACTGGTCTCAAGGTAGGTGATCGCGTCATGTATATGAACGCAGGCATCGGTGCATATGCAAGCGCACGCAATGTTGCAGCAGATAAGGTAGTTCCTGTTCCTGGCAATATCTCTGATGAGGTAGCAGCCGCAGTTTTTTTTAAGGCAATGACAGCGCAATATTTAGTGCAAAAGACTTATAAAGTCAAAGCGGGTGATATTGTTTTAGTGCATGCTGCCGCTGGTGGCGTAGGGCAAATTTTGGCGGGCTGGGCAAAAGCACTGGGCGCCTTTGTGGTCGGTACAGTCGGTTCGCAAGCAAAAGTGGCGTCAGCAAAAGCTGCTGGTTGTGATGCTGTGGTGGATTACTCTCAACCAAACTGGGTAGAGGAAGTCATCAAAGTCACAGGCGGTAAGAAGGCGAATGTAGTCTATGACTCTGTTGCTAAAAATACGTTCTTAGGATCCTTGGACTGTGCCGCTCCGTTTGCTACCGTTGCTCTCTTCGGCGCTGCTTCTGGACCTGCTCCTGAGATTCAGCCAGAAATCTTAAATAAGAAAGGCTGTCTCTTCTTAACAAGACCATCTGTCTTTCCACATAACGCTACTCATGAATTACTTCAGGAAAATGCGAAGGCTGTATTTGATGCGATTTCAAAAGGACATGTCAAAGTGGAAATTGGTGCTAAATTTCCGCTAGAGCAAGCTGCAGATGCGCACCGCGCTGCAGAGGGTAGAAAAGTGTCTGGCGCAATCGTGCTCATTCCTTAAATTCACGAAGCTCAAATTCAAGCCCTGTTACAGCAGGGCTTTTTTATTTTGTGCGTCAGCGGTAATATCAAAAATATGAAACATTTTCTCAATCACTTCCTTGCATATTTCATTTTGGTTTTTAGTGGTTTTGCTTTGGCTCAGATTCCAGGCACTCAGCATTCCGAAGGAATTGCCTATATTAGTGGTGGCGTTGGCGAGGAAGAGAGTGCTGCAATATTGGCTGAGGCAAAACAGTGGCCAGTTTTGTTGGAGATGTCTCAGTTGGAGAATGGCAGGGGTGTATGGATATTTGGGGCGCAAATTAAGATCACCGATCAGGAGCAAAAGACGATTTTTAACGCGCAGGCGGATGGCCCATATATGTTGATTAATCTAGCGCCTGGAAGCTATCAAGTCATCGGCAGTTATCAAGGCGCAGAACAAAAGCGTAATCTGATCGTGAAAGCTGACTCTTCTCAGAAGCTCAATATTTTCTGGAAATAAACCCTCAAGAACTTGAGTGCAACTGCTTAACATTGTTGCGTTGCCGTACAAACTCATCAAGCTGATAGCCCTGATTTGGGATATAGTTTTCTTATTCATAAATAGATTGGGAGACAAGTTGATGAGAAATCATTCGTTCAAAAAAGTTTTTGCTAGTGTTCTGCTAGCGCCTTTAGTGCTGGTTACAGGACAGTCAGCGCTGGCACAGAGCGCGCCTGTGGCGCAAGGTAAAACAGAATTGCTTTGGTTTGGTCAAGCTGGCTTTCGGATTAAAACGCCTGCTGGCAAAATGATCCTGATAGATCCTTGGATTACTGGTGGACCTAAGACACCACCCCAATATAAAAATGACCTTGCTGCGATTGGACCGATTGATGCGGTTTTAGTGACTCATGCCCACGTCGATCATATTGGTGATGCGCCAGCCGTCGCGAAATCAAACAATGTCAAGCTGTACGGCCCAGCAGATATGGTGACGCCACTTATTACTTTAGGAATTCTTCCAGCGGATCTCGGTTGGCGTTTTAATAAGACTGGTCGAGTTACTCCGTTGCCTGGTGTAAAAGTAACGGCAGTGCAGGCAGAACACTCTTCCTTATTGGTTTGGAAAAATCCAGCAACGGAAAAAATGGAATCACATCCTGCTGGAGAAGCAATGGGTTACATCATTGAATTAGAAAACGGATTCAAGATTTGGCATATGGGTGACACTGGGCTATTCAGTGATATGAAATTTATCAGTGAGCACTACAAACCAGACTTGGTGCTTATTCCGATCGGCGGTAATTTCACCATGGCGCCAGACGATGCTGCCTTTGCTTTAAAAACTTGGGTGAAACCAAAAATGGTGATTCCAATGCACTACAACTCCAATCCCATGACTAAAGGCACGTTAGCTGAGTTTCAGGCTGCAATGAAGGGAAGTAACATCAAAATCATTCCCATGACAGAGGGAGAAACAGTGCAGTTCTGATCATTGGCCGAGTTAAAAGCCCGAAACTCCAAAAACCCCGCAGATTCTGTGGGGTTTTTTATTGAGAATGCACCATGTATTGTAATTAGTTCTAATTAGTACTAAACTAGTCCTAGTTAGTACTTTTCATTGTTTATCTCATGCAAACACATTTTTTGCCCGTTTTGAGAAATTTGGTTTCTGCCTATCAGGCATTTGAACGTTATTCAGCGCCAGATCTTAGAGCGATGGGCTTAACCATGACTCAGTTTGATGTCATTGCTACATTGGGTAATCAGCCGCCAATGACATGCAAAGAATTGGGTGAAAAAACTTTAGTTACCAAGGGGACCTTAACGGGTGTTTTGGAGAGATTGGAGTCAAAGGGCATTTTGGAGCGCAAATTAAATCCAGAAGATGCTCGTAGTCAGATGATTGGGTTAACGATAAAAGGGCAGAAATTATTTGAAAGAGTGTTTCCTGCACATTTGCAACATTTGGGCATCGCATTCAATCAATTAAGCGCTGGAGAGCTTGAGAAGCTGTCAACGGCATTGCAAACACTAACGAATACATTTAAATAAATTTTTACAAACTAAAGGAATCAATATGAACGCAATTTGCAAATCTAGCGCAAGACCATTGGCATTAGTAGCGCGTATTTTGCTGGCCGCAATTTTTATCTCTGCTGGTACATCAAAACTCTTTGGTTTTGATGGTACGGTTGCTTACATTGCATCAAAAGGCTTGCCTGTACCAACAATCATCGCAGCGCTAACGATTGCGTTAGAGGTATTAGGTGGAATAGCGGTAGCAATTGGTTATAAAGCTCGCCTAGCAGGGTTCTTGCTGGCAATCTTTACACTCCTAGCAGGCTTTATTTTTCATAACTTTTGGGCGGTTCCGGCAGACCAGGCTTATATTCAAAACATTATGTTTATGAAAAATTTAAGTATGGCTGGTGGCTTACTGCTCTTGACAGTATTTGGTGCCGGTGGACTTTCAGTCGACGCTAAAAGCAAGGCAAATGAGTCTTAATTAAAACTATAGAAAGGAAATCAAATGACAAAAGTTACAGTGGTATTTCATAGTGGTTATGGTCACACCGTTAAGCAGGCAGAGGCAGTTGCAAAAGGCGCGAACGGAACTTTGGTCGCCATTGATGCTGAAGGTAATTTAACCGATGCGCAGTGGGCTACCCTCAATGAAGCGGATGCAATTGTGTTCGGATCACCAACCTACATGGGAACGGTAAGTTGGCAATTTAAGAAATTTGCTGATGCAAGCTCAAAGCAATGGTTTTCACAACAGTGGAAAGATAAAGTGTTTGGTGGTTTCACAAACTCAGCCACAATGAACGGTGATAAGCACTCAACACTGCATTATTTCTTTACCTTGGCGATGCAGCATTCTGGATTGTGGGTTGGCACTGGTTTAATGCCATCCAACTCAAAAGCAGCAAAGCGTGATGATGTGAACTATGTAGGCTCATTTGCAGGCGCTATGATGCAAACGCCATCAGATGCTAGTGCTGATGAAGTGAATCCTGGTGATCTTGAGACTGCCAGACTATATGGTCAGCGTATCGCCGAAATTGCAAAGCGGATGAAGTAAGCAAATTCCAATTTTGGCTTTTGGAAAACCACCTTCGGGTGGTTTTTTCAATTCAGTGGTGCAAGGCTTATAATGACGTAAGCAATTGAATTAAAAGAGATTATTCTTTAAATACCCCTTTACGTATGTTTGACAGCCATTTGGGGCTCTTGGACAATGCGTTTGGCGCTTTGATTCAAGCCCTCAGCCCCCATGACAGCCCAATTTTCTTCGACCTTCGCCCAAAGTAGCTACACGCTACAAGCTCGAGATTTGGCTTGCATGCGTGGTGACCGAAAACTATTTTCTAACATCAGTTTTGATTTATCTGCTGGCGATTGTCTTCATGTGCGTGGCGAGAATGGGGTTGGAAAAACCAGTTTGCTGCGTTTATTAACAGGACTATCTAAACCCGAGGTTGGTCAGGTTTTATGGAACCATGAGTTGATTGCAAAACAAGTTAATCAATATCATCGCAATCTATTGTTTTTGGGTCATCGTGATGCTCTCAAAGAAGAATTCAGTGCGCTTGAAAATCTCCAGACCTATGCTGCCCTTGATGGCATTGATTTACCTCATGAAAAGGCCTTAGCTGCGCTGTGGCGTTTTGGATTGCGTGGCCGCGAAAATCTGCCAGTCAATTGTTTATCTGCGGGTCAGAAGCGCAGGGTATTAATGGCGCGCATGCTGACAAGACAGGCTCAGTTGTGGATATTAGATGAGCCCTTTAATGCGCTCGATGTGAACGCAGTTGCTCTGCTTGAGGGTTTAATGGCTGAACATTTAACCTCGGGCGGTATATTGGTATTGACTAGTCATCAGGCAATTCACATCCCCAATGTGAAGGCGTTAGATTTATGAGCGCCCTATTTGCAGTAGTTCATCGTGATTTGTTATTGGTGGCGCGCCGCAAGAGCGAGGTACTTACTGCATTATTTTTCTTTGTGGTAGTTACCAGCCTTTTTCCATTGGGAATTGGTGCTGATGCAGCACTGTTGCGTAAGATTGCGCCAGGAGTCATTTGGGTCGCAGCCTTGCTGTCAACACTATTAGGATTGCATCGTATGTTCGCTGCTGATTATGCTGATGGTGCTCTTGAGCAAATGGCTTTATCACCACAGCCAATGGTGATGATTGTTGCGGGAAAAACTCTGGCGCATTGGATTGTTTGCGGACTGCCATTGGTGATTTTGGCGCCCTTGATTGGAATTCAGTTTGATCTAGATAACAGTTCTTTATATGTACTGATGGGAACACTTTTGTTAGGCACCCCAGTTCTATCTCTATTGGGATCTATTGGTGCGGCATTGACTCTTGGCGTGCGTGGCGGCGGTTTGTTGGTGAGCTTGCTCATATTGCCTCTCTATACCCCAGTACTCATTTTTGGTGCCGGTGCGGTTTATGCCAATAGTGTTGGTTTGGATACATCAGGGCATTTTTCCTTGCTAGGCGCTATATTCATTTTGGCATTAGCATTTGTACCTTGGGTTAGCGCTACTGCTGTAAAGATTGCCATTGAATGACAGAGATCAACACCTTTTCAAATAACCGCTTGATTAATTGGTTTAAGTTATCAAGTCCTAGCACCTTTTATCCGGTGGCAGGTAAGCTCATCCCGCTTTTTTGGATCTTGACAGCTATTTTCGGGCTCATTGGTTTATGGATTAGTTTTTTTGTTGCGCCCGTGGACGCCGTTCAAGGACAAGGCTACCGAATTATTTTTATTCACGTGCCTGCGTCTTGGATGTCAATGTTTATTTATATTGTCATGGCTGCTTGGGCTGGAATCGGTTTGATTTTTAATACGCGTTTATCTGCAATGATGGCGCAAGCCTTGGCACCTGTTGGTGCATGGATGGCATTTCTATCTTTATGGACTGGTGCTTTTTGGGGCAAGCCGATGTGGGGTGCGTGGTGGGTTTGGGATGCGCGCCTAACATCTGAATTAATTTTGTTATTTTTGTATTTGGGTTTTATTGCTTTACAAGCTTCTATAGATAACCCCAGAAGAGCGGATAAAGCTGGCGCAATCTTAGCGTTGGTTGGAGTGGTGAACGTGCCAATCATTTATTTTTCAGTGAAATGGTGGAATACCTTGCATCAAGGCGCTTCCGTTTCCTTAACAAAAGCTCCCGCAATGGCGCAAACAATGTTGTGGGGAATGCTGATGATGGCGCTCTGTTTTTGGATGTATTCGATTGCAGTGGGATTGATGCGAGTGCGCACGATTATTTTGGAGCGTGAAGCCCATGCAGATTGGGTGAAGCAGTTAGATGAGGTGAATAGTTAATGTGGAATAGTCCAGCAGAATTTTTTGCGATGGGTGGTTACGCCTTGTATGTATGGTGCAGCTTTGGTATTTGTGTCTTGGTCATGTTTATCGAGCCAGCAAGTATTCGCATTCGTAGAAAAGCGATCATTAAAAGATTACAGCAGGAACGGCTTGCAGAGCAGTTTGATAAAGAGGGTCGTCAGTGAAGCCAAGACATAAACGCGCGTTGATCATCGTTGCAGCTCTCGCTGCAATTGCGATTGCTGCCATGTTAATTTTGAATGCACTCAATAGCAATATTGCTCTTTATGTAACACCAAGTGATGTTGCTGCTGGTAAAGCCCCACAGAGCCAAGCATTTCGGATTGGCGGAATGGTGAAAGATGGGTCTTTAAAGCGTGATGGCTTGACTGTGCACTTTGTGATTACTGATATGGTCAAAGATATTCCAGTGTCTTACACCGGTATCTTGCCGGATCTATTTAAAGAAGGTAAGGGTGCTGTTATTCAGGGGCGACTAAATGCGAATGGTGAATTTGTTGCAAGTGAAGTGCTTGCTAAGCATGATGAAAATTACATGCCCCCTGAAGCAAAGCATGCATTAGAGCAGGCACAGAAAAATGGAAGTCAAAAATGATTCCTGAGTTAGGGCATTTTGCGCTAATCCTGGCGCTTTGCGTGACATTGATTCAGGGTGTTTTGCCTTTGTTAGGCGCGCATTATGGCCGTCGTGAATTTTTAGTGTTAGCAAGGCCAACTGCGCAAACAGCATTTCTCTTACTGGCGATTGCATTTGGAACTTTGGCATGGAGTTTTTATGTCAATGACTTCTCCGTGCTTTATGTAGCAGAGCACTCAAACTCACAGTTGCCAGTCATTTATCGCTTGGGTGCGGTATGGGGTGGCCATGAAGGGTCTTTATTACTGTGGATATTCTTGTTAGGCACGTGGACAATCTTGGTTGCCCAACTTTCAAAAGCCTTGGATGAGTTTATGGTGGCTAGGGTAATAGGAGTGTTGGGCTTAGTCAGCAGTGGGTTGTTACTGTTTGTGTTAACTGCATCTAATCCTTTTGAGCGTTTATTACCAGCCGCTCAGGATGGGAGATCATTAAATCCCTTATTGCAAGATCCTGGCTTGGTATTTCATCCGCCGATGTTGTACATGGGGTATGTTGGTTTTTCAGTGGCTTTTGCTTTTGCCATTGCCTCTTTGCTCTCTGGCAGATTAGATGCCGCTTGGGCGCGTTGGTCTCGTCCTTGGACTACGGCAGCTTGGATATTTCTGACGCTGGGTATCGCTTTGGGTTCATGGTGGGCTTACTATGAACTTGGTTGGGGCGGTTGGTGGTTCTGGGATCCCGTTGAGAACGCATCATTTATTCCATGGTTAGTGGGCACAGCTTTATTGCACTCATTAGCAGTGACAGAAAAGCGTGGTGGCTTCAAGAGTTGGACTGTATTGTTAGCTATTACCGCGTTTTCACTTTCTTTATTGGGAACCTTTTTAGTTCGCTCTGGCGTGCTCACTTCCGTTCATGCTTTTGCTACTGATCCACGGCGTGGCATTTTTATTTTGATCTTCTTATCTTTGGTAGTGGGCTCATCTTTAACTTTATACGCGTGGCGCGCACCTAAAAATACGCTGGGTGGAAAATTTAGTCTGAGCTCTAGAGAGACTTTTATTTTGTTGGGCAATGTATTTTTAGTGGTAGCAGCTGGATCGGTGTTGCTAGGCACGCTTTACCCTTTATTGATTGATGCCCTCCATCTCGGCAAAATTTCTGTAGGCCCCCCATACTTCAATAGTGTTTTTGTGCCGATTATGGTGCCACTCTTAGTACTCATGGGTGTAGGGCCGTGGACCAATTGGAAAAATACGGACTTAATGTCGGTCATCAAGCGCCTATGGTCAGCTGGCTTGATTGCGGTGATTGCTGGAGTTGCCATTCCATTGGTGATGGGTCAGTTCACCTGGTTAGCAGGACTTGGTTTCTTATTGGCTTTTTGGATTATTGCTTCAGGAGCTTTGCAAATATTGCGGCAGCTCAAATTAGGAAAGCCAACCCGATCTTTTATTGGAATGCAAATTGCGCATCTTGGCATAGCAGTTTTTGTAATTGGTGTAACCATGGTAGGTGCATATCAAGAAGAAAAAGATGTCCGCATGCTTGCTGGTGATACAGTGAGTGTTGGGGGTTATCAAATTCAGTTGCAAGGGGTTGAGCGTGTGCCTGGACCAAACTATCAGGCGATGCGTGGCACCTTTACGTTAAGTAAGAATGGCATAAACCAAGCAACTTTGTATCCTGAAAAACGAAATTATTTCTCATCAACTATGCCAATGACTGAGGCGGCAATTGATATTGGTTTAACTCGTGATCTCTATGTTTCTCTTGGCGAAGAATTGGGTGACAAAGCTTGGGCTGTGCGCGTGTACTACAAGCCTTTTGTTGATTGGATTTGGGGTGGCTGCTTATTGATGGCTTTGGGCGGAATATTGGCGATGATGGATAAGCGTTATCGCATGAAGCTGCAGAAAGTCTCGCCATGAAAGCTAAATTTTTAATTCCATTAATTTTATTTATTGTTTTAGTAGTTTTTTTAGGGATCGGGCTTAATCGAGATCCGCGTGAAGTGCCTTCGCCGCTGATCAATAAGCCAGCCCCAGCTTTTGAAGTCGCCCAATTAGCTCAACCGAATAAAACCTTCTCGCCAGCTAGTATGAAAGGGCAGGTTTGGATACTGAATGTTTGGGCTTCATGGTGTGTTGCCTGTCGTGAAGAGCATCCAGTATTAGTTGAGTTGGCAAAATCAAATCAAGCGCCAGTGATTGGCTTGGATTACAAGGATAAGCGCGAAGATGCATTAGCAATGCTGCAACGCCAAGGTGATCCTTATGTGCTCTCAGCATTTGATGGCAATGGTCGAGTAGGCATTGATTATGGGGTGTATGGTGTTCCCGAAACATACATCATCGATCAGGCTGGCATCATCCGGTTCAAGCACATTGGTCCGATCACGATGCAGGTTTTAAATGAAAAAATGTACCCATTAATTCGTGAGTTAAAGAAATCATGAAATATGTTTTCTTGACGATAGCTTCATTTTTTATATTGAAATTTTCGTATGCAAATGATGCTGCACCATTAGTAGATGATCCTGTAACAGAGCAGCGCTTAATCAGTATTTCCGAGGAAATGCGTTGTTTAGTTTGTCAGAATGAATCTTTAGCAGGCTCTCGATCCGATCTTGCAAATGATCTTCGCAGGGAAATTCGCACGCTCATTAAAGAAGGTAAGAGTGATGAGCAGATTCGTAGTTTTATGGTTGAGCGTTATGGTGATTTTGTGCTCTATCGTCCACCCGTTAAGCCGATTACCTGGCTGCTTTGGATTGGCCCATTTGTTATCTTATTAATTGGTATTGGATTTTTATTTTCTTATTTACGTCGTCGCAATGCGAGTGTGGTCACAACAGATCTCACGGCTGAAGAAAATAAAAAAATTGATGCGCTTTTAAATACTCTCTCTAAGGGCAGGCAGGATTAACCTCATGATCAGCTTTTTCATTCCTGCAATTCTTCTATTAGTAATTGTTTTGGTGTTGCTTCTTAAGCCATTGATATTTGGCAAAGGAGGCGAAAGTACGTCACGTCGCCAAATGAATGCTGCTATTTACCAAGAAGAATTGGAAAAATTAGCAGCAGAACGCGCTGCTGGAAAAATTGATGCTCAGGAGTATGAAATTAGTCATGCCGAGATGCGTCAGCGTTTATTTCAGGATGCCGAGGTCGAAGACGACAAAGCAATCATGGGCTCTACTAAAAAAGTCATCATTGGCCTGAGTGTATTTATTGTGCTTGTGTCTTCGGGTTTGTATCTCGGGTTGGGTGATGCATTTCGAGTGGCACAAAACAATCAACAAAAGCCAATGACTCAAGCAGGCGTAGAGCAGATGGTTGCTGATTTTGCGCTCAAGATGGAAAAAGATCCTAATAATCTTAAAGGGTGGGCAATGTTAGCTCGTTCCTATCGAATCTTGGGACGCAACGAAGAAGCAGCAAAAGCATATGCGCGTGCTGGTAACTTTATTAATGATGATCCCGAGCTGTTAGCTGAGTATGCTGATGTATTGGTGGGCGTTGCTAAGGGAAGTTTTGTTGGCAAGCCAATGCAATTAATTCAGCAAGCCCTCAAATTAGACCCAAATAATCTATTGGCATTATGGCTCTCCGGTACAGCTGCTTTTACAAATGGAAATTATTCTTCTGCAGTGCAGACGTGGGAAAGACTGGCTAAATTATTGCCGCCCAATTCTGAGGAGGCGCGTGCGATTGCCACTTCAATTGAAGAAGCGCGTTCTAAGGGTGGGTCAATTGCCGCGCCTGTGGCAACGGGAAAATCAATCAGCGGTCAAGTTGAGTTATCTGCAGACCTAAAGTCCAAGCTCAAGCCTGGTGATACGTTGATGGTTATTGCAAGAAAGCCGGGCGAACGGATGCCGGTAGCGGTGTTGAAGGTGCCTGTCACTCAGTTCCCATTTAATTTTGTATTAGATGATTCCTTGGCCATGAATCCCAATATGCGGATTTCTGAGCTTCCAGAAGTTACTATAGAAGTTAGAGTTTCCAAGACTGGTATGGCTAAGCTTGAGTCGGGCGATTTGATATCAGCAATTCAGACTGTAAAGCTTGGTTCTTCTAATGTGCGTATATTGGTTAATCAAGTTTATCCGTAATCACCAAATCTCAAACTATGACAACCTATAAAAAACATTTTTACAACCCCTTTGCAATAGTGGCGGGTTTCTGTGTGCTATTGGTTGCCATTTTTGCGGTGTTATGGATTCTGGTGCCACCACCACCAAAGGTAATTGAGATGGCCACGGGATTTCCGACAGGTCTTTACTACCAATTTGGTGAGCGTCTAAAAGAAGAGGTTGCCAAGGATGGTGTCAATCTAGTAGTAAAGTCCACTGGCGGAACGATTGATAACTTGGGTTTATTGAATGATCCAAAATCTGGCGTCAATTTTGCGATGGTGCAAGGTGGTGTTGCTGATGTTAATAAGTATCCCAGCCTGGTTTCTATTGCTGGCATGTTTTATGAGCCTGTTTGGGTTTGGTATCGCGAGTCTGGATTCAAGGGTGAGGGCGGACGCCTGCAAGTATTAGGTCAGCTCAAGGGTAAGCGGGTTGCCATAGGTAACGAGGGCAGCGGCACGCTTGCCTTAAGTACGGCTTTGCTCAAAATCAGCGGTATTAAAGAAGATGAGATTCGCGGTGAAAAGTTAAAGCCAGATCAAGCATTAGCTAAGCTTAAAAATGGCGAGCTCGATGCAGTGTTTATCGTGGCCGCAGCTGAGGCCCCCATTTTGCAGAAATTCTATGACATTCCTGGCATTCGCTTAATGAGCTTTGATCAAGCTGATGCCTATACACGTAGCTTGACATATTTATCCAAAGTGAATGTCCCAAGGGGTCTGCTGAGCATTGAGCACGATATTCCCAGGCAAGATATTCAGGTGATCGCACCAACAGCTACTTTAGTAACGCATGGCAATGTGAGCCCAGCAATGATTTCACTGATGTTGAGCGCCTCATACGATATTCTGAAATCGTATTCTCGCTTGCAAAAGCCGGGTGAGTTTCCTTCTGGCGTTGGTATGGATTTTCCATTGCATGTAGATGCAGAAATTTATTTAAAAGATGGCCCATCTTTTTTACATCGCCATCTACCATTCTGGACTGCCGTTTGGGTCGGGCGCTTTGTGAAGATCGTAATTCCGCTGTTGGTGATCCTGATTCCACTATTTACCTATATTCCGTCAGCAAAAAATTTCTTGCTGCGTCTCAAGTTGGCTCAGGTTTATGCTGAGTTAAGGGCGCTTGAAAAAAATGCCCTAAATCCTGAGTTAAAGAATAAGAATCGTCTGGATCTAGAGGATATTGAGCGTCGTGTTAACAACATCAAGGTTTCCATGATGGATTCTAAAGAGTTGTACGATCTAAAAAGTCACGTAGGTGATGTTCGAGCGCGTTTGAGCCACTTGTATACGTAGTGCAACATTGGTAGGGCGTTTGTATTGCGACAGATTTCATAATAAAAAGTAGGAGACAAGGTAATGCATAAATTCATGATGAAAGTTGCCGTTCTGATGAGTGGCTTAATTCTTTCGGTATCTTTGGCTGCACAACCGTATCCCAACAAGCCAATTTCTTTGGTGGTTCCTCAAGCAGCGGGAGGAACGAATGATATTGTGGCGCGCTTGATTGCGCCAGCATTTGGCGACGCGATAGGCGGCTCAGTAGTGGTTGAAAATCGCCCAGGGGCTGGAGGCAATATTGGTACGCAAAGTGTTGCTCGATCTGCAAAAGATGGCTACACCTTATTGCTCACAATTAATAGCGCTCAGGCTATCAATCCTGTTTTGTATAAGAATCCGGGTTTTGATCCTGTAAATGATTTTGTGCCTCTGTACTACATTGGGGCAACGCCATATGTTTTAGTATCGCCACCTGGCTCACCATATAAGACCTTGGCAGAGGTGATTGCTGCCGCCAAAAAGAAACCAGGTGAGTTATCTTATGCTTCCGCTGGTAATGGAACCATTAGCCATCTTTTGGGTGCGATGCTAAATACCAGTGCCGGCGTAGACATGCAGCACATTCCCTACAAAGGTGTGGCGCCTGCAATTAATGATGTTCTTGGTGGTCAAGTTCCTTTGGCGTTTGCTAGCTTGCCGTCTGCATTGAACTACATTAAAGCTGGCAAGCTTCAAGCAATTGCAATTAGCTCGGCAAAACGCTCTAGTGCAGCGCCTGAGATTCCTACGATTGCAGAGACATACCCTGATTGTGTGGGGGAGGTTTGGGTTGCATTATTTGCTCCAATTGGCACCCCACCTGATGTAGTGAAGAAAATTCAGATTGCAATGGATAAGTCAATGGCTAAGCCGGATGTACGTGAGAAATTAATCGCGCAAGGTTTGGATTTAAGCCCAGTACCTCCTGCAAAACTTCCAGGGTTACTCAAGGATGAGTTATCTAAGTGGGCAAAAATAGTGAAGGCATCAGGCGCTCAACTCGATTAAATGCTTGCTTGTCCTACAATCAATCCATGAATGCCACTATTCTTTCACCTAAGCTGACTCCAGCAAAAGAAATTGCTCAAGCCTTGAGTCGCAATGGTTATGTAGTGGCTTCGTCTGAAACGGTTGCAGAAATTAGTGGTGTGCCACTAGCAAGTTTGGAGAATCTCTCGCAATATTGGGAAGGTTTGCCACGAGACCCCTATCTTAAAGATGGGGGTCGTTATCGTTTTCGTCGTCACGCTAGCCTGGAGATTCAAAATCAAACCCTGAATTTGGTGCCCCATCGTGCCCATTGGCAATCCCTTGACTACAACGCCTTACATGGTGGGATAGAGCGTTGGTTTGAGCCAATTCTTCCAGTGGTGTTAAATGATTCAGCTTGGCAGAGCGTACTTCTTGGTCTTGCGAATCTTTTGAGCGGTTTAAAGCCCGTAAAGACATGGTTTGTTGAGGCGCATCAGTTCAGAATTGATACTGCTGATGGAATTGGTCGTCCAACACCGGAAGGCGCTCACCGCGATGGAGTAGATTTTGTTGCGGTCTTTCTGTTGGATCGCGTGGGTATTAAGGGTGGCGAAACCCGAATCTTCGATGCAAAAGGTTCTGCTGGATTGCGGTTTACATTAACTCAGCCATGGTCTTTGCTATTAATGAATGACGAGCGCATGATTCATGAATCTACCCCGATTCAGCCTCTTGCGGATTACGGATACCGTGATACTTTGGTTCTTACATTCAGATCTAATGGTTTTCAAGACTCTCCCAACCGCAGTCAACAATAATTTGATTTAATCGTGTCAGAAATTTATCGCGTAGCTTGCGCTGCTGGTTTCTCAGGCGATCGTTTAGGGGTTGCAAAGCCGCTAGTTAATTCATTGATGCATCATGGTGGCCCAGCCTGCCTTATTTTTGAAAGTCTGGCCGAAAGAACTTTAGCTCTTGCTCAGTTAGAGCGCCGACAAAATAATCAATTGGGCTATGAGCCTTTGCTTGAAGAAATGATTGAGCCCATTTTGTCTGATTGTGTAACGGCGGGCATTCCGATTGTTGGTAATTTTGGTGCTGCTAATCCCTATGCTGCAGCTTCTGTGATTGCGCGCTTAGCAAAACAAAAAAACCTACCAGAATTAAAGATTGCAGTGGTCTTGGGTGATGATATTTCTGGAGTTGAATATCACAGCATCATTGAAACGCATCTTACAGAGTTAGATCGAGCGCTATTGGAACGTAGTCAAATGGTTAGCGCAAATGTGTACCTTGGAGCTAAAGAAATTGCAGACGCACTGAATGCTGGTGCTCAAATTGTGGTGACTGGCCGTGTTGCTGATCCTGCGCTTACTGTAGGACCACTGATGGCTTATTTCAAAAAGCGCTGGGATGATTGGAATTTCTTGGCAAGCGCCACTATGGCTGGGCATTTGCTGGAATGTGGTGCACAAGTTACTGGTGGATATTTTTCAGATCCAGGGTACAAAGATGTGCCTAACTTAAGTAACGTTGGTTTTCCAATTGTGGAGTTTGATTCACAAGGCAATATTTGCGTTACAAAGCCTGAGGGTAGTGGCGGCATTGTTAATCGCTTAACGGTAACGGAGCAGTTGCTCTATGAGCTACATGATCCTGCCGCATATTTGACTCCCGATGTGGTTGCTGACATTACTGCGGCCCAAATTCATGATCTGGGAAATGACTGCGTTCAGTTATCTGGAGTCAAAGGACACCCAAAACCAGATTGCCTAAAAGCAAATATTTGCATTGATGGTGGTTGGTTAGCTGAGGCTGAGATTTCATATGCGGGGCATCACGCTCTTGAGCGTGCACAATTAGCGGCGCAAATTATTCGTGAACGAATTGGTAAAGACTTGATTCTTAGAATCGACTTCATTGGATCGTCTAGTATCTTTGCCAGTGATGCTGGCGAAGGTCCTGTATTAAATACTTCAAATACTTACGAAGATATCCGCCTTCGCGTTGCTGCAGCTCATCAGGACCGGCAGCTTGCCATGCGAGTGTGTCTTGAAGTCACTGCTTTGTATACGTGCGGTCCGGCTGGCGGTGGTGGTGTGAGAACCAGCCTTAAGCCAAGGCTCAATACTCTCGTTGCCCTGATTCCTCGGGCGGAAATAAAGCCCTCGTATGTTTTTTATGCAGAGCGGGATGACAAATGAAAAAACATCTAACGCCTCTTCATCAAATTGCCCATGCTCGCACGGGAGATAAAGGATCTCGCTCAAATATCAGCGTGATTGCGTATCGGCAAGAAGACTTTTCTATCTTGCAAAGAGAATTAACAGAAGAGAAGGTTAAAGCCCATTTTGGATTTCGTCATCCTAGTGCGGTAAAGCGTTATGACTTACCTAATTTGCAGGCACTCAATTTTGTTATTGACGACTTATTAGATGGTGGCGTCAATCTTTCTTTAAATTTGGATTCTCATGGTAAGAGCCTTTCTTATTGGCTCTTATCCATGGAAATTGATGCAAGCTAAAAGTTTTTACTCTGCTTCCATGCCAGCAGCTTTAATTGCTTTAGCCCACTTTATAGTTTCAAACTTAATTTTTTGATCTAGCGCCTCAGGGCTGCCAGGTTGCGTCTCAAATCCTAAAGAGGCAAAGCGCTCTGTTAATTCTTTTGATTTAGCTGCATCGTTAATAGCTTTGTTGAGTTTCATAACGATGTCTTTGGGCATTCCTGCTGGCCCAAAAGCGGCAAAGAAAGCAATCAATTCATAATTTTTAATGCCTAACGCTTCATTCACGGTTGGTAATTCAGGGATTGCTGGTGAGCGCTTTAACGAGGTTACTGCTAGCCCCCGAATTTTTCCCGCCTGAACCTGTGGCAGGGTTACAGCAAAGTCTGCGGTGAACATGGTTACCTGTCCACCAATGAGATCAGTCATCGCATTAGGACCACTCTTGTAAGAGACGCCAGTCATTTTGATGCCAGCATCATTCGCTAGCATTTCTGAAGAGACTCGCTGAGAAGTGCTGGCATAAGCGAAGGTCATTTTCCCTGGATTAGCTTTAGCGATCGATACAAAACCATTTAATGATTTAGCTGGCACATCGTTATTGATTGCAACAATGAGGGGTACTGAGCCAAAGTAACCAATGGGTGTAAAGGCCGTATCTTGGTTATAAGGTAGATTCTTGACTAAACTCTTCAGTGCGGCATTCGTGCTATTGGTTCCAAACAGCAGGGTGTAGCCATCAGCGGGTGCTTTGGCAACTACATCAGCGCCAATCATGCCGTTTGCTCCAGGTCGGTTTTCGACAACCACTGGTTGACCAAGGGATTCAGCCATCTTGGCGGCAAATGCTCGGCCTATTTGATCGGTTGCACTACCTGGGGCAAAGGGAACAATAGCCTTGATGGGCTTAGAGGGATAGTTATCCGCAAAAGTTAGCGGGCTGCCAAGTACAAATAATGCAATGGCAAGATATTTAATGATTGTGTTTTTCATACGGTCTCCGTTCTCGTTTTTATTAGTGTAGCGGGTCTAGATCATCTGGGCGAGAGTAGAATGAGCTGACGTTTTTATCGGTACTTTATGCGCTTTAAATCGGTCGGCTATACCCCCTTTATGCTTATGGCGCAAACCTGCGCCTTATTGGGTTTTGCCTGCTACGCCGTAGTCTTGGCTCCTTTACAAGAGGAGTGGCATTTAAGCAATCTTGAATCCGGTTTAATTGCGAGCGCTTTTTTCTTTGGCTATATGTTGGCGGTGCCCCTGGCGACAGCGCTGACCGATCGCGTTGATGCCCGTAAGGTGTATTTGGTTGGAGGTCTTTCCGCAACTTTAGGTCTATTGGGCATGGGCTTCTTAGCGCATAACTTTTGGACTGCCCTGTTATTTATGTCGATCAATGGTGCCGGTCTTGCTGGAACCTATATGCCTGGACTAAAAATACTGTCTGATCGTATCCAGTCAGGGGAGTTAACCAGGCATATTGCTTTTTACACAGCATTTTTTGGAATTGGTACGGGTTTTTCTTATCTCTGCTCAGGGTGGATTTTGAATTCCTTGGGCTGGCATTATGTATTCGGAATTATTGCGCTAGGACCTTTTTCAGCATTTTTAATCGTGCTCTTCTGTATCCCGCCGCTTGCACATGAAAAGTGGAAGGGACCTATTCGCATTCGTTTGCATGACATATTTCCTGTGGATAAATGGAAGCTGGTCCTAATGGATAAAAAGGCATCGGGATTTATTTTTGGTTATACGGCGCATTCCCTTGAGTTGTTTGCTTCTAGAAGTTGGATCGTTGCTTTTTTTGCGTTCTGTGCAACAGCCTCTGGAGAAAGTTTCTTTTTAACCGCTACAACATTAGCTGGGGTAATTAATTTCTTTGGCGTACCTTCTTCCATTCTCGGTAATGAAATCGCTTTGCGAGTTGGTCGACAAAAGTGGGTTTGTATTGTGATGCTGACCAGTGCTGTTATGGGTATCGCTTTGGCTTTATCTACTGGTTACTCTTGGTGGTTGATAGTTTGCTTGGCGATTGGGCATGCTATTTTCATCATGGCTGATTCTTCAACATTAACTGCAGGGTTAGTGATTAGCGCACAAGAAAACATCAAGGGTGCTGCGATGGGTCTACATTCATTGATGGGATTTGGTGGTGGCTTAATGGGCCCCGCAATTTTTGGCTTTGTCTTAGATATAGCGGGCTCGCGCTCATCTTCAGTAGCCTGGGTTTGGGCTTATGCGGCCGTGGTGGTTTGGGGCGTTTTATTTGTCATCTATGAGCGTCGTAGTGGCTGGGTAGATAAGACTAGATCTTAGGTTAATGATGAGTCGCGGCGCTTCACTTAATTGCTATCACTGCTCAAGCAGTATCTTGCCGGGCGATCTTATTGAGGCTGAGTTAGATGGGGTGGAGCGTCAGTTTTGTTGCGCAGGCTGTATGGCAATAGCGCAGACGATTCATGGTGAAGGGCTTGAAGTTTTTTATGCACGACGTGCGCAATCGAGTGAAAAGCCCGCAGCCTATCTTGCTGGGAATGAAATTCCTGAAAATCTGAAGCCCTATGACGATCCGTCGTTGCGCGCGCGTTTTACTCGGCCTTATGGAAATGATGGTGGGCTAGAGACAACCTTGCGTTTAGAGAAAATCCGTTGTGCTGCTTGTGTTTGGTTATGTGAGCAGCACCTTAGAAGAATTGCTGGCGTGAAAGAAGTGCAAATCAATTACGTTACACAGAAAGTGATTGTGCGATTCTTGCCAGAGAAAACCAGTCTTGCTCGCTTGCTATTTGAGATTGAACGTATTGGTTATGAGGCTTGGCCATTTGAGCCTTCGCTGTCGATAGAGCGATCTAAAAAAGAACGTCGTCAATTATTAACGCGGCTAGGCGTAGCGATGTTAGGCATGATGCAAGTCATGATGTACGCATGGCCAAGCTATGTAGGTGCTGATATCACTCCTGAGTTTGAAGTATTGTTGGGTTGGACAAGCTGGGCCCTGACAGTACCTGTGATGCTGTATTCAGCGGGACCAATCTTTCAGGCGGCATGGCGCAGTATTCATGCATTTAGACAGACACGCATGTTGGGCATGGATGTGCCTATTGCCCTGGCATTATTTCTGGCATTTGCTGCTGGCACAATTAATTTGATAAAGGGGTCTGGTCAGAGCTACTTTGATTCGATCACGATGTTTGTGGCATTCATTCTGGCTGCGCGTTATGTAGAGCTATTGGCAAGACAGGACGCACAAGGTGGTGCAGAAGCATTAGCTAAACAACTTCCCGCAACCTGTGAGCGATTCAATGATTACCCGCAGTCAAAAGCAGTCACTGTGGTGCCTGTAGTTAATTGCAACCCCGGTGATTTCTTGCGCGTTTCGCCGGGCGAGATTCTTCCAGCCGACGGTATCTTGGTCGAGCATGCCAGCTCTTTGGATGAGTCTTTGCTAACGGGTGAGTCAAAGCCAGTCGAGAAAAAAATTGGAGATCGCGTTTATGCGGGAACACACAACATTCTCAATCCCTTGATTATGCGGATTGATGCGCTTGGGCAGTCTACTCGCATTGCAGGTATTGCTGCTTTATTGGATCAAGCTTTGCTAGCTAAACCAGTAATGGTGAGCCTTGCTGAAAAATGGACTGCTTATTTTGTTAGCTTTCTTCTGCTCAGTGCATTTGTATCGGCAAGCGTCTGGTTATATTTTGATCCGAGTCAGGCGTGGACTGTTTTGGTGTCGGTTTTAGTAGCCAGTTGTCCGTGCGCACTCTCACTCGCAGTACCAACGGCACTCGCAGCAGCTCAAGGTGCCATAACAAAGCTGGGCTTACTCATTGTGCGAGGTCATGTTTTAGATGGTTTATCAAAAGCACAGGATTTAGTTTTAGATAAAACGGGTACGCTGACGATGGGTCAGCCCGAGCTCAAAGAGATTGTGATTGCGCGCATAGGTTTTCTTCAGCGTGATGCTTTAGCAATTGCAGGGGCATTGGAGGTAGGTCAAAAACATCCACTGGCTTTATCTATCTTGCGCGCTGTGGAATTAGAAAATATTACCTCTGTAGTTCTATCTGAGCCAGTGAATAACTTACTAGGCAAGGGCTTGAGTTCTGGTTCATATCGCCTTGGAAGTGCCCATTGGCTGGGCTTGGAGCAGGACATTTCAGATTCTTCTTGTGGGCAATATGGTCAAGTGCATTTGGCCGATGCGCAAGGCGTCATTGCAAGTTTTATTTTCTTAGACACACCAAGGCCAGGTTTAGAAAATCTATTGCAGGCGGTGAAGAGAAAAAATATTCGAGTGCACTTAGTGTCTGGTGACAATACGCAAACTGTAGCTTGGTGGGCAAATCAAGTAGGCATTGAAAATTATCGTGGTACTTGTACACCAGAAGATAAATTTGATTACATTGAAGCCTTGCAAAAAGAAGGACGTCTTGTCTGGGCAATTGGAGATGGTGTAAATGATGCTCCATTGCTAGCGCGTGCTGATGTCTCTGTTGCAGTAGGCGCGGGCGCGCCACTTGCAGCTGCTGGTGCAGATGCAATCTTGACTGCAAGTTCGCTTGAGCCTTTGGCAAAAGCATTGGCCTTGGCAGATAAGACTCAGCTCATCATTAAGCAGAATCTAATATGGGCGCTGATTTACAACGTCCTGGCGATACCAGCTGCAATGCTGGGTTTAGTAAATCCTTGGGTTGCCGGGATAGGGATGTCTCTCTCTTCTCTGGCGGTCACATTAAATGCCTGGCGTTTGAGAAAGGCATAGACTGTCGGGATGGAAAGCCTTTTTATCTTGATTCCCCTTTCACTTCTTTTGATCGCTTTATTGGCGTGGATTTTGCGCTGGTCAGTAAAAAGTGGACAGTTTGATGATTTGACTGGTCCAGGAGAGTCAATCTTGATGGATGATGATGTTCCAAAGCCACAAAAAGTTAGTGATCACTCTAATAAATAGTTATATAAAACAATAGCTTATAAAGCAACTAAGTCGGTCTATTTATTGGGCTCTGATTTTGCCCCACCCTTTTTGATATAGATCAAACTGCCTCTAAAGCCTTAATTTGATAATCAATCCAGTCTATTTGGATTATGTCGCTGTTTGGTTAGAAAAAGGAGAAACCATGGGACTTGCCGTGGGGAGTAATCAAGATACCTTCAATTACAAGGTCATCAGCCAATTTGCCATTGTTACTGTTTTATGGGGAATTGTTGGTATGCTCGTCGGGGTTATCCTCGCTGCGCAATTAATTTGGCCTGAAATCACTTTTAATATTCCTTGGCTTAGTTATGGCCGTTTACGTCCATTGCATACCAATGCCGTGATTTTTGCCTTTGGTGGTTCGGCCTTATTTGCAACGTCTTATTACATCGTGCAAAGAACCTGTCAGGTGCGCCTTTTCTGTGACAAATTAGCGGCCTTTACTTTCTGGGGTTGGCAGGCGGTGATTGTCTCTGCGGCAATCACTTTGCCATTAGGAATCACTACTTCTAAAGAGTATGCCGAGCTAGAGTGGCCAATTGATCTATTAATCACGGTTGTTTGGGTTGCCTACGCGATTGTGTTCTTTGGTACGGTAATCAAGCGCAAAACCAAACATATTTATGTTTCTAACTGGTTCTTCGGCGCCTATATCTTGACGATTGCAGTTTTGCATATCGTTAATAACATCGAAATGCCAGCGAGTTTGTTTAAGTCTTACTCAGCATATGCTGGTGCACAAGATGCAATGATCCAGTGGTGGTATGGACACAATGCGGTGGGCTTCTTCTTGACTACTAGCTTCTTGGGCATGATGTATTACTTCATTCCGAAACAAGCTGAGCGCCCAATTTATTCATATCGTTTGTCAATTGTTCACTTTTGGGCATTGAACTTCACCTATATGTGGGCAGGTCCTCACCATTTACAACACACCTCTTTGCCTGATTGGACTCAATCTTTGGGTATGGTGTTCTCACTGATTTTGTTGGCACCTTCATGGGGCGGCATGATCAACGGCATCATGACTTTATCTGGCGCATGGCATAAGCTGCGTCGTGATCCGATCCTCAAGTTCTTGGTAGTCGCCTTGTCTTTCTATGGCATGTCTACCTTTGAGGGTTCAATGATGTCTATTAAGACTGTGAACAGCTTGTCTCACTACACAGACTGGACAATTGGTCACGTGCACTCTGGTGCTTTGGGTTGGGTAGCGATGATCACGATCGGTTCTTTGTACTATCTCATTCCACGCCTGGTTGGCCAAAAAGATATGTACAGCACCAAGTTAATTGAGTTGCATTTTTGGGTAGCTACGATTGGTGTGGTGATCTATATCGCCGCTATGTGGATTGCCGGCGTAATGCAAGGTTTGATGTGGAGAGCATTTGAACCAGACGGCACTTTGACATACAGCTTTGTAGAGTCTGTAAAAGCAACTTATCCCTTCTATGTCATTCGTTTGTTGGGCGGTCTTTGCTACCTAGGCGGCATGTTGATCATGGCTTACAACGTATACAAGACAGTGATTAACAAAAAATTTATTGATGCTGAGATTCCACAAGCATCTATTGCTGCTCACTAAGGAAAAGAACATGTCAGAACAACGTCGATTTTTCTCCCACGAAACGCTTGAGCGTAATGCTGGTTGGTTAATTGTTGCTACGATCGCAGCAATCTCTATTGCTGGATTAGTGCAGATCGTTCCATTATTTTTCCAGCACTCCACTACAGAGCCAAGCCCTGGGGTTGTCCCATATTCCGCATTGCGTTTAGCGGGACGCGATATCTATCAGCGTGAAGGTTGTTTAGGTTGCCACTCACAGCAGATTCGTACGCTGCGCTCTGAAGTAGAGCGTTATGGTCCCTATTCATTGGCTGGTGAATCCGTATTTGATCACCCTTTCCTTTGGGGCAGTAAGCGCACTGGTCCAGACTTAGCGCGTGTCGGTGGTCGTTATTCCGATGCATGGCATCAGATTCACCTAAACAACCCACGGGATGTTGTGCCTGAATCAAATATGCCTGCGTATCCATGGCTAGCAAAAAATGCGGCAGATGGAAGCACTATTCAGTCGCATATGACGGCAATGCGTCGTCTCGGTGTGCCATATACCGACGAAGATATTGCGAATGCGCCTAAAGAATTGGAAGGTAAGACAGAGCTTGATGCTTTAGTGGCTTACTTGCAAGGTCTTGGTGTAAATCGTAGATACATCATTGTTGATGAGGTAGTTGCTAAGTAATTCTTAGTAACTGGGAAATTATGCAAAATATCGCACCCTACCTCTCAGCAGTATCTACTGTGCTTGGCTTAGTAGTTTTTTTAGGAATTGTTTGGTGGGCATGGTCTGCAAAAAGACAGCCTGCCAATCAAGAGTCCGCAGAACTTCCGTTCGATCTACCCGATGAATTCAGTAAGGATAAATCATGAGTGACTTTCTTGGTGCCGGTTGGAGTGCCTATATCGCCTTAGTAACTTTGGTCGGTATTGTATGGTGCATCTGGCTATTATTTTCTCAACGTAAGACTAAGGTAACGCTGAAGCCGGATGGTCAGGTGGACGATACTGGTCACGTTTGGGATGATGATTTACGTGAATTAAATAATCCATTGCCACGTTGGTGGATGTGGATGTTCTTAATTTCTTGCATATTCGCATTGGTTTATTTAGTTTTATATCCTGGATTGGGTTCATATCCAGGTGTATTGGGCTATAGCACTGATGGCGCATTAATGAAGTCGATGACTACAGCTAACGATGAATTAAAGCCAGTCTACGCAAAATACGTGAAGATGGACATCGAGCAAGTTGCTGCCGATCCTCAAGCTCGTGAGATGGGTCAACGTTTGTTCTTGAATTCCTGTGCACAATGCCATGGTTCAGATGCGGGCGGTTCCAAGGGTTTCCCGAACTTAACCGACGGCGATTGGTTGTATGGTGGTTCACCTGAAAATATCAAAACGACTATTACCAATGGTCGCGGTGGTGTCATGCCTCCGTTTCCACAATTGGATGCTAAGCAAATTGTGGATGTGGCTAATTATGTGCGTAGCTTATCTGGCTTACCAGCAGATGACCTCAAGGTAGCGCGTGGCGCAGAAGTATTTAAAGCAAACTGCGCAGCATGTCACGGTCCAGATGGTAAGGGCAATATTGCTTTGGGCGCTCCAAACCTGACGGATAAAGTTTGGTTGTATGGTGGTTCTGAAGCCACTATTGTTGAGACAGTCACTAAGGGTCGTATGGCGATGATGCCTGCTCAGGATAAGGTGTTAAGCCCTGAAAAGATTCAGTTATTGACGGCTTATGTATGGGGTCTATCAAACAATAAACAGGCTCCAGCAAGCAAATAAAATAGGGTAAGTGAAGTAATAGTGTCAGAGAATTCGCCGGGTGGAAAGCCCGTTCCAATAGAGGTAATAGAGGAATCTCTTTACGAGGTCCGGCGAAAGATTTACCCGCGTTCAGTCTCGGGCTTATTTGCCCGTTGGCGTTTCATCTTAGTATTCGCCACTCAACTCCTTTTTTATGGTCTTCCTTGGCTTAGTTGGAACGGTCGCCAAGCAGTTCTCTTTGATTTAATTCAGCGTAAGTTTTATATCTTCGGTTTAGTGTTATGGCCGCAGGATGTGATTTACCTCACATTACTTTTAATACTTTCAGCCTTAGCATTATTTTTGTTTACTGCAGTGGCTGGGCGCTTATTTTGTGGATACGCATGTCCACAGACGGTCTATACCGAGATCTTTATGTGGATCGAACGCAAGGTAGAGGGTGATCGTTTTGCGCGTATTCGTCTAGATGGTGAAGAGTGGCCATGGAGTTTCAGAAAGTGGCGCCTCAAGATCACCAAACATTTTCTTTGGTTGTTGATCGCATTTTGGACGGGCTTTACATTCATTGGTTACTTCACTCCGATTGAAACATTGAGTGCAGCGATTTTGCATTTGTCGCTTGGGCCATGGCAAACATTTTGGTTATGCTTTTACAGCTTTGCAACTTGGGGTAATGCAGGCTTCATGCGTGAGCAGGTCTGCAAATACATGTGCCCCTATGCCCGCTTCCAAAGCGTCATGGTTGATAAAGATACCTTCTTGGTGACCTATGACAAAGTGCGTGGTGAGCCTCGTGGAAGTCGCAGCAAGTCTGCTGATCATGCGGCCTTGGGTTTAGGTGATTGCGTCGACTGCAGTATCTGTGTGCAAGTATGTCCAACGGGCATTGATATTCGGGATGGTTTGCAATACATGTGTATCGGTTGTGGCGCTTGTATTGATGCCTGTGATCAGGTCATGGAGAAGGTTGACTATCCAAAAGGCTTGATCCGCTACACCACTGAGAGAGCAATGTTGGATAAAGAGTCCAATCAAAGTGCCATCAAACACATTTTCCGACCAAGAGTAATTTTTTACACCAGCTTTATCACGCTTTTAGCTTCTGCATTCTTATTTTCTTTGGCAACTCGAAACCCTTTGCGTGTCGATGTCATGCGTGATCGTGGTGCATTAGCGCGTGAGGTAGAGGGCGTGCGTATTGAGAATATCTATCGCATTCAGATCATGAATGCATCTGAAAATAATATGAATGTTGCTGTGAAGGCGACTGGTCTTGAAGGGTTAAAAGTCCTTAATTCTCAAGGGCAGGTTGTTACCGAGATTGAAGTAGCGCCAGCAAGTAATTTATTAATGCCTATTAAGGTAAGTACAGATATTGGCGTTAATCAGCCTGGAAATTACCCCATTCATTTTAATGTCGTGGCTCAGGAGCTTTCTGGTGATGAAATGATTACCAGAAAACGCGAAGAGAAATCAAGCTTTATTATTCCTCGTTAAGCTAGTAAGCAAAAGATGGAGAGCAAGCATATGACCGAACAGCAGATTAGCAAGCCTTGGTGGAAGCAGTTGTGGCCTTGGCTCTTGATTAGCGGCCCTGCGGTTGCGATGGTTGGTTGCATCATTACGATTTGGCTTGCGGTAAATCTGTATGCAGATAAGCCATTACGCGATGGTGTAGTTAAACAAGGTTTAAAGGTTGAGCAACTTAAAGATACGCAGGCTCACAAATGAAATATCGCTTACTCATTTGGATTTTGTGGCCCTCTTTTTTAGTCGCAGGTATGGCTGAGGGTCTGTTATTTACCGTTATCCATCCACAAGATTTGCTGTTCTTTGGCTACCATCCAGAATTATCTGATGAAGGAATTTACACCATTGGATTTTTTATTATCTGGACTTTTTGCGCGGTTTCTAGCGCTTTAACTGCATATATTCTGCCAGGCATTGAATCACCAGAAAATAAAGAAATCGACCGCGGATTAATTTAAGTATTTATGCCTGTTTTACGGGGATGTCAGCACTAACGCAGGTAGTCCTATCGGGATTGGGTATCCCTGCTAATTCATAAAGACCGTTCATATCAATCAGCTTGATATGTCGTTGTTTAATTTGAATAAGACCAGATTCAGCAAAACGTGAGAGCATGCGGCTGACAGTCTCTATCTGGATGCCAAGGTAACTGCCGATATCTACACGACTCATGCGCAGATCAAACTCGTTATTTAAATAACCACGTGCAGCAAGGCGTTGTGACAGGCTTAATAAAAATGCCGCTAGTCGTTCTTCTGCCCGCATTGTGCCAAGCGAGAGAAGGTGACGCTGATCTTGGGTGAGCTCGCGGCTCATGATGCGATGAAATTGATTTTGTAAAACAGGAATTTGTCGTGCTAGATCTTCAAAAGCTTCGTAACGAATAATGCACACATCGCTTTCTTCAAGTGCAATTGCATCAGATTGGTAGTGGCCATCTCCAATGCCATCGAGCCCCAAGATTTCACCAGGAAGGTGAAAGCCAATGACTTGTTGACGACCATCTTGAAGGCAGTATTCGGTTTTGAGAGTGCCAAACCGCACGCTATAGACTGAACTCAAAGGATCGCCATGACGATAGAGACTTTCGCCTTTTTGAAGGTGCACCCGCTCTTTAACCAAGGTATCAATTTTGGATACATCACTTGAGCTTAAGCCAACCGGGAGGCAAAATTGCCCCAAAACGCAAACCGAGCATTTGCTGGTAGGGGTATCGGTAGGTTTGTAATTCATATTGGGCTAATTATGCAGACAGTTTATTCTACTAGGGCAATGGATGCTTTTACCCCTTTTATATGTTGACCGCCAGCCTTTTAACCGCCGTCTTTTTGGGCGCCCTTGTCAGTGGCTGGCACTGTGCCCTGATGTGCGGAGGCATTGCGGCCGCGATTGAGCGACCCACGGCATCTCAAGTGCCATTAAAGACCAAATCAGCGCTTTTATATGACCAGTTGATCATGCATTTGGGCCGCATTAGTACCTATGTTTTGTTGGGTGCTTTTGCCGCTTGGATTGGGGTGGTGGTTTGGCAGCAGAATGTTTTGCCTATTCAACGCGCCTTATTTGTACTTACTTCTATCCTGCTATTTGTGATGGGAGTGCGCTTACTGAATGTGGGTGGGTCTAGTACGCGAATTGGTGGTGGATGGCTCGGCGCTCAAATCGCAAATTATTGGGCTAAATATCTTGGACGTTTTGCCAATAGTCCATCTCGTTGGTTTAGTGGAATGTTGTGGGGCCTTGTTCCTTGCGGCTTGGTATACGGGGTATTGCCATTAGCATTTTTGTCTGGCGATATTTGGACTGGCGCAGCCATTATGTTCGCTTTTGGTTTGGGTACCTTGCCCAATCTACTGTTGATCTCGAAGTTTTCTGCGGCATTAACTCAGTTTGGGCAATATGCATGGGTTCGGTATTTTGCTGCTTCCCTACTATTTGTTGGTGCAGGATTCGGTTTGTATCGGGCATGGACTTTATCGGATGCATTGCTTAAAGGAGGCTTTTGCCTCTCATAACTACGCTTTATCTGCAGATGCAAAGAATGCCAATTTTTCTGAGCGGGCAAGACGTTTTAATTGCGCCTCAGCTTTAGATGCTGTAGATCGATCTGGATGCTCTTGGGTGGCCAATAATTTGACTGGCCCCCGAGACCGCGTATAGCGAGCACCTTGGCCCAGATTATGGGCATTAATGCGATGCTCGAGACGGTTGGTTATGCCGGCATAGTAAGTGCCATCTGAGCACTCGAGAAGGTAAACACACCAGGTCAAAATGATGTCAATTTTGGGTTAAAAGGCCTTTAATAAGCCTTGAAATTCGCAATATAGCCCTTATATTCTATAGATATAAATATACGGAATACTTGAGGCAATAAAAATGAGAATAGATAAATTAACCACGAAATTTCAGCAGGCTTTGAGCGAAGCTCAGAGCATTGCTTTAGCTAAAGATAACCAATATATCGAACCAGCCCATTTGTTGTTGGCAATGTTGCGCGATTCGGATGGCGCCGCTAAGAGTTTGCTTACCCGAGCAGGGGTAAATGTTTCTGGTCTAGAGAAGGGTGTTGAAAAGATCATCAATAACCTGCCAGAAGTTCAAGGCACAGGTGGCGAGGTTCAGGTAGGTCGTGATCTTGGTAATTGGCTTAACTTGTGTGAAAAAGAGGCAAATAAACGTAATGATCAGTTCATTGCTGGCGAATTGTTTTTACTGGTAGTGGCTGAAGATAAGGGCGAGCTTGGGAAAGTGGCTCGTGAGAATGGTTTAAATCGTAAATCACTTGAAGCGGCGATCGATTTAGTCCGCGGAGGAGAGTCGGTGAATAGTGCAGATGCTGAAGGTCAACGTGAGGCCTTGAAAAAATATACGGTGGATTTAACAGAGCGTGCTCGTATGGGTAAACTCGACCCCGTCATTGGGCGCGACGATGAAATTCGTCGCACGATTCAGATTCTGCAACGACGCGGTAAAAATAACCCCGTTTTAATTGGTGAGCCAGGTGTAGGTAAAACTGCAATTGTGGAAGGCTTGGCACAACGCATTGTGAACGGCGAAGTGCCTGAGACGCTGAAAGACAAACGTGTTTTGGTGTTGGATATGGCATTGCTATTGGCGGGCGCGAAGTATCGTGGCGAATTTGAAGAGCGCCTAAAAGCGGTTCTGAGCGATGTCGCTAAGGACGAAGGTCAGACCATCATCTTTATTGATGAGATTCATACGATGGTTGGCGCAGGCAAGAGTGATGGCGCAATGGATGCTGGCAATATGCTTAAGCCTGCTTTGGCGCGCGGTGAATTACATTGCATTGGCGCAACTACTTTAGATGAGTATCGCAAGTACATTGAAAAAGATCCTGCCCTAGAGCGCCGTTTCCAAAAGGTGATGGTGGAAGAACCTAGTGTTGAGGCGACGATCGCGATCTTGCGTGGTTTGCAAGAGCGTTATGAACTTCACCATGGAATTGAAATTACCGATCCAGCAATTGTTGCTGCCGCCGAGTTATCCCATCGTTACATTACTGATCGTTTCTTGCCAGATAAGGCGATTGATTTAATTGATGAGGCAGGTTCACGCATTCGTATGGAGATTGATTCCAAGCCCGAAGTAATGGATAAGCTTGATCGCCGTTTAATTCAGCTCAAGATTGAGCGCGAGGCGGTGAAAAAAGAGAAGGATGAGGCATCGCAAAAGCGTTTGGCTTTGATTGAGGATGAGATTAAGCGTCTTGGTGCTGAATATGCCGATTTGGAAGAGATCTGGAAGGCAGAAAAAGGCGCTGTATTAGGTGCTGCGCATTTGAAGGAAGAGATTGAAAAAGTGCGCGCTGAAATTGCTAAGTTACAACGTGAGGGCAAGCTTGAAAAGGTTGCTGAATTGCAATACGGAAAATTGCCTGAGCTAGAAGCAAAGCTCAAGTCAGCAGCCGCAGCAGAAGCTAAGGGTGACAAAGATGGTGTAGTGAAGAACAAGCTACTTCGCACGCAAGTTGGCGCAGAAGAAATTGCAGAGGTGGTTTCTCGTGCAACAGGCATTCCTGTGTCGAAGATGATGCAAGGTGAGCGTGACAAGCTGCTGAAGATGGAAGAGTTACTGCATAAGCGTGTAGTTGGTCAAGATGAGGCAATACGCGCTGTGTCTGATGCGATCCGTCGCTCTCGTGCCGGCTTGGCCGAAGAGAATCGTCCATATGGATCATTCTTGTTTTTAGGACCAACTGGTGTCGGTAAAACCGAGCTCTGCAAGGCATTGGCTGGCTTCTTATTTGATAGCGAAGACCATTTAATTCGTATCGATATGAGTGAGTTCATGGAGAAGCATAGTGTTGCTCGATTAATTGGCGCGCCTCCTGGCTACGTTGGTTACGAGGAGGGCGGTTACTTGACTGAGCAGGTGCGTCGCCATCCTTATAGCGTGATCTTGTTTGATGAAATCGAAAAAGCACATCCAGATGTCTTTAACGTGCTACTGCAAGTGCTCGATGATGGACGTCTAACTGATGGCCAAGGTCGTACGGTAGACTTTAAGAATACTGTGATTGTGATGACCAGCAATATTGGCTCGCAGTTAATCCAATCTATGGCGGATAAGAAACAAGCCGAAATCAAGGAAGCGGTTTTTGGGGAACTAAAGAATCATTTCCGCCCTGAGTTCTTAAACCGCATTGATGAGATTGTTGTATTCCATGGGTTAGGCAAGGACAATATCGCTAATATCGCCAAAATCTTGTTGAAAAACTTGTCAGAGCGTTTAGCAAGAGTCGACATGCAACTCGAGGTAAGTGACGCAGCTTTAAGCAAACTTGCTGAAGTAGGTTTTGATCCAATCTTTGGTGCGCGACCATTAAAGCGTGCAATTCAACAGCACATCGAGAATCCTGTTTCTAAGATGATTCTTGAAGGCAAATTTGGCCCGAAAGATGTTGTGCCAGTTGATGTGGATAAGAATGGCGAGTTCAGTTTTACCCGCCAAGTGCATTAAACCTTAGTTGTTTTTGCAGGAATCATCCTGCGCTAGTACACTCGGTACATGACTGTTGCGCTCAGTGGGCGTGCCAGTGATGTCCGGGTTATTAGTCTGATTAGCCTAGCGCACGGCAGCTCCCATTTTTTCCATCTCATTCTTCCACCGATGTTTCCGTGGTTGAAAGCTGAATTCGCACTCAATTACGCTGAGTTGGGACTATTGATGTCCATCTTCTTTGTGGTTTCTTGTGTGGTTCAAGCATCCTCAGGATTTTTGGTTGATCGCATAGGAGCAAGACCCGTTCTTTTTGCAGGGGTTGGCTTATTGGTTATAGCCGCCTCGGTTTACTCCCAAAGCAATGGGTATTTGATGTTAGTCATGGGCGCAATAATTGCCGGTTGTGGCAATGGCATCTTTCATCCAGTTGATTACACGCTCATAAACCACAAGGTCTCTCCGCCAAATTTGCCGTATGCCTATTCTATGCATGGCGTAACAGGTTACTTAGGTTGGGCTGCAGCGCCAGCATTCATGGTGGGAATTGCGCAGCTTACAGATTGGCGAATCGCTTTTATATCAGCGGCTTTATTAGAAGCAATGATTCTGCTGATTCTTTGGATGAATAAGAATCAGCTGGTTGATGACGTTAAAGAACGGCATGAGCAAGGGAAACAAGATCATCAATCGACTCTAGCAGGTTCAGCTCCAGAAGGTATGTTTGCATTCTTAAAGTTGAAAGCAGTTTGGTTATGCTGGGGATTCTTTTTCTTTAGCATGGCCTCTACTTCAAGTTTGCAATCGTTTTCGCCCAGTGCGCTCTTGAAGATTTATGAGTTACCTGTGAACGTTGGTAATTACTACTTAACACTTTTAGCTCTTGGAAGTGCAGCGGGTGTTCTGGTTGGCGGATATTTAGCAGCCAAGCTTCATAGCCCAGAGCGAATCGTGTCGAGTTTTTTATCGATAACAATTATTCTGTGTCTGCTGCTTGCCACTGGATTCATTTCATTGCAAGCCATCCCAATTATTTTTTGCGCCCTTGGATTTGGCTATGGTGTGATTGCTCCTTCAAGAGACTTGTTAGTGAAGCTAGCAACTCCAAAGGGTGTTGCAGGTCGGGTGTACGGCATTGTGTATTCAGGAATTGACTTGGGCGCAGCTGTAGGGCCATTTATCTTTGGCTTCTTTATGGACGCGGGGCTGCCAAAGGCGCTTTTCATGGGTATTGCGCTATTTCAGTTGATGATTATTCCAACCGTATTTAGGGTCCGAAATGTTGGGGCTCCTGTTGAGAGTCTGGCTAAATAATTTTCATAATATGAAATATCATTACACTCCGTAAAATGCAGTGGATTACAAGAGCAAGGATCTTGTTTCGTAGAGCGGATACTCATTCCACATTATAAAAATTACTTTATAAGTAATTGAAATTAAAGAATTAAATAATTTATAGAAAGTTTTCAATAGGGCTTGCTTGGTTTTTGTATCTCTCTAAACTCTTATATAAGACATAAGACTTAAATCGGTCTTAAAGATCTTCAAATTTTTGAATTACTTGTTTAACTTAGGGAGAAAAACATGGCAGATCGCAAAGCTGAAATTGCAGCAATTCAGAAGGATTGGGATACCAATCCACGTTGGAAAGGTATTAAACGTGGATATACAGCTGAGGATGTTGTACGCCTTCGCGGTTCACTCAAAATTGATTACACATTAGCAAAGCATGGCGCAGAAAAGCTCTGGGACCTCGTTAACAATGAAGCTTATGTAAATTGCTTGGGTGCATTGACAGGTGGTCAAGCAATGCAACAAGTTAAAGCTGGTATTCAGGCGATTTACTTATCTGGTTGGCAAGTTGCTGCTGATGGCAACTCTTATGCAGCAATGTATCCAGATCAATCTCTATACCCAGTAGATTCTGTTCCAAAGATGGTTGAGCGTATCAATAACTCATTCCAGCGCGCAGATGAAATTCAAACTGCTAAAGGTATTGGCCCTGGCGATGCAGGTTATATCGATTATTTTGCACCAATCGTTGCTGATGCTGAAGCAGGTTTCGGTGGTGTATTGAATGCATTTGAATTGGCAAAAGCATTGATCAAGCAAGGTGCTGCTGGCGTTCACTTTGAAGACCAGCTTTCTTCTGTTAAGAAGTGTGGCCACTTAGGCGGCAAGGTATTGTTACCAACTGGTGAATCAGTGCAAAAATTGATCGCAGCTCGCTTGGCTGCTGACGTAATGGGTGTACCAACCATCATCCTAGCCCGTACCGATGCTGAGGCTGCTGATTTGTTGACATCTGATTATGATGAAAATGACAAGCCATTCTTGACTGGTGAGCGCACTGCTGAAGGTTTCTACAAGACTCGTAAGGGCTTGGATCAAGCGATTTCACGTGGTTTGGCTTACGCTGAATACGCTGACATGGTTTGGTGTGAAACTGGTACGCCTGATTTGGATTTTGCACGTCAATTTGCTGAAGCAATTCGTGCTAAGTTCCCAGGCAAGATGCTTGCTTACAACTGCTCACCATCTTTCAACTGGAAGAAAAACTTGGATGATGCAACGATTGCAAAATTTCAACGTGAGTTGGGCGCGATGGGTTACAAGTATCAGTTCATTACTCTCGCTGGTATTCACTCAATGTGGTACAACATGTACGACTTGGCGCAAGACTACTCTAAGCGTGGTATGACTGCTTATGTTGAGAAAGTACAAGAGCCAGAATTTGCTGCGCGTGATCGTGGTTATACCTTCGTATCTCACCAGCAAGAAGTTGGCACAGGTTACTTTGATGATGTAACGACTGTTATCCAAGGTGGTAAGTCATCTGTTACAGCATTGACTGGTTCTACTGAAGAAGAACAGTTCCACTAAGAATCCCTAAGTAGTCTGTAGTAGCAGTAACACCCTTACTGCCGCGGCATTTAAATTACCCCACAAGGGTGACTTAGATGCCGTTTTCGTTTACATTCATTGAATGACTGATTGCATACTTTGTAAGGATGGACTCAAGCCTGAAGAGGGTGAGTTAATTTGGCGTGGTGACGACTGCCGAGTAATTATGGTGAACGATCCTGATTTGCCTGGGTTTTGTCGGGTGATTTGGAATCGACATGTTCCTGAGATGTCAGATCTCACCTATGGTGAGCGTGAGCACATCATGTCCTTAGTATTTGCAGTTGAAGAGGTGATTCGTGAGGTGATGGAGCCAGATAAGGTCAATCTCGCCACCTTGGGGAATATGGTCCCCCATATTCATTGGCATGTGATACCGCGATATCAAGATGATGCTTATTTTCCAGGGTCGCCATGGTCAGCCAAGGTCAGAGAGACTTCTAAAGCCTCACTTGAGGCTAGAAGATTGCTGGCTAAGAGGTTGCCCGAGGTGATTCGCGATGCCATTTCGCAAATGTATTAAATTATTAGAAAATCAGCGCAAAGCTGAAAAGCAGTGCCCATAATAAAAAATCTGGAGACAAGAAGTGATTAATAAAATTATTCCTGGAGTGGCGCAAGCCGTCCAGGATATTGCTGATGGCTCAACTATTTTGGTTTCAGGATTTGGTGGAGCGGGCTTACCAATTTATTTATTGGATGCACTTGCAGAGCAGGGCGCGAAGAACCTCACGATCATTAGTAACAATGCTGGAAATTCTGGGATTGGCATTGCGAAGTTAATTGCTAATGGTCAGGTTAGAAAAGTAGTTTGTTCATTTCCTCGTCAGCCAGAATCTGGTGCTTTTGATGACTTATATCGTGCCGGAAAAATTGAGCTGGAGTTAGTTCCACAAGGTACATTAGCTGAACGTATACGCGCAGGCGGAGCTGGTATTGGTGGCTTCTATACACCCACTGGTTTTGGCACGGAGTTGGCTAATGGAAAAGATACGCGCGTGATTGATGGTATTGATCATATTTTTGAGGTGGCAATTAAAGCAGACTATGCACTAATCAAAGCCGACAAAGGTGATCGTTGGGGTAATCTGACTTATCACCGAACCGGTCGCAACTTTGGCCCGATTATGGCAACTGCCGCGCGTTGCACTATTGCACAAGTCAATCAAGTTGTGGGGTTGGGTCAACTTGATCCCGAGGTGATTGTTACGCCAGGAATTTTTGTAAAACGAGTCGTGCTTGTAGGAGGTAAATCATGATTGATCTCTCCAAAGTGCAAAAACGCACAACAGCCGACATTGCAAAAAGAATTGTTCAGGACATTCCTGATGGTGCGCATGTGAATTTAGGCATTGGTCAGCCAATGACTATTTCTAATTACCTGCCATCAGATAAAGAGATCCTGTTGCACTCTGAAAATGGACTGCTTGGTATGGGTCCGCTTGCAAAAGATCATGAGATTGATGAAGAGTTGGTGAATGCGGGTAAGCAACCTGTAACTATGTTGCCTGGCGCATCACTTTGTCATCATGCAGATTCTTTTGTCATGATTCGTGGTGGCCATATTGATATCTGCGTTTTGGGCGCCTTTCAGGTTTCTGTCAAGGGTGATATTGCAAATTGGCGCACAGGTGATCCAAAAGCAATTCCGGCGGTTGGCGGCGCGATGGATTTGGCTTTGGGTGCGAAGAAACTATTTGTGATGATGGAGCATCTCACCAAATCGGGTGAATCTAAATTGGTCAAAGAGTGCACTTACCCCTTAACTGCTCTCGCTGCTGTTGACTGTATCTATACCGATTTAGCAACTATTGCGGTTACGCCTCAAGGTCTTGTTGCAGTTGATTGGGTAGAAGGTATGAGCTTTGAGGACTTACAAACCTTAAGTGGTGTGCCAATGATTCAAGGGTTTGCAGGTTAAGTGAGATGACTCATTAAGAAAGGCGTTAATCACCCATGTCATTTACAACTAATAAATACGATGCCTGCATAGCAGGTATTTATGAGCACCCGTTGAGGGTTGCGCCAAACCATACAGTGGCACAGTTGCATGCCGAAGTTGCTAGAGGTGCTTTGCAAGACGCAGGTCTCACTTTGGATGATGTAGATGGATATTTCTGTGCTGGAGATGCGCCTGGAATGGGTCCTGTATCCATGGCAGATTATTTGGGCCTAAAAAAATTAACTTATCTTGACTCTACTGATACTGGTGGATCGTCTTACCTAACCCATGTTAATCATGCAGCTCGAGCGATCGCTACCGGTCAATGTAAGGTTGCGCTCATTACTTTGGCGGGACGCCCCAAGTCTGAGGGATCGAGTGGTACGCAGGTCCGTAGTCAATGGGCTAGCGCTCCTGACTTTGCCTTTGAGAAACCCTATTCACCAGCACCATTAAATACCTATGCCATGTGCGCAATGCGTCACATGTATGAGTTTGGTACCACTAGTGAACAATTGGCTTGGATTAAGGTGGCAGCATCCCATCATGCGCAACATAATCCCAATGCTGCTTTAAAAGATCTTCTAACAGTGGATGATGTTCTCAATTCGCCGATGATTGCGGATCCATTACATCGTGCTGATTGCTGTGTAGTGACCGATAGTGGCGGTGCTTTGGTAGTAGTTCATCCTGATATTGCTAAGACGCTAAAGAAGCCCGTTGTAACCATGATGGGTGCGGGCGAAACAACCAAGGGTCAAATGGGTGGCAAGGTAGATTTAACTTATTCAGGATTGAAATGGGCGGCACCTTTGGCGTTTAAGGAGGCAAAGCTGACGCCAGAACAAATTCGTTATGCCTCTATTTACGATAGTTTCACCATTACAGTATTGATTCAACTGGAAGATCTTGGGTTCTGCAAAAAAGGGGAGGGCGGCAAGTTTGTTGAAGGCGGTCAGCTTATCTCTGGCAAAGGAAAATTAGCATTTAATACAGATGGTGGTGGCTTATGTAATAACCACCCAGCAAATCGTGGTGGTATGACTAAAGTTATTGAAGCAGTTAGACAGTTGCGTGGTGAGGCGCATCCAGATGTGCAAGTACCAAACCTTGAGTTTGCATTAGCCTCTGGTATTGGTGGGGCGTTAGGCACTCGTCACGGCGCTTCGGTATTAATTATGGGGAGATTGCAATGAGTCAAGTGAATCAAAAAAATTCAGAGCATTCAGAGCATCGACTGCCAAGTCCTATTGCGAATCCCGAGAACAAACCCTTTTTGGATGCTGCGCAGATTGGTGAGTTACTGGTAAAACATTGCAATACTTGTAATCAGGCGCATTACTATCCGCGAACCATTTGTCCGCATTGTGGTAGCGATGACACGACTTGGGTTAAATCTGCAGGACTAGGGGAGATCTACTCATATACCGTCATGCGCCGTGGTGTTGAGGTTCCATTTGCAATGGCATATGTCAAATTGCAAGAAGGGATTTCTATGTTGACCCATCTTACCAACTGCGATTTTGATTCCATTCGGGTTGGGCAAAAAGTGAAAGTGGTATTTCAAGAAACGCAAGATGGTCAGAAAACCCATCTCTTTGAGCCCGCCTGATTTTTAATCAAGCCTTAACAAAGCTTTCTTAATGCCTCAAGATAATTCTCGGGGTTAAGAGGTCTTCCCTCTCTCTGAGATTCCCACATCACTTGCCCCAGGCATTCCATCATGAGATGCTGGGCTTCATGTTCCGAGCCTAATTTGTGACTGAGTTTTTCAGCAATCTCTTTAATGCCAGGCGGTTGATTAATGGAGATCTGTTCGCTAATCGATAGATGCATGGATAAATGCAAAAAAGGATTGGTTTCTCCGCGATCAGGTGTGTAGTCTTGAGTCAATGCACCATCTGGGTCAGTCAATAGAGAGTGGTATTCAGGATGTTGTGCAATCCAATCGCCGGCAAGTGTTTCCATCGGATCTAAAACCTGCCCATCAGATTTTTTCTTCCAGGTGTCACAGAAAAAACGTCGGACTTCTTCGCGAGTAGGATTAAATAGTGCCACGAACTTTTCCCTTTGCCGTTTTCTGTTTAAATCCACAGAGTGGTTCAACAACGCATTGTGCACACTCTGGATTGCGTGCCTTGCAAGTATATCTGCCATGCAAGATTAACCAATGATGTGCATCTAAAAGATATTCTTTGGGAACACGCTTAAGCAATTGATGCTCAACTTCCAAGACGTCTTTGCCAGGCGCTAGACCTGTGCGGTTAGATACCCGAAAAATATGGGTATCGACTGCGATGGTGGGTTGACCAAAAGCTGTGTTCAGAATGACATTAGCGGTTTTTCTGCCGACCCCAGGTAAGGCTTCTAGATCTTCTCTGTTCTGCGGCACCTTACCACCATGCTTGTCAATGAGCAGACGGCAGGTTTCTTGAATATGTCTTCCCTTGGAATTAAATAAACCAATATGTTGTATGTAGGGGCGCACTCCTTCTTCGCCTAAATCGAGAAGTGCTTGAGGTGTATTAGCAACCTTAAACAGTTTACGAGTGCCTTTGTTGACTGATACATCGGTTGCCTGTGCCGAAAGTAGTACAGCAATGAGCAATTCAAAAGGCGAGTTGTATTCTAGTTCAGTAGTGGGTTTGGGATTATTTGCTTTGAGTTGCTCAAAAAAGGCACGACGCTTTTCTGGATTCATCATGATTTTTGCTGAGCCCTTGCAATCGCGGCGGCAATAATTGCGCGCTTACGCTCTTTCTCTTTTTCTTCTTCGGCTGAGGAGGGCTGCTCTGCATTTACAGCGGCTAATTTAACTGCTGCTTTTTTGGCCAAGCGTTCATCATTATCTTTTTGCTCGCGATCTAATCGGCGCTCACGATCATGATAGCGTTGGCGTGCTAATTCAGCTAAATCTGCATCCCAAGCATCCCAGCCTGTTTGCTTACCTGTGACATTGATCATCGAGATGCAGTCAACTGGACATGGCGGAATACAAAGATCGCAGCCAGTGCACCACTCTGATAGTACGACATGCATTTGTTTAGAAGCGCCAACGATCGCATCGACAGGGCATGCCTGAATACAAAGAGTGCAGCCAATACATTTTTGCGGATCGATAAAGGCTACTGCTCGTGGACGCTCAACGCCGCATTCAGGGTTGATGTTTGGATGCAAATCGAATGCATCTTGTGGGTAGATTGGTGTTAATACTTGGCTAAGTCGTTTAATGCCCTCAACGCCGCCTGGCGGGCATTGATTGGGTGCAGCCTCACCCTTGGCTAAGGCTTGGGCGTATCCTCTGCAATCGGGATAGCCGCATTTAGTGCATTGGGTTTGAGGAAGAAGATCCTCTAGGCGATCAGCAAGCTCTTTCACCTCGTTGGGCTTCATCAATTGGGAGTTTCCAATTTAAATGAGAGACGCTAAGGTCTCTCATTTTTATTCATTAGCACCAGATTTGCGTTTTCCAGGCTGATGCTCTCGAATAAAGGATTTAATTTTTGGGTAAACCTTTTCACGCCAACGGCGACCAGCGAAGATGCCATAGTGACCAGCGCCTGCTACTTCGTAATGCGCTTTAGATTCTTTCGGAATACCCGCGCATAAAGCATGGGCTGATCGTGTTTGGCCGCTTCCGGAGATGTCATCAAGCTCACCTTCTACTGTGAGTAGAGCAGTCTTTTTGATATCTTGTGGCTTCACCAGTTTGCCAGCAACTTCCCATGTGCCATTTGGTAAGGCGTAGTCTTGGAATACTGTTTTAATCGTGTCGAGATAGAACTTCGCATCTAAATCGAGGACGGCATTGTATTCATCATAGAAACGAATATGCGCTTCAGCATCTTCTTCATCTCCACGCACAAGATTTGTGAAGTAATCCCAGTGTGATTGCAAGTGGTTTTGTGGATTCATGGCAATAAAGCCAGTATGTTGCAAGAATCCTGGATATACACGACGACCAGCGCCTGGATAGCTAGGTGGAACCTTATAAATTACGTGGCTTTCAAACCAGTCGTGAGATTTTTGTTCTGCCAAGTTATTTACAGCAGTCGGTGACTTGCGTGCATCAATTGGGCCGCCCATCATGATCATTGAAGCAGGAGTCTTTTCACCTGCAGAAGCCATTAATGAAATGGCGCCCAATGTAGGAACTGTAGGCTGACAAACCGAGATCACATGTAAATTTTCAGCGCCGATAAAACGGACAAATTCTTGGACATAGTGAACATAATCATCTAGGCCAAATTCACCTTCGCTGACAGGGACGTTGCGAGCATCAACCCAATCAGTGATGTAAACCTTGTGATCTTGCAATAGTGTGCGAACAGTATCGCGTAGCAATGTTGCATGGTGGCCAGAGAGCGGTGCAACGATTAGAACAGAAGGATCCTCTTTAAGTCTCTTGATGGTTTCAACATCATCAGAGAAGCGCTTAAAGCGAATTAAGTTACAAAATGGCTTTGCAACTTTGGTGATTTCATGAATCGCAACATCATGTCCATGTGCCATCACAGAGCGAATGCCAAATTCTGGCTTTTTGTAGTTTTTGCCTAAGCGATAGAGGAGTTCATAGCTAGCAGCTAAACGCTCAGAGCCTGGAACTTTGGACGCAGGGTTAGATGCATTAATCAGGGCTTCAGAGGCTGCGCGCGCCCATGAGCTTACTGGCTGAAGTAAGGCTTTTTGGAACTCGTGTAACTGATAAAGCATGCTACCTCCTCTAAATCTTGATTACTACTTTAGGCTAAAACGCGAGCAATTGCTTTGACTACCTTATCAATATTTTTAGTATTGAGAGCAGCCACACAAATACGTCCAGTGGAGAGGGCATATATGCCATCTTCTTTTTGCAAACGATCTACTTGTTCAGCGGTTAAGCCAGAATAAGAAAACATACCGCGTTGTTTTTCAATAAACGCGAAATCTTGTTTGACGCCAGCAGCGGCTAATTTTTGCACCAATCCCTGACGCATTGCTTTAATGCGATCACGCATTTCTGCTAACTCATCTTCCCAGAGTTTGCGCAGCTCAGGCGAATTTAGAACGGCTGCGGCAATAGCTGCACCATGGGTAGGCGGGTTTGAGTAGTTTGTACGAATAACACGTTTTAACTGCGATAGCACGCGTGTGGATTCATCTTTACTTTGTGTCACGATAGACAAGGCTCCAACACGCTCACCATAGAGTGAAAATGATTTGGAGAAAGAGCTAGAAACAAAAAAGGACATGCCAGATTCGGCGAAGAGACGTACTGCGACGCCATCTTGATCAATACCCGCAGCAAAACCTTGGTAAGCCATATCCAAAAATGGAATGAGACCCTTGTTCTTGCAGATATCAATCACTTGACGCCACTGCGCTTCAGTAATGTCTGCGCCTGTTGGGTTATGGCAGCAAGCGTGCAACAAGACAGTTGTATTTTTTGGAAAAGACTCAAGAGACTTCACCATACCGTCAAAATCAACACCGCGAGTTTTGCCGTCAAAGTAGGTGTATTCAAGCACTTCAAAGCCAGCAGATTCAAAAATGCCGCGATGGTTTTCCCAGGTGGGGTTGCTGATTGCGCATGGCGCATTCAAATTCAAACGTTTAATAAAGTCAGCGCCAACACGCAATGCGCCAGTTCCGCCTAAGCATTCTGCGGTAACCACGCGACCATCTTTAATTAATGCTGAATCCGCACCAAACAATAAGTTTTGTACAGCGCTGTTGTATGGATTTGGACCTTCGATTGGAATATAGCTACGTGGAGAATGTTTTGCCACAATCGCCTCTTCAGCCTTAATAACAGCCTTTAAAAGAGGCACCTTGCCTTCATCGGTGTAGTACACGCCAACACCTAAGTTCACTTTGTCAGGACGTTGATCGGCAACATAAGCTTCTGTGAGTCCGAAAATAGGGTCTTTTGGGGCTAATTGAACTGAGGCAAACAGGGTCATTTGGTATTAAAAATGGTGGTTTATGGGTGGTTTTGTTATTAATTGACGTTAAATTAGGCTAAATTGTCTGTTTTTGTAATCAGAGCTAACTATTTCTTAATAAAAACGGCAAAATCATTGTTTGTACAAAATTCGCTGTGAAGAAAACTCACAGATGAAATGATAGCCGAGATGCCCCCTAAGTTTAGTAAAACTGACACAAAAATAGAGCCTAAGGCTGCTCAAAAAAATGCCAGCTCCTATCCTCAGGAGAATGCTGGGCATGAGCTCGATCCAGCCAAATTTGCGACCTTTCCGGACTCCCCTTACCAGCTCTACCAGCCATTTCCCCCCGCTGGAGATCAACCGGCAGCTATTGATGCCCTAGTGGAGGGGGTTGAGGATGGTCTGACCTATCAAACCCTATTGGGAGTTACGGGGTCTGGCAAGACTTTCACGATGGCCAATGTGATCGCTAGAACTGGTCGTCCAGCCATTGTTTTTGCCCCGAATAAGACTTTGGCTGCCCAGCTTTACAGTGAATTTAGAGAGTTTTTCCCTAAAAATGCGGTCGAGTACTTTGTGAGCTACTACGACTATTACCAGCCAGAAGCCTACGTTCCTCAGCGCGATCTTTTTATCGAGAAAGACTCCTCTATAAATGAGCACATTGAGCAAATGCGCTTATCGGCAACTAAGAGTTTGTTAGAGCGTCGGGATGTGGTGATTGTGGCCACCGTTTCAGCAATCTACGGTATTGGCAATCCTGGCGACTATCACAGCATGGTGATGACTCTGCGACCTGGTGACAAAATGAGTCAGCGCGATATTTTGGCTCGACTCATTGCCATGCAGTATGAGCGTAATGAAATGGATTTCAAGCGCGGTGTATTTCGAGTGCGCGGTGACACTATTGATATCTTCCCGGCAGAACATAATGAATTAGCACTGCGGGTTGAATTATTTGATGATGAAGTAGAGAGTCTGCAGTTTTTCGATCCGCTGACTGGAAAGATTCGCCAAAAAATTCCGCGCTTTACTGTTTATCCAAGTTCGCACTATGTCACGCCGCGCGAAACGGTTTTGAAAGCGATTGAAACCATCAAAGAAGAATTGCGAATTCGCTTAGATGAGTTTGTCAAAGATGGAAAACTGGTTGAGGCTCAGCGCTTAGAACAGCGCACGCGTTTTGATTTGGAAATGTTAAATGAGCTGGGATTTTGCAAGGGGATTGAGAACTACTCGCGTCACCTTTCGGGGGCCGCTCCAGGCGAGGCTCCGCCTACCTTGGTTGACTATTTACCAAATGATGCATTGATGTTTTTGGATGAGAGTCATGTGCTCATTGGTCAATTAAATGCCATGTATAACGGCGACAAGTCTCGCAAACACACTTTGGTTGAGTTTGGTTTTCGTTTGCCGTCCGCAATGGATAATCGCCCGCTCAAATTCACTGAATTTGAAACCAAAATGCGCCAAACAATTTTTGTATCGGCAACACCTGCTGAATATGAAAGTCAGCATCAAGGCCAAGTCGTTGAACAAGTGGCTAGACCTACAGGTTTAGTTGATCCCGAAATTGAAGTGTTGCCAGCAAGCACGCAGGTTGATGATTTGCTCAGTCAAATTCATGAGCGTGTAAAAGTGGGTGAACGGGTCTTGGTAACGGTGCTAACAAAACGGATGGCAGAGCAACTGACAGACTTTCTTTCTGATAACGGCGTAAAAGTGCGCTATGTGCATTCAGATATAGATACCGTTGAACGTGTTGAGATTTTGCGCGACCTCCGGCTGGGCGTATTTGATGTGTTAGTTGGTATTAACTTACTTAGAGAGGGTCTAGATATTCCGGAAGTATCTTTAGTAGCTATTTTGGATGCTGATAAAGAAGGCTTTTTGCGCTCTGAACGTTCGCTTATTCAAACCATCGGCCGTGCTGCTCGCAATGTTCGGGGCAAGGCAATCCTGTATGCCGATAAGGTCACTGATTCCATGCGTAGGGCAATGGGTGAAACGGAGAGGCGTCGTAGCAAGCAAATTGCCTTCAATAAGACTCATGGAATCGAGCCTAAAGGGGTTCAAAAGCGCATTAAAGACATTATTGATGGTGTTTATGACGTTAAAGAAAAGCGTCAAGAGATGGCTGTTGAGCAAGAGCGAGCCCATTATGAGGACATGAGTGAGAAAGACTTATCCAATGAAATCAAACGCTTAGAGAAACAGATGATTGCTGAGGCGAAGAATTTGGAGTTCGAAAAGGCAGCCAGTACGCGGGATCGGCTCTCCAAAATCAAGGAAATGGCTTTTGGGGCGCGCTCCAGGGATCTCCCAAGCTAATTCAGTTTGCCACGCGCCTGGTGGGGTTTTTTGAGATAATTCCCGAGCAGATTGCTAGGGATTATGGTAAAGTTGAGTGGAATAGTCAGGTATTACCAAGCTGTCTATTAGCTGTCCATAACAATCCATTACCAAGGTGACATATGAGACTTACAACCAAAGGTCGTTTTGCAGTAACCGCCATGATTGATTTAGCCCTGCGTGAAGCGCATGGTCCTGTGACGCTGGCAGGAATTAGTCAGAGACAAAAAATTTCGCTTTCTTACCTCGAGCAGCTATTTGGCAAGCTACGTCGCTTCAACATTGTTGAAAGCACACGTGGCCCTGGAGGTGGATACACGTTGGCTCGCCCCTCTAATGAGGTGAGCGTTGCCGACATCATTGTGGCGGTTGATGAGCCTTTGGATGCTACTCAGTGTGGTGGTAAAGGTAATTGCCATACCGATGAAGAAAATCATGGTCGCTGTATGACGCATGATCTGTGGAGCAATCTCAATCTAAAGATGGTTGAGTACCTCAGCTCAGTGACCTTGCGTGATTTAGTGCAGCAGCAAGAAGGGCGCGGCATTGTGATTCAAGATATGCGTCCTAAGAAGATCAAAATTGAAGGTACAAAAGCTGAAAAACCAGCCCCAGTACTTGCAGCAAAAAAAGAAGTTGCCCCAAAAGCGCCGCTAGTCAACTCAGTATTTAATTTGGCGCGACAAAGTTAATTAGCAATTCTTCCTTTAGAAATACAACATGAACGCACCACAAGACCTTCCACAACAACCGGTTCCGATGTTTAGCCCTAAACACTTTCCGGTGTATATGGACTATTCCGCAACAACTCCAATAGACCCTCGTGTTGTCGACAAAATGCTGCCATATTTGCGCGAGCAATTTGGTAATGCTGCTTCCCGCAGTCATGCATATGGTTGGGCAGCAGAGGAGGCGGTTGAGTGGGCGCGTTCGGAAATAGCGCTACTAGTGCATGCTGATCCAAGAGAGATCGTGTTTACTAGTGGTGCTACTGAGAGTATTAATTTGGCCTTGAAGGGTGCTGCCCACTTTTACAAGGATCGCGGTAATCACATCATTACCGTTAAAACTGAACACAAAGCGACCTTGGATACTTGCCGTGAATTAGAGCGCGAAGGTTTCGAAGTTACTTATTTAGATGTGCTGCCAAATGGCCTAATTGATTTTGCTCAGCTTGAGACTGCAATGAAGCCAGGTACCATTTTGACATCTGTCATGTATGTCAACAATGAGATTGGTGTGGTGCAAGATATTCCTCGCATTGGTGAGTTATGTCGTTCTCGTGGCGTGATCTTCCATGTAGATGCTGCCCAAGCAACTGGTAAGGTTGAAATTGATCTTGAGAAAATCAAGGTAGATCTGATGAGTTTCTCTGCTCATAAGACTTATGGTCCCAAAGGTATTGGCGCATTATTCGTGCGTCGTAAACCACGTATTCGCATTGAGGCACAAATTCATGGTGGTGGCCATGAGCGCGGCATGCGTTCAGGCACTTTGGCAGTTCACCAAATTGTGGGTATGGGCGAAGCTTTCCGCATTGCTCGCATTGAAATGGCTGAAGAGAGTAAACGTATTCGTGCCTTGCGTGATCGCTTATTGGCTGGTTTAAAAGATATTGAAGAAGTCTATGTGAATGGCGATATGGAAAGTCGTGTGCCACATAACCTGAATATCAGCTTTAACTATGTGGAAGGTGAGTCGATGATGATGGCTCTCAAAGATCTGGCAATCTCATCAGGTTCCGCTTGCACCTCCGCTTCACTAGAGCCGTCTTATGTATTGCGCGCCTTAGGTCGCAATGATGAATTGGCTCACAGCTCAATTCGCTTTACCTTGGGCCGATTTACTACTCAAGAGGAAGTGGATTTCACAATTAAGTTAGTGAAAGAAAAGATTGCGAAGTTGCGTGAACTATCCCCATTGTGGGAAATGTATAAAGATGGAATTGATCTCAGCACCATTCAGTGGGCTGCGCACTAAAGAAACAAAATAGAGAAATTAAAGAGGAAATACCATGGCATATAGCGATAAAGTCATTGACCATTATGAAAACCCCCGTAATGTGGGCTCCTTTGAAAAGGGCGATAACAGTGTAGGTACTGGTATGGTTGGCGCCCCAGCATGTGGTGATGTCATGAAACTGCAAATCCGCGTGAATGATCAAGGCGTTATTGAAGATGCAAAGTTCAAAACCTATGGTTGCGGTTCTGCGATTGCTTCATCTTCTTTGGTTACCGAGTGGGTAAAAGGTAAGACCTTAGATCAAGCTCTTGAAATTAAGAACTCCTTAATTGCCGAAGAATTAGCATTGCCCCCTGTAAAGATTCACTGCTCAATCTTGGCTGAAGATGCCATCAAGGCGGCAGTGGCTGATTACAAAGAAAAGCATCCTGCAAAATAAGTTGAGTAGAAATACTAGTGATTTAATTCGAGATCCAACATGGCAATTACCTTAACTGAAAAAGCAGCAAAGCACGTTAACCGAAACCTAGAGAAACGCGGCAAAGGTTGTGGCTTACGATTGGGTGTTCGCACCACCGGCTGTTCTGGTTTGGCTTATCAGTTGGAATATGTGGATGAGCCTGCTGCAGAGGATCAAGTATTTGAATCTAATGGTGTTAAAGTTTTTGTAGACCCAAAAAGCTTGGCTTACCTAGATGGAACGGAACTGGATTTTGTGCGCGAGGGTTTGAACGAGGGATTTAAGTTTCAAAATCCGAACGTAAAAGATGAGTGTGGTTGTGGCGAATCTTTCCGCGTCTGACGATTACTTTCGATTCTTTGGCATTCATCAGCAATTCAACATCGACTTGCCTGCACTTGATCAGGCATATTTAGCAATACAGAAAGAGGTTCATCCAGACCGACATGCTCGTGGAAGTGAAGCCGAGCAACGTTTGGCTATGCAAATGGCTACCTTAGCGAATACCGCATATCAAACCTTAAAAAATCCAATTCAGCGTGGGCTCTATTTATGTCGGTTATATGGTGTAGATGCCAAGTTGGAAACAAATACTGCTATGCCAGCTGCGTTTTTAATGAAGCAAATGGAGTGGCGCGAAGCGCTTGATGAACAAGCGGAAGAGTTGCCAGAGCTTGAGGCCTTAATGACTGAGGTAGAGGAATCCAAATCGAATATCTTGGTGGAGATTGCTCAAGCTATTGATGGCGCTAAAAATTATCAACGTGCTGCCGAACTTCTTCGAGGCTTATTGTTTGTTGATAAGTTCGCAAGTGAGTTAGATGATGCAATTGCGGCGCTAATCTAGCGATACACTGATCTTATGGCCTTATTGCAAATCTCAGAACCCGGTAAATCGCTCGCACCGCATCAGCGTCGGATTGCTGTGGGTATTGATTTGGGGACCACAAACTCATTGGTAGCGATTGTGCGCGATGCGTTACCAAAAGTATTGCCTGACGAGCATGGTCGTGAATTGCTTCCTTCCGTGGTGCGTTATTTACCCAATGGCCGAACCCAGGCGGGTTTTGAGGCCCTAGAGAATGCGGTAATCGATCCTAAAAACACCATCATTTCAGTAAAACGCTTCATGGGGCGCGGCCTAAGTGATGTAGAAAACAGTGAGAGTGCCCCATACGATTTTGTAGATCAGCCTGGCATGCTCAAGTTGAGGACAATTGCTGGCGACAAGAGTCCTATTGAAGTCTCTGCTGAAATCTTGGCGCGTTTGCGTCAGTTAGCCGAGGATTCTGTTGCTGAAGATATTGTTGGTGCAGTGATTACTGTTCCAGCTTATTTTGATGATGCCCAACGGCAAGCAACCAAAGATGCTGCAAAGCTGGCTGGTGTTGAAGTACTGCGTCTATTGAATGAACCAACTGCAGCGGCAATTGCGTACGGCTTAGATAATGCTTCTGAAGGTGTTTATGCAGTGTATGACCTCGGAGGTGGCACATTCGATATCTCTATATTAAGAATGAGTAGGGGTATTTTTGAGGTGCTTTCTACAGGCGGAGATTCTGCTTTAGGTGGCGATGACTTTGACCACCGCTTGTACTGTTGGGTTCTAGAGCAGGCAAAACTACCACCTTTATCTGTTCACGATCATCGCACTTTGCTCCAGGCATGTAAGCATGCAAAAGAATTGTTAAGTCATAACCCATTAGCTCGTGTACATGAAACCCTATCTGATGGAACTGTAGTGAACGTTGGGGTTAGTCAAGCCCAATTTTTTGAGATCACCCAAAACTTAGTGACCAAAACTTTAATGGCATGTAAAAAGGCTCTGCGTGATGCAGGCCTAAAGGCCGAAGATGTTAAGGGTGTTGTGATGGTTGGTGGCTCTACTCGTATGCCTAATGTGCAGCGTGCAGTTGGCGAATTATTTGGTACTCAGCCATTAAATAATTTAAATCCTGATCAGGTCGTTGCATTAGGTGCTGCTATGCAGGCAGATTTGCTGGCTGGTAATCAAAGCAAAGATGATGAGTGGCTCTTGTTAGATGTGATTCCATTGTCACTGGGTTTAGAGACTATGGGCGGTTTGGTTGAAAAAATTATTCCGCGCAATACGCCGATCCCTGTGGCAAGAGCCCAAGACTTTACAACTTTTAAGGATGGGCAGACCGCATTGGTCGTACAAGTTGTTCAGGGTGAGCGCGAACTTGCTCAAGACTGTCGTTCTCTTGGTCGTTTTGAGCTAAGGGGAATACCGCCAATGGCCGCGGGTGCCGCACGCATAAGAGTGACCTTTCAGGTAGACGCTGATGGTTTGTTATCGGTTAGTGCTATTGAGCAAGGTTCTGGTGTAAAGGCCTCGATTGATATTAAGCCTTCTTATGGCTTAACGGATGCTGAAATCACGCGCATGTTGCAAGATGGTTTTGCTTCTGCCAAAGAGGATTTACTGGCGCGATCCCTGAGAGAAGAGCAGGTTAGTGCTCAGCGTTTGATCGACGCCGTGCAGACTGCGCTAGCAAGTGATCGAGAGCTTTTGAATCAAGAGGAGCAATCTGCAATTGATGCGGAAATTCAGACTCTTCAAGCAATCCTAAAAAATGAAACTGATAGCGCAGTGGTTCGTAAGGCGGTTGATCATGCGGCTAAAGCAACTGATGATTTTGCGCAGAAGCGAATGAATGCCAGCATACAGAAAGCATTAGCTGGAAAAAATGTTACTGAAATCTAAGATAGATAAAAATCAACCATCAAATAATAAGAAGCCATCATGACCCAAATTGTTGTTCTTCCTCATAGTGAATATTGTCCTGAGGGTGCAGTAGTGGACGTCCCTCCAGGCACATCTATTTGCGAAGCTCTACTAGAAAACGATATTCCGATTGAGCATGCATGCGATATGGTTTGTGCCTGCACCACCTGTCACGTGATTGTGAAAGAGGGCTATCAAAGCTTGAATCCACCCGATGAGAACGAAGAAGATATGTTGGATCGTGCTTGGGGCTTGAATTCTCAGTCGCGCTTGTCCTGTCAGGCAATTGTCGCCAAGGAAGATTTGGTAATTGAGATTCCGAAATACTCAATTAACCATGCCAAAGAGAATCATTAACGCACTAGATTGGTGCTTAACGCTTACTTTGCGGGCATGATCGATCGATCGAATAGCAAAGTAAGAATACGATGGAGTTGTTGTTCTGTTCCTCCATAAATCTCTTTAAGCCATCGGAAACGATGGCTTTCTTTTTAGGCCTTGGCAATACCTTCGGAGCGCTATCTGTAAGGAAATGTAAGTTTAGGTATCAGATAAAAAGAGTTGCTTAATTGCCAGCGTAATATTTTGCCGTCCATGCTTTTTGCGCTCTAGCAAACCCACTTTTCTATAGATTGTTTTACCCGGTAGCCTCTGTATAGTTAACTGTCGATCAGTTTCCCAGGAAATGCTAGCCAGTTTAGGGACGATTGAATAACCAATTCCTTGTCGTACTAACTCAATAATTGCTTCAACAGAATTCAGCTCCATACTTTCTTCTATGGGTAATTTGTTTGCTTTAATTGTTTGATCGACTAAATGCCCTGTCCAGGTGTTTCGCTCAAATCGAATAAATGGGAGCTTAATTCTTGGGGGTGACTTTGTACCCTTATTAGTAGTGAGGGCTGGCGTAATTAAAATCATTGGCTCCCTATAGAGCTCGGTCCATTGAACATTTTGAGGGAGCGTAAATGGCGATTCTGTAACAATCGCCCCGTCAATACTGCCTTCTAAAATTTGATCTAAAAAGTTGCTTGAAAGCCCTGCCAATAATTTAATTTCTAAATCAGGGTAACGCAGCTTTAGTTCATTTAATGTTTTACCGAATGCGCCCATGAGCGATGAAACAAGGGCTCCAATCACAATGGTTCCACTTAATCCTGACTTTAAATTCGAACCCAGAGCTTCGAAGCGCGCAACAATTTCTTGGATTGGTTCGATTAAAGATCTGCCATTTGTATTTAAGCTTAGCGAGCGCTTGGTTCGATCAAAAAGCGTTAAGCCAATTTCTTCCTCAAGTTGCTGTATTTGTTGGCCAGCAGCAGCGGGGGTGAGTCCGATTTCGCGTGATGCAGCCGCTACGCTCTTGTGGCGCGCAATTATCAGGAAATTTTTTAGGATGCGAATGCTGGACATTGGTTAATTATAAAGAAATAATTTATCTCAAAGAAAAATATATTCGATTTATTTTTTATATTCCACCAATATAATGAGACTATGTCAAATGCAGAACTCAAAGTAAAAGTCTGGCGTGGTGCTCAAGAGGGCGAATTCGTCGAGTACCTAGTACCACGCAATCCAAACCAAACGGTTTTGGATGTTGTGACTTATATACAGCGTAAGCTAGATTCAACGCTGAGCTATCGCTTTGCATGTCGAGTAGGCATGTGTGGTTCATGTGCGATGACGGTTAATGGTGTTGCACGTTGGACTTGTCGAACACACGTCTCGCAAATCGTAGAAGGCGATTCCTTAGAAATAGCCCCTTTAAATAACTTGCCTGTCATTAAAGATCTCGCAACCGATATGCGTGAGTTCTTTAATAAGTGGAAGGGCGCCGTTGGATTTTTTAAGGGAAATCAAACAAGGCATGATGATTTTGCAAAAGTTGAGCCAGATTCTAAAGAGCGCCAATTAGCTAATGCAGGGATAGAGTGCATCGGTTGCGGTGTTTGTTATGCATCCTGTGAGGTGGTTGAAGCAAGACCTAGCTATCTTGGTCCTGCTGCCCTTAACCGCGCATGGACTCTAGCAAATGATGTTCGGGATACCCAGCAGCTTGAGCGGATGCGCGCTGTGGCGGGTGATGCTGGTTGTCATGCCTGTCATACCCAAGGGTCTTGTACTGAGCGTTGCCCTAAGGCTATTGAGCCTACAGCTAGTATCGCTGGACTGAAAAAGTTGATCGCCAAGGCTGCTGTACGTGGAAGCAAGTGGGGCAAGTTATGAGTGGCGTGCTACAGGCAAAGTTATGGTACGCACAACGCATTAGCGCTATGGTGCTCGGACTTTGTGTTGCTATTCATTTGCTAATCATTTTTTACGCTATCCGTGGCGGATTAAGTGCGCAAGAGATTTTGGGTCGTACTCAAGGAAATATAGGGTTTGCTATTTTTTATGAGATTTTTGTAATCGCCTGCTTTGTCCATGCCCCGATTGGAGTCGCTAATATTCTGCAAGAAACTTTTCCTAAAAGTGGCATGGTAAGGCCGGTTTCAATTTCATTGGCGCTCTTGATCTTAGTTTTAGGCACGGTTGCGGTATTTGGTGTCTTCACAGGTGGTGCATGATGAGATCAAGACCAAAACTGGATATTCGGGCTAAACGTCATTTATCTTATTTTGCATATGCATGCCATCGATTCTCTGGCTTGTTGCTCGCTTGTTTTATTCCAATACATTTCTTAATGCTGTCTCAATCTTTAAGGGGTGCGGAGGGCTTTCAGAAATCTTTGAGCTTGACTGATTTTTGGGTATTTAAGTTTGGTGAGTGGGCACTTGTTATTCTGCTGGCCATTCACTTAGCCGGGGGAATTCGTTTGCTCATGATTGAGTTTGGACCATGGCATGGATTACGTAAAGGGTGGGTTCAAGTTTCCATCTTGTTCGCTATTGCATGTGGAATTCTATTTTTATCTTTAGCCAATTAATTGGATTGATATGCAGTTACAAATGAATTTAGTTGAGGATGCTTGTAAAGAGCTCTACATCCGAGCCTTAAAAGTGCTTCCTGATGACATCAAAGGTGGCATTGAAAAGCTTGATCAGTCTGAGACGGATAAGCGTGCTCAAGTCGTTTTGAAAACCATGATCACCAATATTTCTGTAGCAGAGCGTGAAGATAATCTTCTCTGCCAAGACACCGGCTTGCCAATCTATAACGTCAAGATTGGTAGTAACGTTGAGTTTGATGGCATGGCTTTGAAGGCAGCTATTCGCAAGGGCTGTGAGCGCGCCACTACAGAATACCCCTTGAGATCTTCGGTAGTTCATCCCATTACTCGTAAAAATAATCACACATCCTGCGGTATCGATATGCCTGCAATTCATATTGATTTTTGTGATGCTATAGATTCAGTAGAAATTGAGATGGTTCCCAAAGGGAGTGGTTCAGAGAACAACTCATTTTTAAAAATGGCAATTCCTGCGGACGGAATTGCTGGCGTTAAAGCTTTTGTTATTGAAAGCGTTGTCTCTGCTGGGGGTAAGACATGCCCCCCAACAATCGTAGGAGTTGGCGTTGGTGGAACATCTGATCAGTGTGTTGCCATGGCAAAACGGGCGGCAACTCGTGCGCTTGGTAGTGTATGCCACGATGAAGAGGGTGCAAAGCTTGAAAAGGAACTTAGCGCTGCAGTAAATAAATTAGGTATTGGCCCTCAGGGATTGGGTGGTGATGGCACGGCCTTTGCTGTCCACGTCGAGTTGGCGCATACCCATATCACCTTGAACCCAGTAGCCGTTAACATGCAGTGCCATTCTGCTCGTAGATCGCGGGCAACCATTACACCTGCGGGTGTTACTTACGGATTTTAAAAAGAGACTATGGCTCATTACAACCTACCGACTCCTGTTAGCGAAGAAGATATTCGCAAACTCCGCATTAACGATACGGTTACTTTGCAAAACACACTTTTTGGTATTCGTGATGCAACTCAAATTCATATGTTTGACCATGGTCGCAAGACTCGCTTTGATTTAAATGGCCATGCGGTGATACACACTGCACCGAATGTGCGCAAGGTGCCTGCAAGTAAAGAGTTCCCCGCGGGTTATCAGCCTATCTGTATTGGCACCACTACATCAGATCGTATGGAGCGCTTTACTCGACCATTGATGACGCAAAATGGTGTACGCATGATCGTGGGCAAAGGTGGCATGCGTGAGGGATCCTCAGAGGCCTTTCAGGAGTTGGGCGGGGTCTATCTCGCCATTATTGGCGGCACAGCTGCCTTAGAGACAACCTGGATTGAGCAAATTGAAGATGTGGATATGGATGACCTTAATCCTGAATCACTATGGCGCTTCAAGATTAAAGACTTTGGTCCTTTATTGGTTGCGATGGATAGTCATGGCGGAAGTATTTATCAAGAGGTCAAGGGGGATGTGGCGCGAAATAAAGACGCTGTTTTAAAGAGCTTGGGAATTAATCCATGAGCAACATTCCAACCATTGATACCGATATTCTGATATTGGGATCTGGCGGAGCTGGTTTATTTGCTGCTCTCCATGCACATCAAGCAAATCCAAACTTAGATATCACTATTGCAGTAAAGGGATTGCTGGGAAAATGCGGCTGTACTCGCATGGTTCAAGGCGGCTATAACGTTGCGCTTGCACAGGGTGATTCTGTTGAGCGTCATTTTATGGATACGATTGAAGGCGGTAAGTGGCTATCGGATCAAGAATTAGCCTGGACATTGGTGACTAAAGCGGTTGAGCGAATTCATGAGTTAGAGAATGAGTTAGGTTGCTTCTTTGACCGAAACCCCGATGGCACTATTCATCAAAAAGCATTTGCGGGGCAAACCTTCGATCGCACCGTGCACAAAGGGGATTTAACCGGAATTGAAATTATTAATCGCCTTGCAGAACAGGTTTGGTCAAGGGGTATTCATCGCCTTGAGGAGCATCGTGCTATTGAGTTGATACATAGCAAAGATAAAAAAGCGCTTGCTGGTGTTTTGATGCTCAATATGCAAACTGGGCAGTTTGTGTTGGTACGCGCCAAAGCAGTTTTATTAGCAACTGGCGGTGGGCCTACGATGTACAAATATCACACACCATCCGGAGATAAGAGCTGCGATGGTCTAGCGATGGCATTACGTGCTGGCTTAACTTTGCGTGATATGGAAATGGTGCAGTTTCATCCAACCGGTTTATTGGCTGGACCGGGTACCCGCATGACTGGTACTGTTTTGGAGGAAGGTCTACGTGGTGCAGGCGGCTATCTACTAAATGGAAATAAAGAGCGATTCATGGGTAACTATGATTCGCGCAATGAGCGAGCTACAAGAGATATTGTTTCAAGATCAATTAACTCAGAGATTCGAGCTGGGCGAGCCACACCAAATGGGGGCGTTTATATTCAAATGAGCCACTTAGGTCCAGATAATGTTCGCAAGCAATTTAAAGGGATGGTTGAGCGTTGCGCTGATAGTGGTTTTGATCTGGCAAATGACTTGGTGGAGGTAGTGCCCACGGCGCATTACATGATGGGCGGTTTAGTTTTCAAAAAAGATTGCAGCACTGATCTTCCTGGGCTCTTTGCGGCTGGTGAAGATACTGGCGGGGTACATGGTGCCAACCGCTTAGGAGGAAATGGGGTAGCAAACTCCACGGTCTTCGGGGGTATAGCGGGCGAGTCCATGGCGCAGTGGGTTGGCACGCAAGAGTTACGTGAATATGATTTGGATGAAGTTGCCGCTAGTATCCGTCTTCATGAGGAACCTTTGCAGAAAGAGGCTGGCGATATTGAGATCATCCGTGATGCATTGGCGCAGTGTATGTGGGATGACGTAGGGATCTCAAGAACACAAGAGAGTTTATTGCGAGCACGTCTACGGCTTCAAGAGCTCGCATCTCAGTTAAAGCAAATGGGTGTGGGTAATATTCAGCGCGAGTACAGTAATACTTGGCAGGATTGGATGAATTTGCAGAATTTGATTTTAGTTAGCCAGGCTGTAGTTGAAGCCGCTCTTTCGAGAGAGAATTCTCGAGGGGCGCATTATCGCGATGATTTTCCTGAGCCGGGCTCTTTAGAGGAGTCATATTACACAGCTGTAAACCTAGATCAAAACGGACTGCGAATTCAGAATCAGCCGGTTCAATTTACGATGATTAAGCCAGGTCAAACAATATTAGTAGAGTCATAATATTTTTGAATTAATTGACCCCATCCATTTCGGGTTAGCGACGCTAATCATTTTTGGCGCCTATTTCATTTTTGGTATTTCAGGTTTTGGTTCATCCATTGTTGCAGTACCACTATTAGTACAGATGTACCCATTGAAGTCTGTAGTACCAATGATGGTCATTGTCGACATTTGCGCCTCCCTTTATGTTGGAAAAAAGTCATCCAAAGATGCCAACCTAAAAGAGTTGAAGTGGCTATTTCCGTTTAGTTTGGTTGGCATGATTTTGGGAATCGCGCTATTAATTCAGTCGCCAAGTGAACCGCTATTAATTACTCTAGGATGTTTTGCTGCATTGAATGGGGCGCGGGTGCTCTGGCAAAGGAATCATGAAATGGTTGATCCCATCAATAAATGGTGGGCTGCTCCATTTGGTTTCATGGGCGGTACTTTTACTGCGCTATTTGCAACGGGTGGTCCAATTTATGTTTCGTATTTAGGCTTGCGGATTAATGATCCTAAAGTGCTACGCGCTACGATGGCATTTGCTATTTTTATGCTGACATTTTTGCGGCTCACTTTAATGCTGGTAACAGGACTTATTCTGAGTTGGTCTGTGATTGGCTTGGCAGTTTGTTTATTACCAGCAACTTTTATGGGAATTTGGCTTGGAACCCATGTGCACACTAAATTAAGTAATGCAGGAATGCGGATTACCTATGGATCAATTTTGATTTTTGCAGGCGCTACCTTGCTTATCCGACAATTGCTTTAAAGAATTTTGTCGGGGTTCATCAGATTTTTTGGATCAAGAGCTTTCTTAATTGCTCTCATAAGATCTATTTCAACAATATTTTTTCTAAAAGGTAACTCCTCCCTTTTTGCCTGACCGATACCATGTTCAGCAGAAAATGAGCCTGAGTACAAATAGACTTGATTGTGAACTAATTCATTAATCGCTCGCCTCTTTGATTCCATACTACTCAAAGAATCATCAGTGGCAATGGGCGCTAAGTTATAGTGTAAATTTCCATCGCCAACATGGCCAAAAACAATAGTTTGCGTTTCTGGCCAGCGAGCTTTAAGTTTTATCTCCGTATCTTTAACAAAGTCAGCGATTTTTGAAATGGGTATTGAAATATCATGTTTAATGATGGTTCCTAATTTTAGTTGAGCCTCAGGAATATTCTCTCTTGCGTGCCACAAATCTCTACTTTGTTGGATCGAGTTGGCAATAATTGCATCATCAATAAACTCTAACTTAAAAGCTTCTGTAAGAAATGTTTCAAGCTGAGAGCGACTGTATTCGGAATTTTCCATGCTTGATAACTCCAGCAAAATTGCCCAACCTGATTTAGCGTTAAGAATTGACGACCAATTTTTTTCTTGATTTGATATTAAATCTAGTGCGCGAGTTGATATAAGTTCAAAAGCAGTAAGATCGGCATTGCATCTTTTGCGTGCTAAGTCGATTAACTTGATGGCTGATTCAATATTTTTGATGGCAACCAATGCGGTTGCTTTTGATTTCGGGAGTGGGTAGAGCTTAAGTGTTGCCGCAGTAATAATTCCAAGAGTACCTTCAGACCCAATATAGAGATCCTTCAATGAGTAACCGGTGTTATCTTTGCGTAAACCACGTAAACCATGCAAAATTTCCCCATTTGCAGTTACAACTTCTATCCCCAAGGTAAGATCACGCATATTCCCATAGCGAAGTACTTGTATGCCGCCTGCATTAGTACCCAAATTGCCTCCAATTGTGCAGCTCCCTTCAGCGGCCAGGCTTAGCGGAAAGAGCATGCCCGCCTTTAACGCAGTCTCTTGAACCGTAGATAGAACGGCGCCAGAATCTACCGTAATCGTCGAATTATCTAGGTCTATTTCTCGAATGGTATTTAGACGGGTTGTGCATATAACAACGGAATCTCCATGTGATCTTGGGGTGGCGCCACCGCACAGACCGGTGTTACCTCCTTGTGGAGTAATTGCAATATTTTGTTGGCAGCATAACTTTACTAATGCTGCAATCTCTTCGGTAGTTTTGGGTTTTAAGACTGCAATGGCTTTACCAGAATAGCGTTTGCTCCAGTCAAGCAAAAATGGTTTCTTATCGAAGTCAGAAGTTAAAACATTTGAAATGCCAATAATCTTTTGGCATTGCTCAATGAATCTACTATGCTGATCCACCTTAATTTCGCTTTATATTTGGCGCAGCAAGTCCCTCGATCATGATATTAAGGCAGGAGGGAAGATTGGTCGCTGCTGCACGTTTTGCTGCTGGAAGCACCTTGTCTGAGTCTTGCACTAATTCTCCATATCCACCGAATGCCTCGCAAACTTTCTCATAATGAGATGGGAGTAATTCGCAGCCAATGGTTCTATCTTTTCCATATTCGCGGACTTGTATTTGATACTCTGCGTTCCAACGAGCATCATTTCCAACAACCAATACAAAAGGAAGTTTGTAGCGAACCGCAGTATCAATTTCTGCACTGTGGAATCCAAACGTACCATCGCCCATTACCGAGATAATTGGAGCATCAGGTTTTGCAACTCTTGCGGCAATTGCAAATGGAAGAGCCGATCCAATTGATCCTGCAACTCCGTTTATTACTCGATTAGGTGCACTAAGGCATGCTTGTGCCCATTGACCAATTTCACCCCCATCACTTATTAATATGGAGTCTGGGTGGCTATCCAATATTTCCTGTAATGGTTTAAGAGCTTGGGCGGGGTGAATATTATTTGTGGTTTTTGGCAAAGCATTCCAAGCATTTGGCCTAAATTGAATGGCGTTACGGACTTCGTGTTGCCAATCGCTATTTACCGCTTCGGTCTCAATGCTTATAAGATTGGTGATGGTTTGAATGGCGGTTGGTATATCAGCTTTTAAAATATGAGAAAGTCTATTGCCAACAGCGTTTTTAGCTCGATTGATTTCTTCTTGATCGGGATCAATTTGCAGAAAGACACACTCTTGATTGATGCTTGGGCTTTGCGCAAACTTCAAAGTAAAGTCAATTTTTTTACCAAGCAGTAATATGCAGTCGGCCTGACTTAAGACTTCAGAGAATGCACCTAGACTTGGATCGCCAATTCCACGTGGACTTTCCATTCCAATAACTGGAATGGAAAGGAGATCTTCAATGGATTTGAGTTTGACTCTTCCATCCCTGGATTGCATCATTGGGCCAGCGAGAATGAGCGGTTTCTTCGCTTGCTTAAGTTGATCTATGAGCGCTTCTAATTCGCTTGAATTGATAGCCATATGTTCTGGCGCAAATGAATCTGGTGTGATCTTATTTGCGGTATCGGGATACGGCGCCTCAAGAATATCGGTTGGGAGGCTAACATGCACCGGACCAGGCCTGCCGGATTTGGCAATGTGAATCGCTCTTGCAACATCTTGAGCTATGTTTTTAGATTCTTGGCATACCCAAGAAGCTTTAGTAAGAGGTGCTGCTATATCGGCCTGAAGCATTTCTTGAAATGCGCCTTTGCCAAGTTGCCCGATTGGGGCGTGGCCAGAAAATAGGATTACTGGCGATTCAGACATGCTGGCGGTATAGAGTGCGGAAATGGCATTTGCATGACCTGGTCCGCCGGTAACAAGCGCTATTCCAACCTTTCCAGTAAGTCGTGCCCAAGCATCAGCCATATGTACAGCAGCTGCCTCATGTCGAGTATGAATCAGATCAATATTTGATCCAAAAATAGCATCGTATATGGGCATGATGTGATTGCCAGAAAGCGTAAAGATTTTATCGATGCCCGCTAATTCTAGGGTTTCAACAAATGCATTAGCACCATTTTTATTTTTTAAACTCATAGTTTTCTTGTTAAGTTATTTAATGCCTAGCTGAGTACTGAGTTTTGAATACGAAACATATTGAGAGGCTGCAAACTTTTCAGTATCTGCGGGCGAAAGAATTCGAGGGATGCCGCCGTAACGAGCATTGCCTGCCTGCCAATTAGCATCCTTATCAGCGACGACCAATACGTCTACCCATTTAGCCACTATCTCTGAGCTTAATTTAGGTGGTCCGTAAAGGGCGCTCCAGCCAACGATAGCCTCAAGTTGCGGCATGCCCACTTCTTTGGCTGTTGGTACGGATGGAATATCCTTAACGCGGTCTGGAGTTGTCACTACTAGAGCTCGCAACTTGCCGCTATTAATTTGGGTTAATGCTGATGTGAGATTGCCACAACTAAAGTCAACTTCTTTGGCAAGTACGGCAACAACTGCTTCTGAGCCGCCTTTATAACTAATGTTAACTGCTGCGTCAGGTTTGAGTTTTAGAGTTTGCAGAATAAGTTGAGGTCCAAAATTGAGAATTGTTCCAGGTCCAGATGAGCTGTAATTGAGTTTTCCAGGTTGTGAGCTAATAGCCTTGGTTAAATCTTCAAATGTTTTGTAAGGTGATTCTGGATGAACTACGCAAACCACAGGATTTAGCTCAAGCAATCCAATGAAAGTAAAGTCATTCCATTTATAGCTTAGGTCTGATTTCATTGCGGGTAAAACGGATTGGGATCCCACCCTTGCCATTAAAAGTGTATAGCCATCAGGTAGCGCATCTTTAACAAATTGTGAGCCTATCGCTCCGCTTGCCCCACTTTTATTGGTAACAATGATCGGTTGCTTGAGTACATTTTGAGCCACTGTTGCTAGATTCCGCGCTGACTGATCCGCATCTCCGCCAGCATTGAACGGTACAACAATCGTAATTGGCTTATTTGGGTAGTTTTGGGCAAACGCGTTACTGGAATAAATAAAAAAACAGACAGCGATACCTTTCAGGAGGCGGCTTTGTGTGAGAATTTGAATTAATTTCATAAAACCCTCTTTTTATTTTTTACAAATAAGCGAATAAAAAAGTCGCACATTAGAGTGCGACTTTGCTTTTACTGTGCGCTAATATTGCGACCTTTTATAACTTTTTCCCAGGTAACTGATTCAGTTTTTACTTGGGATTCAAAATCTTTCTGAGTATTTACTATAGCGGTTAAACCATTGAGATCAAGGCTGTTTCTCATCGCCTCTGAGCCAACGGCCTTCACGGTAGCAGCGTAGATTTTGTCGGTAATGGCTTTAGGTGTATTGGCGGGCGCAACGAGTCCAAACCAGCCAGTAGATTCAAAACCAGGAATACCCGATTCGGCAACTGTTGGAACATCTGGTAATTGTTTGGACCGTTTCAAGCTGGTCACTGCTAGAGGCTTAATCTGTCCAGATTTAGCAAAACCAGTTGCTGCTGTGAGATTGCCCACCATGAAATCAATTTGGCCCGCAACCAGATCATTTAGTGCGGCAGACTCACCTTTATAAGGAACGTGGGTAGCTGGAATATTGGCGGAGTAGGTTAGATTCTCAGCCGCCATATGAACTTGACTTCCAATACCAGCTGAACCAAAGTTCAGGTCCTTTGTTTTAGCGTATGCAATGAATTCACCAAGATTTTTTACTGGTAACTTAGTGCTTACGGACAATAGCATTGGTCCACTGGCGACATTGGTGATGTACACAAAATCTTTTGCATAGTTCACAGGCAATTTTTTATAAAGGCTTGGGTTAACGGTCAGCATGCTGCCAGATGCCAGCATGATCGTATAACCATCTGCGGCTGACTGGGCTACGTACTCTGCAGCAATATTGCCGCCAGCACCAGGTTTATTTTCAACAATAACGTTTTGACCCAGATCCTTGGAAAGTTGTTGCGCAAGTAAGCGACCGAGAATATCGGTGGTGCCGCCAGCAGCAAAAGGTATTACAAGCTTGATTGGCTTAGTTGGCCAGTTTTGTGCAAATGAAATTGGTGATGCGATTAATGTTACTGCTCCAACAATCCAGGCAAGATTTTTGCTTAGATTGCGAATAACTTGCTTAAACATGCCTATACCCTCCAGGTGTTAATTTGATGTTTCTATCTTATCTTCGATTTGATTCAAAAATAAGATCAACTTCTATTTAATAGTAATAAGCTTATGTAAAACCACTGTCTCCCCCAGACTTTGCTCAGCAAAAATATATTTAAATTGCGCTGCACAATGAATTGAGTATTGCAAGATATCTAAATCATCTATATGATTTAGATATGTCATCTATTTTGATCTCTGAGTTCATTACAAGTCAAGCCTTAGAAACCCTGCGTTCGAAGCATTCGGTTGTTTACGAGCCCGAGTTATACAAGGATCGGGCTGCATTGATTGCTGCGACGCAAAATGTGGAGGCTTTAATTGTTCGAAATCTGACTCAGGTTAACGAAGAAGTTTTGGCCAAAGCAGCGAGATTGAAAGTAGTCGGTCGTCTTGGAGTTGGGCTTGAAAATATTGAACTTCCAGCTTGTGCTAAGCGCAATATCAAAGTAATACCTGCAACCGGAGCAAACGCTGAATCTGTAGCCGAGTACGTCATCGGTGCTGCGATTGCTTTGACCCGTGGATTTATTCCTGCAACGATCAGCACCCTAAAGGGTGAGTGGCCTCGCCCGCGGTTTTCTGGCTATCACGAATTTTTAGGAAAAACTATCGGGATTGTAGGTTTTGGAAGTATTGGCCGCATTGTTGCAAAAAAAGCTAATGCATTTGGCTTAAAGTGTCTTGCTTATGACCCCGTATTAAGTGGAAATGAAGTGGCATTAGAGGGGTTTAATGTTCCTTTAGTTTCCCTAAATACGTTGTTATCTCAAAGTGATGCGGTAACCCTTCACCTACCTTTTTTACCTGAGACAAAAGGTTTATTTAATTTAGATATTTTGAGTCAAATGAAAGCAGGCGCTTGCTTGATTAATACTGCGCGTGGTGGAATTGTGGATGAATTCGCCTTGGCTGAATGCCTGCGATCAGGTCATTTGGGTGGAGCTGCATTAGATGTATTTTCTGCTGAGCCTGCTAAAGATTTAAGTCATTTAGTGGGCATAGAGAATTTAATTCTGACTCCGCATATTGCTGGCGTGACACATGAAAGCAATGAGCGTGTTAGTCAAATGATTGCTGATGAAGTCAATCTTTTTTTAGGAGCTTAAGATGAGCTTGTCCTATGAGCAGATAGTTGAGTTAGCATCATCTGGTTTGATGGCTGCTGGTATTGGAGAAAAAGCAGCATTTGAGACTGCGCAATTTTTAGCGCTTGCCGAATTAGACGGTTTAGCTTCTCACGGCCTAGCGCGAGTATCCCAGTATGCGGGACATGCAAAAAATAGTCGTATCGAGTTGGCCCCCAAAATTAAAGTTCGTCCATTTAAATCGTCTGCTGCATTGGTTGATGCTTGCGATGGGCTAGCGTTTCTAGCATTGCGTTTTGCTACTGACTTATCCGTTAACCTTGCCTCAAAAACTGGGGTTGGTTTGGTTGCGGTAACAAACAGTCATCACTTTGGGGTTGCAGGACATTATGCTGAGGCTGCTGCCCGTGCTGGTTATATCTCATTGTTATTTGGTAATACCCCTGCTGCGATGCCTATGGTTGGGGGAAGCAAGGCGATGTTTGGCACCAACCCATTGGCTGCTGCTTTTCCAATTGAGGGGCGAGATCCTTTAGTAATTGATATGTCTCTTTCTGCGGTTGCAAGAGGTAAGTTGTTGGTTGCTGCAAAGAAGGGTGAATCCATTCCTGAAGGGTGGGCGTTAACAGCTGATGGTAAGCCAACCACTGATCCGCAAGAGGGACTCAAGGGTTTGATGGTTCCTTTGGGTGGAGATAAAGGTGCTTTGCTTGCATTAATTGTGGAACTTTTAGTTGTAGGTTTATCAGGCAGTCGTTTTTCATATGAAGCAGATTCCTTTTTTGATGCGAAAGGCAATCGTCCACGCATCGGACAACTTTTGTTAACGATTGACCCAGGTCTTTCTGGGGGGTCTGTTTTTGCTAGCAGAATGCACGATTTTTTAAGAGCTTTATCTGCTGATGCTGGTACACGTATACCTGGCGAGCGTCGCTTTAAGCAACGTGCAAGTGGTTTTAAGAATGGTGTAAATGTTTCTGAGGTAGTGGTGCAAGAAATTCAGGCTGGTATTCGCCAGTCATGGAGTAATTCGTAACTTAATGGGATTAACGAGGAGAGAGTAATGATCCATTTTGTCGTGCATGAGCCAGGTGATGGCGTAGGCGTAGTTGTCGTTGAAGGCGTTAAGGCAGGCGACGATTTAATTGGTTGGGTGATGGATGGCGACCTGACATTGAACTTTAAGTCAATGAGTGATATTCCAATTGGCCACAAAATTTCATTGAAGGATTTTCAGCCGGGCGATACGGTCATGAAATACGGTATCGATATTGGCAAGGTAGTTGCTCCAATCAAAAAAGGCGAGCACCTTCACGTTCAGAACGTTAAAACAAAGCGTTGGTAAGCCAACCTTCCATTTATTCATTGAGAAAGAAAAAAGATGATTAATTTAAAAGACGCAACTTTTATGGGCTACCGTCGCGAGAATGGTCGTATGGGTATCCGTAATCACGTATTAATTTTGCCTTTAGATGATTTGTCGAATGCTGCTTGTGAAGCCGTTGCGAACAATATCAAAGGAACAATGGCGATTCCTCACTCCTATGGCCGTTTGCAATTTGGTGCAGACTTAGAGCTTCATTTCCGCACTTTGATTGGCACGGGCACAAACCCAAACGTAGCTGGCGTAGTAGTTATTGGCATCGAGCCACAGTGGACCAAAATCGTAGTAGACGGTATCAAAGCATCTGGTAAGCCAGTTGAGGGCTTCTGGATTGAGGGTAATGGCGATACAGCTACGATTGCCTCTGCAAGTAAGGCAGCTTACAAAATGATGAAGCATGCTTCGAAGCAACAACGCGTCAAAGCTCCTTTATCAGAGCTGTGGGTATCCACAAAATGTGGTGAGTCTGATACTACTTCTGGTTGCGGCGCAAATCCAACTGTAGGTGATGCATTTGATAAGTTATATGGAATTGGTTCAACCCTAGTGTTTGGTGAAACAACCGAGTTGACTGGTGGTGAACATTTGGTAGAAGCCCGTTGTCGCAATGATGAAGTGAAGAAAAAGTTCCGTGAAATGTTCGATCGTTATCAGGATGTGATTGAGCGTCATAAAACGAGCGACTTGTCAGACTCTCAGCCAACAAAAGGAAATATAGCTGGTGGTCTAACAACGATTGAAGAGAAAGCCTTGGGCAATATCCAAAAAATCGGTAAGAAATGTATTGTGGATAGCGTTCTCGATAAAGCTGAAACACCTACTATCCCTGGTCTGCATTTTATGGATTCCTCATCAGCTGCTGCTGAGATGGTGACATTGTGTGCAGCCGCTGGCTTTGCTGCTCACTTCTTTCCAACAGGTCAAGGCAACGTCATTGGCAATGCCATTCTTCCAGTCATTAAGATTTGTGCAAATCCAAAAACTGTTCGTACCATGAGTGAGCATATCGACGTTGACGTTTCAGGAATTTTGCGTCGCGAAGAAAATATGGATCAAGCAGGTGACAAGTTGTTGGAATGCCTCTTGCGCACAGCAGATGGCGAGTTGACTGCCTCGGAAATTCTTGGGCATCGTGAGTTTGTATTAACTCGTTTGTATGAGTCTGCGTAAGTAAAACGTATGAGACCCCTGACTGCTTATCAAGAAGTAAAGCAAAGGATCACTGAAGATCTGGTCAGGGGTCGTTTTCCAACCGGGCAGGCTTTGCCTGCAGAAAAGGATTTATCCAAAGAGCTAGATGTTTCGATAGGCACCTTACGCAAAGCAGTAGATGAGCTGGTTGCTGAGGGTATTGTTGTGCGCAAACAAGGCAAAGGAACTTTTGTTGCTGAGCATGATGTGAAGCGTTTGCTTTACTACTTTTTTCATGTCGTTAAGCACGATGCTGAGAAAAAAATTAATCCTCGTGTTGATTTAGTTTCACTAGTGTCAGCTACAGCATCAAAAGAAGAGGCTGAGAAATTACAGATCAAAGAGGGTGCAGCAGTTTGGCGAATCATTAATCGCCTATACCTTGATGATTATTGCGTGATGATTGATCACATCACTTTAGACAAGAAGCGCTTTAAAAATCTTACTCGCACTGATTTTATTCAGCGTGAGGGCAGTATCTATCAGTTATATCAAATGAAGTATGGTCAAACAGTTGTTCGAAGCAGCGAGCGCTTAAGAGCAGGCCTAGCTGGGAAGCAATACTCAGAGTGGTTGGACCTAAAGTCAAATTCCCCAGTTCTTATCATTCGAAGAGTCGCGCTTGGGATGCAGGATGAGCCACTGGAGTGGCGTGTTTCAATGCTCAATACCGATCGGTACGAATATTTCAGTGAGTTAGTTGCATAGTACTAATGACTAATGTGATTAAGCTAAATTTGCCGGGCGTCTTGGTGTGTCTGGTGATTGCCATGTCAACCAGTTTTTTATCGGAAAACTATGGTGGCCCCCAGTTGCTTTATGCCTTGCTGATAGGTTTATCACTTCATTTTCTCTATCTTCAAGATACCGTTAGACCGGGGATAGATTTTTGTGCAAAAACGATTTTGCGATTGGGCGTCGCTTTTTTAGGAATTCGAATTACATTTTCTGATATTAGTGCGATTGGCGTTAATACAGGTTTAATGGTGATATGTGCCGTAGTGGCAACGGTTATCTTGGGGTTTTTGCTGGCAAAGCTTTTAAAGTTATCCCCGGACTTTGGTCTGATTGCTGGTGGTTCGGTGGGTATTTGTGGAGCCTCTGCGGCTCTTGCGGTGGCTTCTGTTTTACCTAAGTCGAAAGAGAATGAACAATTTACCCTCTTGGTGGTTGTGGGTGTAACAGTGCTTTCTACTATTGCCATGGTCACATACCCATTCGGACTTCGAATACTTGATGTAGATAATCTTTCTGCGGGAATTTTTATTGGCGCTACGATTCATGATGTTGCACAAGTAGTGGCTGCGGGTATGCTTTTTGGTCCCGAGGCGGGTGATGTTTCTACGGTAGTGAAGTTATTTCGTGTTGCTTTATTGCTTCCTGTGGTTCTAGTGATTTCAATTTTCTTTGGCACCCAAAAATCTACTAATAAACTAGGATGGGGGAGTTTAAAACTGATCCCCACATTTTTATTAGGTTTTGTGGCTCTATCTATTGTCGCCTCAATGAAAATTCTGCCACTTGTGCTTACTCAGCAAATTGGCGGACTATCTCGTTGGATGTTAGTAATTGCAATTGCCGCAGCTGGCTTGAAAACTAACTTTGAGGAGTTGGCTAAACTCGGATGGCAACCAGTACTCATGTTGGTGGTTGAAACCCTTTTTATTGCGCTTTTGGGTTTGATATTTATTTTTTACATCACATAGTTGTAATTTGATGTAGATTGTCTTGTGTGCGTTAAATACAGAATAAGGTTATTTATACATTGGAGGCAAAGTATTTATGTCTAAAAAGGATGTATTTTCTAATCGCAGAGGTTTTTTAAAATCATCGGTTGCTGTTGGGATAAGTGCAGGTGCAGCAACTAGCGCATACTCTGCTGCACCCAAAAATTTGGATAATGGATTTCTTGAGATTGATCCGTGGTCTAAGACTCAAGGATCTGGATTTGTAAATCCTCCTTATGGATTGCCATCCAAGTATGAAAAAAATGTTGTGCGTCTTCTGCCTTCGCCTGCGCCAACCTTTTTAACAGGATCGCGTACTCCATTACAAAGTTTGCATGGAATTATTACCCCGAATGGCTTAGTTTTTGAGCGTCATCATGCAGGCGTCCCTGATATTAATCCTGACTTGCATCAATTAGTAATTCACGGTTTGGTTGAAAGGCCCATGGTCTTCACAATGGACGACATTGTTCGATTCCCATCGGAATCTAGAATTTATTTTCTGGAGTGCTCTGGCAATAGCGCTGCTGAACTTAAAAAGGCAAGCAATCAAACAGTCCAGCAAATTCATGGATTACTTTCTTGTTGTGAATGGACTGGCGTACGTCTATCTACGATTTTGCAGGAATGTGGAGTGCAATCTAGTGCTAAATGGGCATTGGCAGAGGGTGCTGATGGTGCGGCAATGACCCGCAGTATTCCCATGAGTAAGCTAATGGATGATGCTTTGCTAGTCTATGCACAAAACGGTGAAATGTTACGGGCTGAGCAGGGTTACCCTTTGAGATTATTTTTGCCTGGATATGAAGGTAATATGAGCATTAAGTGGTTGCGTAGAATAAAGCTGGGTACTGAGCCTTGGCAAACTCGTGAAGAAACATCTGCATATACCGATCTTCGGGCTGATGGTAAGGCCCTGCAATTTACCTTTGCCATGGAGGTAAAGTCCGTAATTACGCAACCATCGGGAATGATGAAGCTCAAATCTAAAGGTTTTTATGAAATCTCTGGTTTTGCTTGGTCTGGTAACGGAAAGATTCGACGAGTAGAGGTCTCAACGGATGGCGGTAAGTCTTGGAGTGATGCGGTGCTCCAGGAGCCTGTAATGGACAAGTCTCTGGTTCGTTTTCGCTTCCCCTGGGTTTGGGATGGAGAGCCTGCTACATTAATGAGCCGCGCAATGGACTCTAGTGGTGAGATTCAGCCAACTATGGATGCAGTTATCAAAGCAAAAAGCGCAAATACTTTCTATCACAATAATGCGATTCAACCTTGGCGAGTCGCTGCCAATGGGGAGGTTACTAATGGCCGCTAAAAGATACATCGCCATTTTGAGTGGCATGACAATAGTTGGGGCGCTCATGGGTTGTGTGGGGGGTTATCAAGCAAATGGTCCCGTAGGGCTTGGTAGACCAATTTCAGAAGATCAACTTCGCGCATGGAATATAGATGTTGGCCCAAGTGGTGCCGGTCTACCTGCTGGTTCTGGAACAGTTGCTGCGGGAGAGAAGTTATATCAACAACAGTGCGCGGCGTGTCACGGCGATAAAGGTCAGGGTGGCCCTGCAAACCGGTTGGTAGGAGGCGGCGCCTTTAATACTGATAAGCCTGTAAAGACCGTAGGAAGTTTTTGGCCATACTCAACCACAATTTTTGATTACGTCAGAAGGGCGATGCCTCATCAGGCACCACAATCTTTAACGAATGATCAGGTGTACGCGGCGACCGCTTATATTTTGTATATGAATAAGATCATTACGGCAGATCAAGTGATGGATGCTAAGACTTTGCCGTTGATAAAGATGCCTAATCGAGATGGTTTTATTCCTATCGAGAAATAAGTGATGCTTTTTAAGCAAAAGAATCTGAAAACTCTTCCATTTTGATGGTGGTCATCAGAAACAGAATGCGTCTCTGAATATTTTTTCGTTCACTAACTTTGTCGTGCGGCAATAAATCATGCTCACGCAGTAATTTAGTGATAACTGGGTTGTATTGCTCGCGTACGGGTGACATCTTTATTCCTTGCTAGGTGGCTTGATATGCTGAATGTATCAAGCAGTCTATATATCCACAAGAAATATATAGAGATATCTAAATAACTATTGGAAATAAAGATTTATTTGAGTTATTTCTCTACGAAAGCACGTTCGAACACGTAATCCCCCATCTGTCCAAGGCTTGGGGAAACTTTAAAACCTTTGGCATCAAGCATTTCTGAGGTTTCCTTGAGCATAGAAGGGCTGCCGCAAATCATTGCCCTATCGACAGTTGGATCTAATGGTGGCAAGCCAATGTCCGTGAATAGCTGACCAGATTCGATAGCGGTGGTAAGGCGTCCGGTGTGTTTGAATGCCTCTCGAGTAACTGTGGGGTAGTAGATGAGCTTTTCTCGAATGAGTTCACCAAGGTATTCATGCTGAGTTAACTCATTTTTAATGTAATCACCATAAGCTAACTCACTGACTAAGCGTACCCCATGAATTAATACAACTTTTTCAAATTTTTCGTAAGTCTCTGGATCGCGAATGATGCTCATAAAGGGAGCAAGACCTGTGCCCGTGCTAAAGAGGTAAAGATGTTTACCTGGGTTAAGATCATCAAGCACCAAGGTGCCAACAGATTTCTCGCTAACAAGTATCGAGTCGCCCACTTGAATTTTTTGTAAGCGTGAGGTGAGTGGCCCGTCTTGAACTTTGATGCTCAGAAATTCGAGATGTTCTTCGTAATTGGGGCTGGCAACACTATAGGCTCTCACCAGTGGCTTTCCCTCTACCTCAAGGCCTATCATCAGAAAGTGCCCGCTACGAAAACGAAGCCCCTTATTGCGGGTAGTGGTAAAGCTAAATAGGGTGTCATTCCAATGATGAACGGATAAAACAGTTTCGGTGTTGTATGCAGCCATGACTAGCGGTCGTTAAGCGAGAATTTGTGAAAACAGGTGATTATCCCATTTCAATGCGCTTTAACCGTCCATTGGTGTAAATCAAATGGTACAAAGTAGTGATATACATCAAATTTTTAGTCATAAATGAGTATTTATGCCCGCTGGCCTGTGCCTGTAACAAAGAAAACGCTCTGACCCGTCATGTACTGATGTGGGTAATCTTTATATCTAAAAGTAGTTTAGATATAAAAAGTACGTTGTTTACATATATAAGACCAGCTCATAAGATTTGAGCCATACGAGATCAAAGGCTCTATATGACATATTTTCAAGACAATTCGCAATTTATCGCCAAGACATCCATCATAGATGTCGATCAGGTAGTGCGCGCTCGAAAGCAGCTGACAAATTCAATCCTTTCTGTGATTCAGGTGCTCGTTGGAGTTGCTCTGCTAGCCATATCAACGCACCTTGCCGTGGAAAGCGAAAGATATTTAAGCGCCTTAAATCAAAGCGGATTAAATCAATATCATGCATTTGCGCTACTAGTCTGCGCTAGTTTCTTTGCAGGGATTTTGTTGATCGCTCAGCAAGTTTTGCAGCATGACACAAATCAATTTGATGGGATTTGAAAAAAACTAACCCCTCTTTTTTTGATTAGCAAAAAAGGCACCTAGTGGTGCCTTTTTACTTTGAGTGCTCTAAGAGCTTTTTATTGATCACTCTTCTTCGCGACGCAAATGTGGGAAGAGAATCACGTCACGAATATTGGGCGCATCGGTCAAAAGCATGACCAAGCGATCGATACCGATGCCGCACCCACCTGTGGGCGGCATGCCGTATTCGAGGGCGCGAATGAAGTCATGATCAAAGTACATCGCCTCTTCGTCACCAGCTTCCTTCTGTTCTACTTGTTTGCGGAAACGATTCGCTTGATCTTCGGCATCGTTAAGTTCTGAGAAGCCATTGGCAATTTCACGACCAGTAATAAATAATTCAAAGCGCTCAGTAATGCCTGGACGAGTATCAGACTCTCTGGCAAGTGGACTAACTTCAATTGGGTAATCAATGATGTAAGTTGGCTCCCATAGGTGTTCCTCTGCAACCAGTTCGAATAGCGCTAATTGCAATGCACCGATTCCTGCGTTTTTAAGAGTTGGGGAATCTGGATTCTCGCCGCCTTTCTTCAACTCTGCACGTATGAATGCAGCATCTTCAAGTTGAGCGGGGTCATAGTTTTTGCCAGACTGACCACAGTATTTCAGGATGGCTTCATTAATAGTTAAGCGCTGAAATGGTTTGCTTAAATCCAGTTCGCGACCTTGATGCGTTAATACTGCGGTGCCTTGCGCATCGATTGCTGCAGCACGAATGAGTCCTTCAGTGAAATCCATTAACCAGCGGTAATCGGTATAGGCCGCATAGAACTCCATCATCGTGAATTCTGGATTATGGCGAGGGCTTACACCTTCATTACGGAAGTTGCGGTTAATTTCAAAGACGCGTTCAAAGCCACCGACCACCAAGCGCTTGAGATAGAGTTCAGGCGCGATACGCAAGAACATTTGCATGTCTAAGGCATTGTGATGGGTAATGAATGGTTTAGCTGCTGCGCCACCAGGTATCGGGTGAAGCATCGGCGTCTCGACTTCCATAAAGTCTGCATCAAGCATGTGACGACGAAGTGAAGCAATCGCCTTGCTGCGTGCTTTAAAGGTATTGCGACTGTCTGGGTTAACAATTAAGTCGACATAGCGCTGGCGGTATTTTGTTTCTAAATCAGAGAGGCCGTGAAATTTGTCTGGCAATGGATGCAATGATTTACTTAACAGGCGCAATTGATTGCATTCAACAGAAAGCTCGCCCTTATTAGTTTTAAAGAGATTGCCTTCAGCTGAAATAAAGTCGCCCATATCCCAATGCTTGAATGCGCCATGGGTATCGGTACCAGTGAGCTCATCATTGATATAAAACTGAATCTGTCCACTACGATCTTGGATGGTGGCAAAACTAGCCTTACCCATAACACGCTTGAGAACCATGCGTCCGGCAACTTTGACATGAATCTTTTTTGCGGCGAGCTCTTCTTTAGTCAGGCTATCGTAATGAGCGTGAAGATCTGCCGCTAAATGGGTTGGTACAAAATCATTTGGGAAGGCAACGCCATTTGAGCGAAGCTTGGCTAACTTCTCGCGACGCTCAGCAATGATATGGTTTTCATCAACTGCTTCGGTTACAGGAGCTTGGGGGTTGGCTGAATTCGTTTTATCGTTCATGGTCGTGCTTGGTTAAACGCCTTGTTTCAGGCTGGCTTCAATGAATGCATCAAGATCACCATCTAATACTTTTTGAGTATTGGAAATCTCGACGTTAGTGCGTAAGTCTTTAATGCGGCTCTGATCTAATACATAAGAGCGAATCTGATGACCCCAGCCTACATCGGTTTTGCTAGCTTCTAATTTATCTTGTTCTGCCCGCCGCTTTTGCATCTCGTGTTCATAAAGCCGAGATTTCAGCATGCTCATCGCTTCAGCGCGGTTACGGTGTTGGCTGCGATCGTTTTGACACTGCACCACAATTCCAGTTGGAATATGCGTTAAGCGCACTGCCGAGTCAGTTTTGTTAATGTGCTGACCGCCTGCGCCAGATGCACGATAGGTATCAGTGCGGATATCTGCAGGATTGACTTCAATTTCAATTGAGTCATCAATCTCAGGATAGACGTAAATTGACGCAAAAGAAGTATGACGCCCATTCGATGAATCAAAAGGGGACTTTCTTACCAAGCGGTGCACACCTGTTTCAGAACGAAGATGTCCATAGGCATATTCGCCATCGACTTTGATTGTGGCGCTTTTGATACCCGCAACATCACCATCGGATTCTTCCAAAATCTCGGTTTTGTAACCTTTACGTTCGCAATACTTTAAGTATTGACGGTAGAGCATGCTTGCCCAGTCACAGGCTTCAGTGCCACCAGCGCCAGCTTGAATATCAATAAAGCAATTACAAGAGTCCATCTCGTTATGGAACATGCGGCGGAACTCAAGATCATTGATGATCTTGCTGTAACTTTCTACATCTTTCTCAATAGCAGCGATCGTTTCAAAATCGTTTTCTTCTTTAGCCATATCAAAGAGCTCAATCGCGCCAGTGATATTGGTATTGAGGTCAGTAAGCGTGGACACCACGCCATCAAGCAATTTCTTCTCTTTGCCTAAGGCTTGGGCTTTCTTTTGATCATCCCAGATGCTCGGATCTTCAAGGATGGAATTTACTTCCGTGAGGCGACGTGACTTTACGTCGTAGTCAAAGATACCCCCGAAGAGCTTGCTCACGGGTGAGCAGATCGGACAAGGTATTGGAGATCGTGTTGAGTTGTTCAGCTTCCATCCCCTAATTATAAGGGGGTTATTCCAACTGACCCTTAGTTGACTTGGGTTTCATCATGCGCTTCGATCATGAGTTGGACGCGAGCTTGCCCTTGATAGCGATCCGTCACTAGGCGATAGGCAAGTTTGGCTTTGCTTGGCAGGCTTTGAGTGCGATTAAACCAAACGGCTGTTAATGGTTTGGTCGTTGTGCCAGCGGATTCCGAGGTAACTGGCTTTACAAGTAAACGCAGATGTTTCTCTTTCATGAGGCTTTGCTGAGTGATTTCAAAGTCGCCATAGAAGATGGGCTGTGGAAATCCTTGGCCCCAGATTTCATCTGCGAGGAGATCGCCTATTTCAGGGGTAAATTCTGAGGGATGGAGAGCCCCGTCATGAATATGTTGGCGTTCTAGAAGCTCATTCGTTAATAAGTCATTAGCAACTTCCTGGAAGCTGGCATCAAATCGTTCAAAATCATTTTTCCGAATAGTTAAACCTGCAGCCATGGCGTGACCGCCAAATTTGAGGATCAAACCAGGCTCTTTTTTGGAGACAAGATCTAGCGCATCACGCAAATGAAATCCAGTTAGAGATCTGCCCGAGCCCCTTAATTCCTCGCCTGTATTGCCATCGGGTGCAAAGATAATCGTTGGGCGGTTAAATCGCTCTTTGAGGCGTGAGGCCACAATGCCAACAACGCCTTGGTGCCACTCAGGATTCCATAAGCAAATACTTGAACGTAGCGCCATCGTCCCTGAGAGTTGCTCCTCAGAGAGATGGGCTAGCGCGCTTTCTTGCATCCCTGTTTCAATGACGCGCCGCTCTCGATTAATGCGATCAAGTTCTTGGGCAAGACTTAGGGCTTCAGCGGAGTTATCAGTTAATAGCAATCGAATGCCTAGGGTCATATCCGCGAGGCGCCCTGCGGCATTAAGTCTTGGTCCTATTGCAAAGCCAAGGTCAAAGGTATTGGCTGTGCGAGGATCACGTGTTGCCACCTGAAATAGTGCCTGCATGCCTGCTTGCGATATTCCAGCACGGATGCGTTTTAATCCATTGGAAACTAAGATCCGGTTGTTGCGGTCTAATTGCGCAACATCTGCAACAGTGCCGAGCGCCACTAGATCTAATAGGTTTTCTAATTTGGGTTGTGTCTCGTTAGTAAATTTGCCACGTTTACGTAATTCCGCACGAAGTGCTATCAATACATAAAACATTACCCCAACACCAGCCAACGCTTTGCTTGCAAATTCACAGTTTGGTTGATTAGGATTGACGATAGCGGCAGCCTTAGGTAGTTTGTTACCGGGTAAGTGGTGATCAGTCACAATCACTGCCATACCAAGTTCATTAGCGCGTTCAACGCCTGCTTCACTAGCAATACCGTTATCAACAGTAATTAAATATTTGGGTTTTGGGATTTGTTGGGCTGCAAGCTCAACGACATCAGGCGTTAAGCCATAACCCATCGTAAAGCGATTGGGAACTAAAAACTGAATAGGGGTATCTGCGCCACCAAGCATTTTTAAGCCGCGAACACCAACAGCGCAGGCTGTTGCACCGTCGCAGTCATAGTCTGCAACGATCAGCATAGACTCTCTTTGATCCAAAATATCTGCGAGCAAAGTCGCGGTACTGGTGCAATTCTTGAGATCGCTCGGAGAGAGTAGGTTTTTGAGTTCCAAAGAGAGCTCATCGGGAGACTCTACGCCTCGAGCTGCGTACAGTCTGGCTAACAATGGATGTAAGCCGCTTTGCTCTAGCCAGGTAGCAGCTCTCTCAGAAAATAATCGTTTAGAAAAATGGCTCACGATTGAATTAAATCATTCCAAGAGAGGATTCTGGGTTTTTTCCAGAACATCCACGATTTCTTTTGAATATCACGCATAGTAAATATTCGTTCACGGATTTTCCCGCCGAGGAAATCAATGATCAGTAACTCGTCTAGTTGCTTATTGAGTAATTGAGTAATTAACTGAGGCCAAAGTATTTCTGGATTATTTACCCAAGCGAAGGCGTTAGTAAATTGCTCGATAGAGGCATTTGCGTTAAACGGAATGTCACAGACTTTTGCAAGACCTGAAAGAAGGGGGTGTTGACCAAATATGTGCTTGGCTTGTGTCACTGCTAGTGGCGCCTGAACATCACTCAGTTTTCCGATGCCGCTAATCCAGATAGAGTTGATGCTAGGTAAACCATTTTCTTGTCTAGCTTCATTCACTGAATCAATATGCCAAAGCATTTGGATTTCATTTTGCAATTTGCGCCAACGCTTGGCGACGCCCTGCTCATCGATGTCATGGGGCATCCACCAATCAACGTTGCGGCCATGTGCCTGTTCAACGCTATAGCTGGCTAACTTACTAAATGGACCAGCTGGGATAAACCAGTAGTACTGATTGTGAAACAACAACTCATGTCCAAAGTCTTCCGTGAGGAGGGGCAGTGCCGCATTCAGTAATTGCGTAGATTCAGCTTCTGTCAGGCCAATCTGATTTTGGCCCATCAAAATCAGGTGGTCTCGAGTGGCGTGTAAATGAACCGGCTGTAAGCATGCGATTTCCAGATTGGGATCTACATGTTGAGAAGATTGGCTCAATAATAGGACTGGTGCCAACGGCACTTTGTCCCCCAAAAGAAACCGTTCATGCGGCAACCCTTGACGTGCTTGATTGCTGCCTTGCTCATCTAAGACATCTTCTCCCGCAAGCATCAGGGTGAAGCGTCGAGGATAACCTTGCATATTTTGAGGGTGGGCTGGTTTCTGAGTCATTTCCCTAATTTTAGGTGGCATTTGTAGATTCCATCAGTTTGCCCGCGCAATTGTCTAAACTGTGGCTATGTTGAGAATTCCAATCGATCTAGAAATTGGCTTACGTTATACCCGCTCCAAGCGCCGAAAGGCGGTGGGTAAACGTGACGGCTTTCTCTCCTTTATTTCAGGAATTTCTACTGCGGGTATTGCTCTGGGCGTAGCTTCCCTGATTGTGGTTTTATCGGTCATGAATGGCTTCCAGAAAGAGGTGCGTGATCGCATGCTTTCTGTGCTTTCACATGTGGAAATTTCTGCGCCTGAGGGTTTGGCTAATTGGGAGCCTCTTGCGCAAAAGTTAACTAAAGAGCCTCATGTAGTTGGTGTCGCACCGATGGTGAGTTCGCAAGGATTATTAACTCGCGACAACGTCATGCGCGGTGTTGCCATTCGAGGAATTTCCCCGAGCGAGGAAGGGAAGGTATCCGATCTTCCAAAACAATTTGTTGCTGGAAACATCAATGATCTTCAGCCTGGAGGCTTTGGGGTAGCTCTTGGTGCGCAACTGGCAAATATGGTTGGCGCGCGCATCGGAGACCGAGTCAATTTAATTGTGCCTGAGAGTGATTTAACTCCAGCGGGCGCTATGCCAAGAATGCGTACTCTTCAAGTGGTAGGTATTGTTGATAGTGGCCATTATGAATATGACAGCTCACTAGCGATCATGCACTGGAAAGATGCCGCCGCCTTATTGCGTTTGCACGATCCATCTGGTTTACGCATCAAGGTGGATGATATGCAGCGAGCACCAGAGGTGGCGACGGCACTTGCTGCAGTAGTTCCGCAAGCTTTGTGGGTTTCCGATTGGTCTCGATCAAATCGAAATTGGTTTGCGGCAGTTCAGACTGAGAAAAAGATGATGTTTATCATCTTGACTCTCATTATTGCGGTAGCGGCATTTAATTTGGTCTCTACTCTTGTGATGACGGTAAATGAGAAGCAGGCAGATATCGCCATCTTGAGAACAATGGGCGCAAGTCCAGGATTGATTCAGAGAATTTTTTTGGTTCAGGGACTGGCTATTGGCTTATTGGGTTCATTGGCGGGCGTCGCTCTTGGTCTATTGATTGCGCTCAATATTGATGTGATTGTTCCTGCGATTGAGGCGGTCTTTCGGGTGCGATTCTTGCCGCGTGATGTGTACTTCATAAGTGAGTTGCCATCGGATGTGCGTACGGGCGATGTTGTCACGGTTGGGCTAATGGCTTTTGGGTTGTCAGTTTTAGCCACCCTCTATCCTAGTCGTCGCGCTGCTAAGGTTCAGCCTGCGGAGGCTCTTCGCTATGAGTAATGTGATGAGTCAACACAATTCTGGCGCTGCAAATTCGGTATTGATTGCGCGCAATCTCAGTAAGACTTATGGTCAAGGGCCCAATGCTGTTGAGGTACTAAAAGGCATTCATTTAGAAGTCGAGCCAGCCGAAAAAGTTGCTATCGTAGGTTCTTCTGGATCTGGTAAAAGTACTTTGCTCCATCTATTGGGTGGGCTTGATACTCCAACGGCTGGCTCTGTCACGTTATCAGGCTTAGTCCTTTCACAGCTTGGCACTAAGCAGTTGGATTTGCTGCGTAATGAGAATTTAGGATTTATCTATCAGTTTCATCATTTGTTAGATGAATTCACGGCCCTAGAGAATGTTGCATTGCCACTTCGCATCAGAGGTCTTGATCGGGGAGATTGCGAACGCCGAGCTGCAAAGATTTTGGAGGCTGTCGGTTTGGCCAATCGAGTTGAACATACACCCGGCGAATTATCTGGTGGTGAGCGCCAGCGTGTTGCGGTTGCTAGAGCATTGGTTGGTAACCCTGCCTGCGTTTTGGCTGATGAGCCGACAGGAAATTTAGATGCGGAAACAGCTGATAGCGTGTTTGATTTAATGCTAGAAATTGCACGTGAGCAGGGTACTGCTTTTGTAATTGTGACGCATGATCCAGTCCGAGCCCAACGGTGTGATCGTATTTTGCATTTAGAGCGCGGAGTGCTTAAACCCTTTGCACAGTAATTTTGCTCCCATGTGGATTGATACACACTGTCATCTAGATGCCCCAGAGTTTTCATCTTCGCTAGCCTCTATTATCAGTGCAGCGAAAGACAAAAATGTTGGCGCTATTTTGTTACCCGCTGTAAAGGCTGCAGACTCAGAAAGTGTACGAATGCTAGCCTCGCAATACAGCAATGAGATTCCGGGCCTAGTCTATACCTTGGGCATTCATCCCTTGTATACCAATCAAACCCAAGAAAGTGATCTCAATTTATTAGAGGAGCAAATAACTGGGGCACTTGTCGATCCAAGATTTGTTGGGGTCGGAGAAATTGGTTTGGATTACTTTGTTGAGGACTTGGACCCTCATCAACAAGAGTATATTTTTCATGCTCAATTAGAGTTGGCAGAGCAATTTCAGCTGCCTGTTATTTTGCATGTGCGTCGTTCTCAAGACGCTATTTTGAAAGCATTACGCAGGCGTAACATTCCGGGGGGTATTGCGCATGCATTTAATGGTAGCTTTCAGCAAGCAGAGCAATTTATTGAGCTTGGCTTTAAGTTAGGATTTGGTGGAGCGGCAACCTATGAGCGTGCCTTGCAGATCCGTAGACTCATCAAAGAATTACCACTTGAGAGTATTGTGACTGAAACTGATGCACCAGATATTCCACCGGCTTGGCTGCGTAGTGAAAATCTCGCATTCAATGAGCCAGCATTTATGCCTAGGATTGCCAGAGAGCTTGCTGCTATTCGTGGGATAAATGAATCTGAATTTGCTTCAAGAGTCTGGCGTAATGCCATGCAGGTTTTACCTCGTTGGTCAACTCTTTGTGCTGATAATCCAAATCTAATTCAGATCTCCTAAACTTTTGCGCTCAGCAATTACGGCATTCATTGCCGGGGGGTCACTCCTTTTTCTTTTACCGCAAGTGCCCTTGAATTGGGAATCCATTTGCCTTATCGCTTTCTTGATGTGTTTGTTCTGCATTTGTTTATGTCATCGAATTCAACCATTACGACATATCTTCATTTGCATCATCTTATTTGTTCTAGGTTTTGCATGGAACGCAAATTATGCTGATAGACGTTTGCAAAATATTCTTTCGCAGGAATTAGAGGGGAAGGAATTCATTGTTGAGGGTAGGGTTGTTGGATTAGCTCAAACTGGAGGTGCTGGAGCGAAGTTTCCTTTCGCAATTGACGATATGCTCATTAGAGGCGAAACAAGGACGCAATTTCCAAAGCAAGTTTATTTGAGCTGGCAACCTGCATGGAGGAGTCAGCAAACAATTCCGGAGATGATTCCTGGGCAGCGGTGGAAATTGAAGGTCAAACTGAAAAGACCTTACGGGTCGTTAAATCCGTATACGTTTGATTTTGAACGCTGGGCTTTTCACCACGACTTTGGTGCTAGTGGATCGGTTCAATTCGGTGAGTTATTGCAAGCAGATGGTATTGGCTTGAATGAATTTCAATTGCGGATGGAGCGAGCTCGCCATCATCTTCGAAAAAAAATTCAAAGCGCTTTGCCATCGGATGCGCGTTATGTAGGTGTGATTGTTGCTCTAGTGATGGGGGATCAAAATGCCATTCATCAAGAAGATTGGGGGGTATTTAATGCAACTGGTATTGGGCACCTGATTTCAATATCAGGATTGCATGTCACGATGTTGGCGGGGGTAGGGTCTGCATTAGCGGCATTTTTTTGGAGACGTGGTTCTTTACCGTTGCGGATTCCAGTTGCGAAAGTTGCGGCGTTTTTCGGGTTTCTTACTGCATTTGTATATGCATGGCTGGCTGGATTTCAGATACCCGCTCAAAGAACGATGTATATGGTGGGCGTGGTTGCGTTCGCCTTGTGGACTGGCAGAAATCCTAGATCATTTGATATTTGGTGGTGGGCATTAGCATTTGTTTTGGTGATCGATCCAATGGCGCCTTATACGCCAGGATTTTGGTTATCGTTTGGCGCTGTCGCAGCCATTCTGTATGCCATGAAAGACTCATCAGGACTATTGGGCATTCCTACTGGTAAAGAGTTGGAGGTACCCTGGGCATCAAGAGTTGTGCAGGCCTGCCGTGAGGCTTGTCGAGTACAGGCTGTTGTCACTATAGCGCTATTGCCGATCACGCTATTTTGGTTTTATCAGGCATCAATGGTTTCGCCATTAGCAAATGCTTTTGCCATTCCTATTGTCAGTTACATCGTTACACCTTTGGCAATTGCTGGGGCCTTGCTGCCAGAGTTTATTGGTCAGTGGCTTTTATTGCCTGCGCACACAACAATGGAGTGCTTGGCGAAATTATTAGCATGGTTGGCAAGCTGGAGCTGGTCTGTAGTTTGGTCAAGTCAGCCAACATGGTGGCTTTTGGCATCCTCGGCATTGGGAATGATTTATGCCATTCAGCCTGGCGATTTAGCAATTTCCTGGCGGTCAAGGTTGTGCGCACTAACGCCAACAGCGATACTCTTTATGCCTTGGTCACATGTAGAGGGTAATGCCATAAAGCCGGGTGAGTTCAAGGCGATAGTTTTAGATATTGGTCAGGGCACTGCAGTCCTAATTGAAACTGCCAATAAGCGATTGCTGTATGACACTGGACCCATACAAGGCAAACATGATGATGCTGGTCAGCGAACTATATTGCCCTATTTAAGAGGTAGGGGCATTCATCAAATTGATCGAATGGTTATTAGTCACAGCGATAGCGACCATGTAGGTGGGGCATCTTCATTGCTGAAGCACATTTCCTTTGGGGGAATGATGGGCTCCTTACCAAGTGATAATCCACTGTTAAAAAATTTAAAAACAAGAAAAATTCCGAGTTTTCCATGTCGTTATGGTCAGCGCTGGTTCTGGGATAACGTAGAGTTTGTGATTTGGCATCCGCATGAATCCACTCATTTTCAAAAACAATATTCCATGAAACCAAATGAAATGAGCTGTGTTCTTGAGGTACGCAATAAAAGTTACTCGTTTTGGTTAACTGGTGATGTAGAGCGACAGGGCGAGGCACAAATTACTGAGCGCTTAGCATCAGTGATGCCAAAGGAGCTTGGTAATCGGCAACTTATTTTTATGGCCCCACATCATGGGAGTAAAACGTCTTCTTCGATTGGGTTGGTAAATATGCTGAAGCCAGATTTTGCATTTGCTCAAAATGGCTATAGAAATCGTTATGGCCATCCGCATCCCACGGTTACAGCGCGCTATGAAAGTTTGGGTATTCCGTTTTATTTAACCCCAGAAACGGGTGCTCAAATTTGGACGTTCCGAGATAATTCTTTGGGATTTACGAGTTGGTTTATGCGCTGGGAGGATAGGCGCTTATGGCATCGACAATAAGTGCCCTGACCTTAAAAGCAAAAAGCCCTTAAAAATTAAGGGCTTAGTACGTAAATCTTGGTTGCGGGGGCAGGATTTGAACCTACGACCTTCGGGTTATGAGCCCGACGAGCTGCCAGACTGCTCCACCCCGCGTCTGAAGCTGAGATTCTACCATTTTTTGCACCGCAATGTCGATCGTTTCTACAAAATCAGCCTAAAAAACGCGGTTTTGGCTTGCTCAATGTCATTTGGGATGGTCTGATTTAGGGAGTAATATATTGCCACGCAACAAAGAGCCAAAGGCCTGCAATGTCAATTAGCAATCCAGAGTTTTCGAGTTCAACGCTATTAAACCCAGTCAACTTGCATGAAGACCCTAATGGCCATAAGAAGGGTAGTTTAGGTGCGGTGATGCTCGCTGCCATTGGCGTCGTGTTTGGCGATATTGGAACCAGCCCGCTTTATGCGCTTAAAGAGTGTTTTGATCCACAACATGGTATTGCGTTTTCACCAGAGGCTCTGTTCGGCGTTATTGCCATGATGATCTGGTCACTGATTTTGGTAGTGACTTTTAAATACGTATTGTTTGTGATGCGAGCAGATAACAAAGGTGAGGGTGGCGTGCTCTCCCTAATGGCTCTAGCACTTCGTTCCTATAAGAGCGACTCAAAAACGTATTTCTGTTTAATGATTTTAGGCATGCTTGGTGCATGCATGTTGTTGGGTGAGTCTGTAATTACGCCTGCTATTTCTGTTCTTTCTGCGGTTGAGGGTATCGAAATTGCAACACCGAGTTTGCATAAATTCATTATTCCGATTTCGTTGACCATTTTGATTGCGTTGTTTCTGATTCAAAAATTTGGAACCGCTGCAGTTGGGAAACTGTTTGGCCCAATTACTCTAGCCTGGTTTATTGTGCTTGCGATTTTAGGTGCCATCAACATCGGTGCTGCACCACAAATTATTGGCGCAATTAACCCGATGCATGCTATTCATTTTGTTTCCTTGCATCCAACGACTGCTTACATCGTAATGGGCGCAGTAGTGCTGGTAGTAACTGGGGTAGAGGCTTTGTATTTGGATATGGGACATTTTGGCCGCAATCCAGTTCGCTACGCTTGGCTATTCATAGTGTTGCCAAGCTTGTTAATCAACTATTTGGGTCAGGGTGCCTTGCTGCTTTCTAATCCAGAAGCTGCATCAAACCCGTTTTACTTAATGGTCCCTGAATGGGCTTTGTGGCCAGTTGTTGGTTTAGCTACGGCTGCTACAGTAATTGCCTCGCAAGCAGTGATCTCAGGTGCCTACTCGCTAGTCAGTCAAGCCATTCTCCTAGGTTTTATGCCTCGCATGACCATCTTGCACACCTCAGACTCTGAACAAGGTCAGATTTATGTGCCTGTTGTGAACTGGGCATTGTTGTTTATGGTTGTCATTACCATCATTGAATTTAGAGCGTCCGTTAATTTGGCGGCTGCATACGGTATCTCTGTGACATCGACCATGATGATCACTGCTGTATTACTAGCGGTTGTGATGTATCGTGAATGGAAAATGAATTTAATCCTAGTGATTGCGCTCACATCCTTATTTTTTACATTGGATTTTTCTTTCTGGAGTGCAAATCTCATCAAAATTAAAGATGGTGGTTGGTACCCATTATTTTTAGGTCTCTTAATTTTTACCTGTTTAATTACTTGGTATCGGGGTCGAAAACTATTGCGCGCAAAAATGGTTGAGGGCTCTATTCCTTTGCAGGCTTTTGTGCAAGGTTTATTGGCTCATCCACCTCATCGGGTTGAAGGTACTGCAATCTTTTTGACAGCTCACGTTGATTATGTTCCAGTCGCAATGCTCCACAACTTAAAACATAATCGAGTGATGCATGAGCGGATCTTCTTTGTGAAATTGAGTACTTGGGATGTGCCATATGTAAATGATGACCAGCGCATCACCATGAAGGATTTTGGTGGTGGCGTATATTTGGTAAGAGCTGTTCATGGATTTAAAGAAACGCCTGATATTAATAACGTGCTTAAATTAATTGAGAAGCATGAAGGCATTCATTTTGATGTGATGGATACCTCGTTCTTTATCTCACGCGATACCATCGTTCCATCTTCATCACCAGGCATGGCTTTGTGGAGAGAAAAGCTTTTCAGTTGGATGATGCAAAATGCCGCAAAACCATCTGATTTTTTTAAGATTCCCGCAAATCGATTGGTTGAGTTGGGCGCCAAGGTAGAAATTTGAAAATAGATATTCTCTTGAAATCCAAGTTTTTTTTCGTCATTTTTCTGCTGACGAGCTCTATTAGTGGGATGGTGTTAGCTACACCAGCTGAAGAGCTTGAATTGGAGCAACTAGATAGAATAGAGCGGGACCTAGAGTTACAACGTGATTGGGCCAAGTACCGATGGGGCAAAGCTAAAACCGACTGCTATCAAAATTACTGGGTAGATTACTGTTTGCGGAGCGCACGAGCCCAATATCGAAAGGAAGTTGATCCGATTAGCGAGCAAGAGCGTGAGTTGCATGAAGTGCAGAGAAAATTGCGCAAAAGTATCAAAGACCAAGAGGATCAAAAGCGCGCTGCTGAGCGTGCATCACCTGAAAGAGCTGCTGAGCGCGTCAGTAATCAGCGCGAGTTTGAGGAAAAACAAAAAGCTTCAGCTGCCAGAGCGGCAGATCTTGAGCAACGTCGTAAGGATGCGCCAAAGCGTGCTCAAGAAAATAAAGCTGGCACGCAGCTTGATTAACCTCTTATTTTTGTATTTCTGAATATCTCTTGGCCAAAGTAAAAACAATCTATATCTGTCAGTCTTGCGGCGGTACTGCAGCAAAGTGGCAAGGTCAATGCCCATCTTGCCAGTCATGGAACACGATGGAAGAGGGGCTCCCCGAGTCCTCATCTAATTCTCGTTTTCAGGGTTTGGCGCAATCGTTGCCAAGACAAAAGCTTTCCGCTATCACGGCGGAAGATTTGCCAAGATTTAGTACTGGTGTAGAAGAGTTTGACCGCGTATTGGGTGGCGGATTAGTTCAGGGTGGTGTTGTGCTGCTTGGCGGAGATCCGGGCATCGGTAAATCTACTTTGTTATTGCAAGCACTAGCTGAGATGAGTGCTGCAGGTATGAATGTTCTTTATAGCAGTGGTGAGGAATCAGCAGCGCAAATTGCCTTGCGTGCCAAAAGAATTGCACTAGATGCGCCCCAATTAGAAGTCTTGGCAGAAATTCAGCTAGAAAAGCTGATTGCGATTATGGATACGGTGAAGCCACAAGTATTGGTTGTGGACTCAATTCAGACTTTGTACTCCGAAGTATTAAGTTCTGCGCCTGGATCGGTTGCTCAGGTAAGAGAGTGCGCCGCACAATTAACCAGAGCGGCGAAAGCAAGTGGTATTTGTGTATTGATGGTGGGCCATGTCACTAAAGATGGGCACTTAGCAGGTCCGCGTGTGTTAGAGCATATTGTTGATACCGTGCTCTACTTTGAGGGAGATACTCATTCCTCATTCCGTTTAATACGCTCTATTAAAAATCGCTTTGGTGCAGTCAATGAGCTAGGTGTATTTGCGATGACGGAAAAGGGTTTGCGAGGTGTGACTAACCCATCGGCAATTTTTTTGTCACAACATGAGCAGATGGTTCCTGGCGCATGTGTACTAGTAACTCAAGAGGGCAGTAGACCTTTGTTGGTGGAAATTCAGGCGTTAGTTGATACTGCGCATATACCTAATCCACGTCGCTTAGCTGTTGGCTTAGAGCAAGCCCGTTTAGCAATGTTATTAGCGGTGCTGCACCGTCATGCAGGAGTGGCATGTTTTGATCAAGATGTTTTCTTGAACGCGGTTGGTGGCGTAAAGATTTCTGAGCCAGCAGCTGATTTGGCGGTTTTGCTGGCAATTCAGTCATCTATTCGTAATCGTGCATTACCGAAGGAGTTGATTGTCTTTGGTGAGGTAGGCTTGGCGGGAGAAATTCGTCCGTGCCCACGTGGTCAAGAGCGTCTTAAGGAGGCGGCAAAGCTTGGCTTTACTGTTGCCATTATTCCCAAGGCTAATATGCCGAAGGCAAAAATTCCTGGTTTGAAAGTCATTCCGGTCGAGCGAATTGATCAAGCAATTGCTGCTGCTGCCGAGTTAAGCTAGATGATTGTCGCTGTAGATTGGTTTAATGCAAACCTTCCGCTTGAATCAGTAGCACCTGTTCTTCACCAGCAGAAACTTCCATCCAAATGACTGGAATCTGAGGGAAAGCTTTTTTGAAGTTCTCATACTCATTACCAATCTCAATCAAAATAGCGCCACGCTCAGAGAGGTAATCGGCTGCATTGGCAATAATTCGCCTTATTAGATCCATGCCATCATCGCCACCAGCAAGTGCAAGCGCTGGTTCAGCATGGTATTCGGCTGGTAAAGCGTTCATGGAGTTTGCATTCACATAAGGTGGATTGCAAATGATTAAATCAAAGAGGTTGTCTTCATTTGGCTCGGGCAGAGCATCCCATAAATCACCTTCTAGTAGCTCTATTTGTGAGCTCAAGCCATGGCGATCCACATTGCGTGCTGCTATTGAGAGTGCGGGCAAACTAATATCACATGCACTGACATGCATGTCGGGGCAAGATAGCGCAAGTAAGATTGCCAATGACCCATTACCTGTACAAAGATCTAAAACCTTACCATCTGCTGGTAGCCATGGCTCTAGTGAGCCGTTAACAATTAGCTCAGCAATCCATGATCTCGGAACAATACTTTGCTCACTGCAAAAAAATGGAACACCCATGAGCCATGCTTCCCCAAGGATGTAGGCAAGTGGCTTGCGAGTGGTGATGCGCTCATTCGCAGTATTGATAGCCTGTTCGTATTGCTCGCTTGTGAGTATTTGCTCCAGATGATCTAGCGTATCTGCAGGGCTCAGTCCAATTTGTTTACTCACAATCCAAAGGGCTTCACTTTGTGCATCAATGGCGCCATGCCCGTAGTGCAAGTTTGCGACGTCTAATTTTTGAGTAATCTGCTCAATCGATTGATTGACTGAAAAGGCTTGTGAAGGCTCGGGGTCCATGATGGATAGGGAGATTTTTAAGTAGAAAGAGGTTGTGCAGACTTAAGCAATCAATTGCTCAAGTGTTTTGCGATAGATATTTTTTAGTGGCTCAACATCATCAATGTTCACGCACTCATCGATTTTGTGGCTTGTAGCATTGAGCGGCCCAAATTCCACAACCTCTTTGCAGATCTTGGCGATAAAACGACCATCACTTGTGCCGCCTGTGGTCGAAAGCTCCGCATCAATTTGGGTTTCCGATTTAATTGCTTTGCGTAATGCATTGGCCAAATCACCTTCCCCGGTAATAAAAGGGCTGCCACCAAGGACCCAATCAATCTCAAAATCGAGACTGGCATTGCTCAAAGCTTTTTCTAGGCGTTCGCGCAATTGTTCGGGTTTGCTTTCTGTGGAAAAGCGGAAATTAAAGTCGATCACCAATTCACCTGGAATAACGTTGTTTGCGCCAGTGCCTGCATGCACATTGGAGATCTGAAAGCTGGTTGGCTGAAAATATTCATTTCCTTTATCCCATTCAGTTTCAACTAAAGCAGCAATAGCAGGTGCTGCCAAATGAATTGGATTTTTGCCAAGATGAGGGTAGGCGATATGGGCTTGGGTACCTTTTATTCTTAATTTGCCAGATAGCGATCCACGACGACCATTCTTGATCATGTCGCCTAATTGATCGACCGATGTGGGCTCACCAATCACGCAGTAATCCAAGCGTTGACCATGCTTTTGTAAGCGTTCACACATAATCACTGTGCCATCGTTGGCCGGACCTTCTTCATCACTTGTAATCAAAAAGGCAATTGACCCTTGATGGTTTGGGTGGGTGGTTACAAACTCCTCGGTAGCTACAACAAAGCCGGCTAATGAGGTTTTCATATCAGCAGCGCCGCGACCATAAAGTTTGCCATCGCGAATGCTTGGTGTGAACGGGTTGCTAGTCCATTTTTCTAGTGGCCCAGTTGGCACGACATCAGTGTGACCTGCAAACATCAGTACTTTGCCTTGATCGCCAGCCTTACCTTTTTTGATTGCCCATAAGTTGGTGACTTGAAAATTCTCAGGGCCGCTTACAACGCTCTCGGTATGAAAACCTAGCGCTTGTAAACGTTTAGCAATTAATTCTTGGCAACCACCATCCGCGGGCGTAACGGAATGGCATTCAATGAGAGCCTCGGTAAGCTCAAGGGTTGCACTCATAAATAATTAGCTAGTTAAGTTAGTCGCGAAGAAGTTCGTTAATAGCAGTTTTTGCTCTAGTTTGAGCATCTACTTTTTTCACAATCACAGCAGCATAAAGACTGTACTTGCCGCAAGCAGAAGGCAGTGACCCAGGTACAACAACTGAGCCTGCTGGCACGCGACCATAGTGAACTTCGCCAGTCTCGCGGTCGTAAATCTTGGTACTTTGCCCAATGTAAACGCCCATTGATAGGACAGCATTTTCTTCAATCACTACACCTTCGACTACCTCGGAGCGGGCACCAATAAAGCAGTTATCTTCAATAATGACCGGACCGGCTTGAATTGGCTCTAAAACGCCACCAATTCCGACGCCGCCAGAAAGGTGAACATTTTTACCAATTTGTGCGCAGGAGCCTACGGTAGCCCATGTATCCACCATGGTCCCTTCGCCAACATAGGCGCCAATATTGACGTAGGAAGGCATTAAAACTGCATTTTTGCCAATAAATGACCCACGGCGGGCTACGGCTGGGGGTACCACACGAAATCCTCCAGCAGCAAAGTCAGCAGCTGTATAGCCCTCAAATTTGCTTGGAACCTTGTCATAGAACTGGGTATAGCCCCCAGCGCTCATCGGAACGTTGTCTTCCAGGCGGAAAGAAAGCAGTACAGCCTTCTTAACCCATTGATTTACTTCCCACTTACCAACATCTCTGCGTTCAGCCACTCGAATAGTGCCCGCATTTAGTCCTTCTAGGACGGCATTTACAGCACCTCGGACGTCTCCAGGCGCACTATTAGGAGAGAGGTTTGCGCGGTTTTCCCAGGCTTGTTCAATGATGCTTTGTGGTGATTGGCTCATGCTTTTTAGTTAACTATCAGATTGTTAAGGGATTTTGCCCCTGAAGGTAGATTTATCATTATATCGATGGGGCAAAAACCCGTCTAAGTGCCCTAGGCTTGCTATCATCCTCCTACTTTAGATGTAATTTTTAGCCCTTTATTTGAACCCCTATTATTCCCAGCAAAGTACGCCGTGCAACTGAAATCCATCAAACTTTCCGGCTTTAAGTCTTTCGTTGACCCAACCCATTTTGAAATGCCTGGCCAATTAATTGGCGTTGTTGGGCCAAATGGTTGTGGAAAGTCGAACATTATTGATGCTGTGCGCTGGGTTTTAGGCGAGTCTCGTGCCAGCGAACTGCGTGGTGAATCCATGCAGGATGTCATTTTTAATGGTTCTGGTCTGCGCAAGCCATCTGGTCGTGCCAGTGTTGAACTCATTTTTGATAACGCTGATGGACGCGCACAGGGTCAGTGGAGTGCTTTTACAGAATTAGCTGTTAAGCGTGTTTTAACCCGCGATGGAAATTCAAGTTACTACGTTAATAACCAAGTGGTGCGTCGTAAGGATATTCAAGATATTTTCTTGGGTACTGGTATGGGTCCAAGAGGTTACGCGATTATTGGTCAAGGTACGATCAATCGTATTTTGGAGGCGAAGCCTGAAGAGTTAAGAGTATTTCTAGAAGAAGCCGCCGGCGTATCTAAATATAAAGAGCGTCGTAAAGAAACCGCTTCTCGTCTTGAAGATACGGTAGAGAATCTAACGCGCGTTGAAGATATTCTGCGCGAACTTGATCAACAGTTAACTCGCTTAGAAAAGCAAGCGACTGTTGCAGAGCGTCATGCTGAACTCTCCGCTCAAATGAAATCGCAGCAGCAGCTTTTGTGGTTTGTTCGTCAGACCGAGGCTGGTAAAGAACAAGAACGCCATGCCAACGGCATTCGAGATACTCAGGTTAGCCTTGAGGAGCAAACTGCCAAAATGCGTCACGTGGAGGCAGAGCTAGAGACAATGCGCTCTCAGCAGTACGCTTTGCAAGACAAGGTATCTGAAGCGCAGGGTGAGTTGTATCAAACGAACGCTGATGTGAGTCAAGTTGAATCGCAAATCCATTACGTGCAAGAGGCGCGTCAACGATTGCAGCAGCAAACTCAAGATTTGCAGGCGCAATTACAGCGCTGGACTGTACAAGAAACCGACGCCGCTCAGGCACAGCGCACGACTGAGCATGAGCTCACGTTAGCTAGCGAGAAAGAGCAATCCCTATTAGCAGAGTTAAATGGTTTGGAAGAGCAGATGCCAAGCCGAGATGAGGCTTATCAAACCGCTTCTCATGATTTGAACGCTGCACGTGAAGCCTTGGCAACAATTGAGCAGCGCCTCGCCAGTTTGGGCGAGAGAATTCGTGCAATGTCGGCTCAAGCAGATGAGTTAAAGGGTCGCGAGGTGCGTCTCACTGGTGAGCTTGAGGGCATGCGTCGACCTGATGCCGAAGCTTTGCAAATGGCGATAGATCGCCACGCAATGGCACAACGTAAAGTTGAAGAAGCAAGAGCGCGCGCTGGTGAAACTCAGCAACGCGTTCCTGCTGCTGATGAAGCTCGTAATGCGGCTCAGCAAAAAATACAAACAGCTAATCAAGAATTAGCTCAAACTGAAGCAAAACTCACAGCACTAACGGCCTTACAAGCAAGTGTTCAAGCGCAAGGAAAAATTGGTCCATGGCTGGAAAGCAAGGGGCTCAAAGAGAGTAAGCGTCTCTGGCAGGAGCTAAAAGTAGAAAGCGGATGGGAAGCGGCCCTTGAGTCAGTATTACGTGAGCGTCTAGCGGCTGTTACTGCAAAAAGCGTTCAAGAAACATTGGCGCTTGCAAATGATGCGCCTCCAAGTCGCTTAGCAATTTTGCTTACCGAGGAGATTAGTCCTGCACACACTTCTGCGCCTGCGGACTTCACGCCTTTATTGAGTCGTGTTCAAAGTGCTGGTGTTGCTCGATTGACTTCAGTGTTACAAGAGTGGTTAGACAATATTTACATAGCCTCTAGTCTTGAGGATGCTTTGCATCGTCGTGAAAAGCTTCCTGCTGGTGGTACGTTTGTTACCCAACAGGGTCATCTAGTGAGTCGCGTTAGTGTTCAGCTTTATGCTGCTGACTCTGAGCAAGCTGGTATGTTGGCGCGCGCTCAGGAAATGGAAAGTCTAGAGAAGCAGTTGCGTGCACAGCAGTTGATGCAAAGCGAACTGCAGGGTGAGCTAGATCAGTGTGTTGCTAACTATCAAGCCGCTCATCAAGCTGCCGAACAGGCTCGCATTGCTGCTGAACAATCTGTTCAAGAGGCTCACGGGTTTGAAGTGGAAAGAATGCAGTTGACTCAAGCTGAAGAGCAATATAGTCAACGTGCTGCCCAAATTCAGAATGAGCTAAGTGAGTTGCGTCAACAAATGGAGCAGTTGAGCTTGGCGCGTGAACAAGCCTCTGCTGAGTTAAGTCAGTCAGAAGATGCCAAACAAGGCCTTCAAGAGGCGCTGTCATTAGCTCAAGAAAAGCTAGAGCTCAGCACTCAACAGCGTGACCAATTGCGCGAGTCTTTGCGTAATGCGGAAATGGCAGCTCAAGAAGCGGCGTTTGCTACACGCTCATTACAACAGCGTATTGCAGATTTGCAGCGTGATCAAAGTACTGCACGCACCCAGATCATGGAGATTCAGGATAAACATGATTTGGCTACTCAAGAGCTGGAGACTTTGAGTGATGAAGAGGCTCAGGAGAAGTTGCAAGGTTTGCTGCTGGCACGGAGTGCGCGTGAAGCTGCTCTAGCAAATGCTCGTACAGAGCAGGACGCGCTATTACATCAACTGCGTGAAGCCGATGAAGCTCGTATGCAAATTGAGCGTAGTTTGCAGCCAATGCGCGACAAGGTAGTTGATCTGCAATTGCGTGAACAAGCTGCACGCTTGAATTACGAACAGTTCGCAACCTTGTTGGCTGATGCGGAAGCGGATTTAAGTGCATTAGAAGCGAATTTCAGTCCTGATCTAAAGATTGGCGCGCTACAAAGCGAAGTGAATCGTCTCAATACTGAAATTCAGTCTTTAGGTCCAGTCAATATGGCTGCATTAGACGAGCTTGCTAGCTCACGCGAGCGCAAGCAGTTCCTCGATGCACAATCGGCGGACTTGAATGAAGCAATGCAGACATTAACGGATGCGATTGCAAAGATTGACGCAGAAACGCGTGAATTATTGCAGGGCACATTTAATGAAGTAAACGGCCATTTTGGAAAACTCTTCCCAGAACTCTTTGGTGGTGGTCATGCCGAACTGGTTATGACTGGCGAGGAGATTTTGGATTCTGGCGTTCAGGTAATGGCGCAGCCCCCAGGTAAGAAAAATAGCAGTATTCATTTGCTCTCTGGTGGTGAAAAGGCTTTGACTGCGATTGCTTTAGTTTTCTCGCTCTTCTTATTGAATCCTGCACCATTCTGTTTATTGGATGAGGTTGATGCACCATTGGATGATGCGAATACCTTGCGCTATGCACAGATGGTAGCCAAAATGTCAGAAAAGACACAGTTTGTCTTTATCTCACACAATAAGATCACCATGGAAATTGCTCATCAGTTAATTGGCGTCACGATGCAAGAGCAGGGCGTATCTCGTATTGTTGCTGTGGATATTTCTTCAGCCGTTTCAATGGTGGAGGCGGCTTAAGTGAGCATAGAACAAATCATGACGATGTTAGGTTTGTCTGATTTACAGTTTGCATTGATTGCTATCGGTTTGCTGATATTGATATTGGTGGCGGTACTGAATTGGAAATACTCCCGCGCCCGCCGTAATGCGCATGAGCAAAACGAATACGTAATTGATGATCGCCTTACTCGTGAACCCTCCTTTGCAAAAGGGTTTGCTGATGCGGATATAAGTGATCGTGTTGAGCCTAAGTTTAGTAGCGCGACTCAAACAACTATCTCTAAGGCAGAAAAATTTGCAATTGATCCCCGGATTGATTGCGTCATCACACTGCGCTTCGATGAGGCGATCTCTGGTGCTGAAATTCTTGATGAAATTAATACTTGGACTGATTTGCAGTCCAATGCATCCATACGATGGATCTGTGAAGGCCTTAACACTGAGCGCGATGCCGCAGAAGGTTGGGAAGATCTTAGAGCGGACGCCTCCTATTCTGATTTGCAGTTAGCAATTCAGTTGGCAAGTCGACGTGGTCCAATTGGTGTTCTAGAGCTGTCAGACTTTTGTTCTCGAGTCCAAGCCTTAGCAAATACCTTGGCAGCTCAAATAGATATGCCAAGCGTCAACACGATGCTCGAGAGCGCTAAAGAATTAGATGCAATGGCTGCTGAGAGCGATATTCAGCTAAGCATCAATGTTTTATTTGATGAACCTTATCCATGGGCAAATTTCGACGCCCTGATGCGACAGCGCGGTTTTAAATTAGCTCGCAATGGACGTGCATATGAATTTTTTAGCAATGGTACCTTAATTTTCAATAGCACTGATCTAGATCCAAATTCACCTGTTACACAATTAACTTTGTTGCTCGAAATTCCTTTGGTCGCTCAAGATCAGCGTGCTTTTGAGCGCATGTTAGGTGAGGGGGTTGAGATTGCCCAAGCGGCACATGGCCGATTGGTAGATGACAATGGAATTAATCTAAGCGAATCGGCTGTGATTAGCATTCGTCAGCATCTAGATGGTCTCTATGCCAATCTTGAGAAGTCTGGTATTGCAGCAGGCTCTTCTACTGCCAGTCGACTCTTTAGCTAGGAGTTTCCTTTGTCTCCCAATAGTCCGAAAAACTTAGCGGAGCGCTACGCTTTTCTGCAAACTGAATTGGCTCGCTTAGAGCATGCCTATTACGTTCTTGATAATCCTTTATTGCCCGATATTGAATACGATAAGCTCTATCGAGAGTTGCTAGAAATCGAGGCCACCCATCCAGATTGGGTAACGCCACAATCTTTATCTCAACGTGTTGGTGGTGTGGCGCTGAAAGAGTTTGATTCGGTAACGCATGAAGTTCCTATGCTTTCTTTGAATAATGCGTTTGAAGAGTCGGAGTTGATTGCGTTTGATCGCCGTTGTCGTGAAGGCTTGCATGCCGAACACGTGGCTTATGCTGGAGAATTAAAGTTTGATGGCCTAGCAATCTCTTTGCGTTATGAGAATGGCTCCTTGGTGCGTGCTGCTACCCGCGGAGACGGTGCGAGCGGTGAAGATGTCACTGCTAATATCAAAACGATTCGTGCAATTCCGCTGAAACTCACTGGAAAAGATATTCCTAAGGTCTTAGAGGTACGCGGTGAGGTTTTTATGTACCTCAAAGATTTCCAAAAAATGAATCAGCAAGCTGCTGCCTCAGGTGAGAAAGAGTTCGCAAACCCACGCAACGCTGCCGCTGGAAGTTTGCGCCAACTTGATTCAAAAATTACTGCAAAACGACCGCTATCATTCTTCGCTTACGGTCTTGGTGCTCTGGAGCCACAAACCTGGCTTCCCAAAACGCATGAAGAATTATTAAATAAATATGTTGAGCTAGGGTTGCCTGTATGTACAGAGCGCAAGGTCTTGCACTCTGTACAGGAGATTCTGAACTTTTATAACGCAATTGGAGCAAAGCGTGATGCATTGCCTTATGACATAGATGGCGTTGTCTATAAGGTGAATTCATTTGCTGAGCAGGCCAAGTTAGGCTATGTCTCGCGAGCTCCTCGATTTTCCTTGGCGCATAAATATCCTGCTCAAGAGGCACTCACAACGGTTTTGGGGATAGATGTGCAAGTAGGCCGAACAGGAGCTATTACTCCGGTGGCGCGCTTATCTCCAGTTGAAGTGGGGGGTGTTACTGTTACTAACGCCACTTTGCATAATGAAGATGAAGTGAGACGTAAGGATGTTCGAATTGGTGATACGGTTTCGGTAAGAAGAGCGGGTGATGTGATTCCTGAGGTGGTATCCGTTATTAAGGATCGTCGTCCTAGCGACGCTAAACCATTTCAGATGCCTGATCATTGCCCGGTATGCAATTCTCATATTGAGCGCTTGGCGGATGAGGCTGTGGCACGTTGTAGCGGCGGATTATTTTGTGGCGCCCAGCGCAAACAAGCGCTGATCCATTTTGCTCACAGAAGAGCTATGGATATTGAGGGCTTGGGTGAAAAAATTGTAGATCAATTAGTTGATCAAAATTTAGTTAGAACACCAGCGGATCTGTATCGACTAGGCTTCACTGCTTTAGCTAATCTTGAGCGCATGGGCGAAAAATCTGCCGACAATCTTATACAAGCAATTAATCAATCTCGAAATACAACCTTGGCTAGATTTATCTTTGCTCTGGGTATTCGTCATGTTGGTGAAACTACAGCCAAAGATTTAGCGAATCATTTTCAGTCCATGCATGCATTAATGGATGCGAATATGGAAGAGTTGCTCAGTGTTAAAGACGTTGGCCCTGTAGTGGCTGACTCCATCCTAAGTTTTATGGAAGAGGCTCACAATCGTGAAGTGATTGAACAGCTTTTAGCATCGGGCATGCAGTTAGCAGTAGAAGAGAAGGTGATCAGCGCCGCCGTGGCTGGAAAGACTTTTGTTCTAACGGGTACATTCCCAACCATGACTCGTGATCAAGCAAAAGATCTGCTTGAGAAAGCTGGCGCAAAAGTTGCTGGATCAGTATCGAAAAAAACAGACTATGTGGTTGCTGGTACAGATGCCGGCAGCAAGCTCACCAAAGCAGAGGAATTAGGTGTGCCCGTCATTGATGAGGCGGACATGCTTAATTTGCTAGGCGCTTAAAGCCTCTAGCAACTCTGTTTCTAACTGAATCTGTAGCTTTGGATTTTTGCCAAGGTTGGCGGCATCCAATAGCAGCACGTCCTCAACACGCTCTCCGAGGGTATTAATTCTGGCAGAGTGAATGGAAACCTGGTGCTTCGCTAAGACTCTAGAGATTGTATAAAGCAAGCCTGTACGATCGCTGGCAGAAAGAGCAAGAGTGTAATAACGACCCCGATCATCTGGCGTCATGTGAATGCGCGGCTGAATTGGGAAAATACGAGATTGTCTCGATAGCCTTCCCATGCTGGGGTTTGGCAAAGGCTCGGCATTGGAAAGAGCGGCAGTTAATTCAAACTCAACTAGCTGAATCAGATCGCGATAGCTGCCGCCTTCATCTACAAGATTACTTCCTGAAATCTGGAAACTATCAAGAGCATAGCCATGGTGCGTTGTATGAATGCGTGCATCCCAAATAGAAAAGCCATGTCTTTCAAAGTAGGCACAAATTCGGGCAAATAGATCCTCTTGATCTTTTACGTAGATAGCTACTTGTAGGCCTTCACCAACGGGAGAGAGTCTGGCTCTTACAATTGGTTGTTCTGTATTTACTTTGTTATAAAGGTGGCGCGTCAGCCATGCGATATCGGATGAATCCTGTCGTAGGAAGAATGCGACATCCAATTGTTTCCAGAGATCCTCATAAGAACTGTCGCTGATTCCGTAAAGCCGCAGTTTGGCTCTAGATTCTTCTTGGTGTTGTGCGAGTTCTGAGGAGGCATCGGGTTTTGCTCCACCCAATACCCTTAGGGTTGCGCGATAGAGATCTTCAAGCAGTTTTCCTTTCCATGCATTCCACACTTTAGGGCTGGTGCCGCGGACATCGGCCACAGTCAAAAGGTAGAGCGCAGTGAGATGGCGTTCATCGCCCATCTTCTTGGCAAATGCCTTGACCACATCGGGGTCAGTTATATCTTGTTTTTGGGCCACTTGGCTCATGTTCAGATGCTCGGCTACTAGCCATACTAAGAGCTCAGTATCTTTTTTATCTAAACCATGTTCTTTGGCAAACTTACGCATATCCGCTTTGCCAAGTTGTGAGTGATCTCCGCCGCGGCCTTTAGCAATATCGTGAAAGAGTGCTGCGATGACGAGTAGCCAAGGTTTCTCGAAACGAGCAATTAAGCTACTGCAAAATGGAAATTCATGAGTGTATTCAAGCACCATGAAACGCCGTACATTACGCAGCACCATCAAGATATGTTGATCAACTGTGTACACATGAAATAAGTCATGCTGCATCTGGCCAACAATTTTTCTGAATGCTGGCAAGTATCTTCCGAGTACGCTACTGCGATTCATCAGATGAAAAGCTCGACTGACCCCTTCGGGTTGCTTCAGGATTTCAATAAATAGCGCCCGATTAATTGGGTTGGCACGCCACTTGCTATCCATTTTTGTACGAGCGTTATAGAGGGCTCTAAAAATAGTGGCAGACAGACTTTTAACGCTAGCTGTTTGTGCAAACACCAAAAAGGTCCGCAGAATTTGCTCTGGATATCTTTGGAAGAGTTGTGGGTCGGTGATATCTAAAACACCTTGGCGCTCAATAAAAAATTGATTTTCTTCGCCTGGTATAGGGTGAGTGGTCTTCGACTCCTGCGGAAATAGCAGTGCTTCAATATTTTGAAGTAGCACATCATTTAATTGAGTCACCGCTTTTGCGGCCCAGTAATAGCGACGCATAATGGCTTCGCTTGCACGACGTGATGATTCTTCTTCAATTCCCATGGCATGGGCTAAGGGTGATTGCAAATCAAATGCAATGACGTCTTGTCTGCGTCCTGCTATGAGATGCAAATTTGCACGCAAAGTTTCCAATAGTCGTTGATTGCGATTGAGTTCCGTGAGCTCTCGCTTGGTAATCAAGCCGGCTTCATGTAAATCTTTAAAGGTATTACCAAGCAGAGCTGCTTTGCTGACCCACGAGATGACCTGTAAATCGCGAAGACCACCAGGACTCTCTTTGCAATTTGGCTCAAGTGAATAAGGGGTGTTTTGGTATTTGTAGTGACGCTGGATCTGCTCGGCAAGTTTTGCTTGAAAAAAGGATCGAGGATCCATGGCAGCTTCAAAGGTCTTGGCGAATTCTTTGAATGATGATTTTTGCCCGCAAAGATAGCGGGCTTCGAGGAGGGAAGTTCTTACTGTGATGTCTTGCTCTGACTCGGAGATGCACTCCGCAACCGTTCTCACGGAGGAGCCTATTTCCAATCCAGTATCCCAGCAGTTCGCAATAAACTGCTCAACTTTCTTGGATACCTCTTCAGATTCTTCACTTTTATTTGGAAGCAAAATCAAGATATCAATATCAGAGTATGGAAATAATCCACCTCTGCCATAACCGCCAACCGCTACAAGCGTGGCTAAATTATTTAACTCGCATTTATTCCAAAGCTGAGTGAGTAATTGATCGGTGAGCTTACTTAATTGCTTAGTTAGTTTGCCTACAGCCTGCGTTTTCTTAAATTCGGCATATGCAGTTTCACGCGCAGAGTGAAGGCCTTTTACATCCATGGCTTCGCTTGTCGTTACCGACGAGTTCATATTCAGGCGCTAACAGAAGAAGGTCTAAAAGAAAGACCTTTGACGCAATCGGGAGGAGGGTTACTACCTTCGGACCAGGTGAGTACTTCAACGCCAGTGTTGGTAACTAAGAGGGTGTGCTCCCACTGCGCTGACAGACTGCGATCTTTTGTTTTTACGGTCCATTGATCAGGCATTGTGCGAATTTCACGACGACCAGCGTTAATCATGGGTTCAATCGTAAATGTCATTCCTGCTTGAAGTTTCTCGCCGGTACCTGGGCGACCATAGTGAAGAATTTGCGGGTCTTGATGAAATACTTTGCCAATGCCATGGCCACAGTATTCGCGAACAACGGAGTACCCTGCTTTTTCTGCATGCGTTTGTATTACATGACCAATGTCGCCAAGTGATGCGCCCGGCTTTACTTGGGCAATTCCAAGCCACATGCATTCAAAAGTAATTTGCGTCAGCCGTTTCGCCATCACCGAAACTTCGCCGACCATGAACATACGACTGGTATCGCCGTAGTAACCATCGGGAGTAATAACGGTGATGTCGAGATTCACGACATCACCATTTTTAAGTACTTTGTCGCCTGGAATCCCGTGGCAGATCACATCGTTCACGGATGTGCAAATTGATGCTGGAAAGGGTGGATAACCAGGCGGTTGATAATTGAGGGGTGCAGGGATGGTCTTTTGAATATCGCGCATATAGGCGTGGCAAATGCGGTCCAATTCACCCGTAGTGATGCCCGCTTTGACATGGGGAGTAACGTGATCCAAAACTTCACTAGCCAAACGACCAGCTTCGCGCATCCCTTGGATGTCTTTTTCTGCGGTAAATACACTATTCATGCCTTGATTATCAACGACTTGGAGAGATTTTTCTGAGTTCAAATGCTTAAAAATTAGGCAATATTCCCTTTTTTAGGGCGATATTGGCAGTAAATGCCCCCATCCGTCCAAGATCGGGGTAGGCTCGGCCTAGCTAGATCATTGATATCTAAGATATAATTTCGGACTCAGGTCTATTTTGGACTTGAAATCGCGAGTTGAGCCTTCCAGGGTGGCGTTGTTTAGCGCAGCTAGGACTCAACTTTAGAAATAACCCTTAGGAGAAGTTATGTCAGTAACGATGCGTCAAATGCTGGAGGCTGGTTGCCATTTTGGTCACCAAACTCGCTTCTGGTCCCCAAAGATGGCCCCATTTATTTTCGGTCATCGCAACAAAATCCACATCATCAACTTGGAAAAAACATTGCCAATGTTTCAGGACGCCCTGAAATTTGCAAAACAAGTTGCTGCTAATCGTGGCACGATTTTATTTGTCGGTACCAAGCGTCAATCTCGCGAGATCATTGCTGAAGAAGCAACTCGCGCAGGCATGCCTTATATCGACAGCCGTTGGTTAGGTGGCACGCTCACCAACTTCAAAACTGTTAAAGGTTCCCTCAAGCGTTTGAAGGACATGGAAGTTGCTAAAGAAGCTGGCGATTGGGAAAAGCTTTCTAAGAAAGAGGCTTTGACAAACGATCGCGAGCTCGACAAGTTGCAAAAAGCACTTGGCGGTATCAAAGATTTGAATGGCGTTCCTGATGCAATTTTCGTTGTGGACGTTGGCTATCACAAGATTGCTATTACTGAAGCAAATAAGCTTGGTATTCCGGTAATCGCTGTGGTTGATACAAACCATTCACCAGAAGGTGTTGATTACGTTATTCCTGGTAACGACGATTCAAGCAAGGCAGTCACCTTGTATGCACGTGGTGTTGCTGATGCTATTTTGGAAGGTCGCGCAAACGCAGTTCAAGAAGTATTAACTGCAGTTAAAGAAGGCGAAGAAGAGTTTGTTGAAGAAGGGAAAGCTGAATAATGGCCGCAATTACCGCTGCAATGGTTGGCGAACTCCGCGCCAAAACCGATGCTCCAATGATGGAGTGCAAGAAGGCTTTGTCCGAGGCTGATGGTGATATGGCTCGTGCAGAAGAAATTCTGCGTGTAAAGCTTGGTAGCAAAGCTGGTAAAGCTGCTTCTCGCGTTACGGCTGAAGGCATCGTTGCATCCTCAATCAACGGCACTACCGGTGCTTTGTTGGAAGTGAACTGCGAAACGGATTTCGTTTCAAAGAACGATGATTTCTTGGCTTTTGCTAATGACTGCGTGAAGTTGGTAGCGGAAAAGAATCCTGCTGACGTAGCTGCTTTATTGGCATTACCTTTGAACGGCTCTACTGTTGATGAAGTCCGTAGCGCTCTAATCGGTAAGATCGGCGAGAACATCATGCCACGTCGCTTTAAGCGTTTCGCTGGTGGCAATAAGTTAGTTTCTTATCTACACGGTACTCGTATTGGTGTGATGGTTGAGTTTGATGGCGATGAAGTTGCTGCGAAAGATGTGGCAATGCACGTTGCTGCAATGAAGCCAGTGGCTTTGTCTACTGCTGATGTGCCAGCTGAGTCTATTGCGATTGAGCGTAGCGTGGCTGTTCAAAAGGCTGCTGAATCAGGCAAACCACCAGAGATCGTTGAGAAGATGGTTGAGGGTTCTATTCAGAAGTACCTCAAAGAGGTATCTCTCTTGAATCAAACTTTTGTTAAAAACGATAAGCAAACTGTTGAGCAAATGCTCAAAGCCGCCAATACCAGTGTGAAGGGATTCACGATGTTTGTGGTGGGCGAGGGCATTGAGAAGCGTCAAGACGACTTTGCTGCTGAAGTGGCTGCCCAAGTGGCCGCTGCATCTAAAGCGACTGCTTAATTAGTCCTTGCCGGGCTTGTCCCGACTGGTCTAGCCTCATGGGCACAGAAACCTTAGTTTCTGTGCCCTTTTCTTTAGTTATCCCCAAGCCATTTATAATTCAGGGCAGGTATCAAAAGTGCTTAAAGATCAATAAGCTAAGTATGAAAATTACTTGGCAAATTACGGAAAATAGATATGCCAGGCTACAAACGCGTCCTCCTAAAATTATCTGGTGAAGCCCTGATGGGGGATGATGCTTTTGGCATCAATCCAGTCACCATCGATGCCATGGTTTCTGAGATTGCTCAAGTAGTCAATAGCGGAGTAGAGCTTGCAATTGTGATTGGCGGAGGAAATATTTTCCGCGGTGTTGCAGGTGGCGCAGCAGGCATGGATCGGGCAACAGCTGACTACATGGGTATGTTGGCAACCATGATGAACTCACTTGCTTTGCAAGATGCATTGCGTCAAAAGGGGGTAGAGGCTCGCGTTCAATCTGCGTTAAGAATGGATCAAGTAGTCGAGCCTTACATTCGTCCTCGCGCCATTCGTGCAATGAGTGAGGGTAAGGTTGTCATTTTTGCAGCAGGTACTGGTAATCCATTCTTTACCACTGATACAGCAGCTGCTTTGCGCGGTGCTGAAATGGGTGTAGAGGTGATGTTGAAGGCAACTAAGGTTGATGGTATCTATAGTGCTGACCCAGTAAAAGATCCATCAGCGACCTTGTATAAAACGATCACTTTTGATGAAGCGTTGATTAAAAACTTACAAGTCATGGATGCGACTGCATTTGCATTGTGTCGTGACAGAAAATTACCAATCAAAGTATTTTCAATACTCAAGCCAGGCGCATTAATGCGTGTAGTGCAGGGCGAGCCTGAAGGTACTTTGGTGCACGTTTAATAGGAGGTCAGATGTCTGCAGTAGAAATTAAAACCAATACCGATCAGAAGATGCAAAAGTCACTTGAATCTTTGAAGGCAAATCTTGCAAAGATTCGTTCTGGACGCGCTAATCCGGGAATTTTGGAACATATTCAGGTGGAGTACTACGGCAACCCCACTCCCTTAAGTCAAGTGGCTAGCTTGGGTTTGGCAGACGCGCGCACAATCAATGTTCAACCTTTTGAGAAGACGATGGTTGCTGCAGTAGAAAAGGCTATTCGTGACTCTGACTTGGGTTTAAATCCTGCATCTCAAGGTACAGTCATTCGAGTGCCAATGCCAGCATTAACGGAAGAGCGTCGTCGCGAGCTCACCAAAGTCGTCAAGGGCGAGGGCGAGGATACCAAAATTGCTGTACGCAATTTACGTCGCGATGCTAATGAACATTTGAAGCGCTTAACTAAAGATAAAGAAATTTCTGAGGATGAAGAGCGTCGTGCAACCGATGAAATTCAGAAGATGACTGATAAAGCTGTTGTGGAGATTGACAAAATCATCTCTGATAAAGAAAAAGAGATCATGACGGTTTAACCGTATTGCGTTTCGATTTTTATGACTCAACATCTTAGTTCAACACTAGCAATACCGGAAGTTAGCTCCATTCCTCGCCACGTTGCGATCATCATGGATGGCAATGGACGTTGGGCTAGTAAGCGCATGATGCCCAGAGTTGCTGGGCATTCCGAGGGTTTGAGTGCTGTTAGGAAAATTGTTCAAGAATGTCGCCGTATTGGCGTTGAGTATTTAACGGTCTTTGCCTTTAGTTCTGAGAACTGGCGTCGCCCACCCGAAGAGGTGGGCTTTTTAATGAAGCTATTTCTAAAGTCGCTCAAAGGTGAGGTCTCGCGGCTTGCTGAAAACGATATCTGCTTGCGACTCATTGGAGACTTAAGTCGATTTGATCATGCGATTCAAGAAATGGTCGAATTTTCTGAGGCTAAAACAGCGAACTGTAAAGCGCTGACATTTACGATTGCTGCTAATTACGGTGGTCGCTGGGATATATTGCAGGCAATGCAACGTTGTGTGGCAGCAAACCCCAATCTAAAGCCCGAGGATATTAGTGAAGAGTTGTTGCAACCATACCTCTCCATGGCTTATGCGCCTGAACCAGATTTATTTATACGCACTGGCGGGGAGCAACGCGTCAGTAACTTTTTGCTATGGCAATTAGCCTATACAGAGCTCTACTTTACGGATGTACTGTGGCCAGACTTTGATGAAGTGCAATTACATAAAGCGTTTGACTGGTTTAGTCAGCGTGAACGTCGCTTTGGACGAACCAGTGCTCAGCTTGCATCGCAAGTTATGAGTGACGCGGTCTAATTCCAGAATTTACTTTTCATGCTGAAGACCCGAATTATTACTGCCGTTGTTCTGTTGGCAGTCTTATTACCAATTCTGTTTTTTCTGCCCCCTGTATATATTGGCGCCTTTTTTCTCGTGGCGGTATTGGCGGGTGCTTGGGAGTGGAGTCGCTTATTAAATCCTGATGCTCTTCGCGCAGCTTGGCTTTACGCTACATTTTGTTTGGTAATCATCTTTGTTTTGCTTGCTTTCCAAAATGTAGCTTGGCAGTTTTCAATATTGTTGCTATCAGTAATCTTTTGGTTTTTTATTGCACCGTTCATTCTTGCGAAGGGTATGAACTTATCACTGCAAAGATTACGCCCTTTTTATGTTGTCCTTGGCCTCATACTGTTACCGGCAACTTGGTTTGCAATCGTTTTCTTGCGAGAGTTAGGTTTAGTTTTTTTACTTTCCACAATGGCCTTGGTTTGGGTGGCAGACATCGGCGCTTATTTTGTAGGTAAAGCTTTTGGTAAGCGCAAGCTCGCTGCGCAAATCAGCCCAGGAAAGTCTGTAGAGGGCGCTTTAGGTGGCCTTGTGCTGTGTTATGCATATGCTACGGCGTGCGTATTTTTCTTGCCATTTGAGTCGACTCTATTTGGGGCATGGGCTATTCGTTTTGGCTGGGTGCCGATGCTATTGATGGTGAGCTTCTTGACCGCATTTAGTATTTTGGGAGATCTTTTTGAATCCCAATTAAAACGTTTGACGGGAGTCAAGGACAGTAGTCAATTGTTGCCAGGTCATGGTGGCGTGCTTGATCGTATTGATGCATTAATTCCGACGATGCCCATCGCAGCCCTTCTTGCAGGTCTCGTGTGATGACAAGGCGTGTAGCCATTCTGGGTTCTACTGGATCAATAGGCGTTAATACCTTAGATGTTATCCGTGCGCACCCTGATCGCTTTAATGTAGCGGCGCTGACTGCAGGTAAACAGATTGATCGTTTAGTGGAGCAGTGCATTGAGTTTCAACCTGCGATTGCAGTGGTATCTGAAGCGGATGATGCTAAACGTCTAGAAGCGTTATTGCGTCAAAAAAATATAGCAACTCAAGTCATGCATGGTCCATCATCTCTCGTAGCTGCTGTGACAGATTCGGATTGCGATACAGTCATGGCGGCGATTGTGGGTGCCGCAGGTCTTGTACCTGCTTTAGCGGCTGCCAAAGCAGGCAAAAGAGTCTTGCTCGCTAATAAAGAAGCCTTGGTGATGTCTGGCAATTTATTTATGCATGCTATTAGTGCGGGTGGTGGTGAGTTACTGCCGATTGATAGTGAGCACAATGCTATTTTTCAATGCCTGCCCAATAATTTCACTAAAGAATCTTCACCTCAAAATGCGTATCTAGGAGTTGAAGAGTTATGGTTAACCGCCTCTGGTGGGCCATTTCGAAATACTCCGCTGGAGCAGCTTAGTAACATTACGCCAGAGCAAGCGTGTGCTCATCCAAACTGGGTAATGGGTAGAAAAATTTCTGTAGATTCAGCGACGATGATGAATAAAGGTCTGGAAGTAATTGAGGCTTTTTGGTTATTTGGACTACCCCTTGAAAAAATTAAAGTTTTAATACATCCGCAAAGCGTAGTGCATTCAATGGTTCGCTATCGCGATGGCTCTGTATTGGCACAAATGGGCCAACCAGATATGCGTACACCCATTGCTTATGGCCTAGCATGGCCAGAGAGAATTGCCGCAGGAGTGCCATCTTTGAGTTTGACTCAGTTGGCTAACTTGAGTTTTTCAGAGCCAGATCTGTCGCGTTTTCCTTGCCTGTCATTGGCATTTGCTGCCGCGAAAACTGGGGGGACTGCACCTACCGTATTAAATGCTGCGAATGAAATTGCTGTTGCTGCGTTTTTGGATGAAGGTCTGCCGTATTTGCAAATACCAGTGGTGGTGGAGAAGACGCTAAATGCAATTGCCATTGAGGGTGCAGATTCTTTGGATACGATTTTGCACGTTGACGCACAAGCTAGAAAAGTAACGCGCGAGTTGATTCAAGCTCTCTAGGCTGGGTGTTTAAGGTAATGATTTCATGCAAGCATTAATTACTCTCGGCGCGTTTTTATTAACCCTAGGGGTCCTGGTAAGTTTTCATGAGTTTGGCCATTTTCTGGCGGCGCGAGCTTGTGGTGTCCGAGTATTACGATTTGCGATTGGCTTTGGAAAACCTCTATTCACATACCGAGCCACTAATCAAACCGAGTGGGTCCTAGCCTCTATTCCCTTGGGTGGTTATGTGAAATTGTTGGATGGTCGCGACCGCAATCAGGTGATTCGTCTTGAGGATCGCAATGATGCTTTTGATCACAAGCCACTTTGGCAGCGATCTCTGATTGTGGCTGCAGGACCATTTGCCAATTTCTTTTTAGCTGTCTTATTGTTTTCTGTGATTTATGTTTCGGGCGCCCCTCAATTGCCTGCGGTATTGCAGAGCCCCCCTGAAAATTCGGTTGCCGCTCAATTGGGTATCTCCCAAGGGGATAGAGTGGTGGGGTGGCAAGATTTAGGTTTAGAGACCGCGCCAATATCAGGACAGTTTAAAAGTGTCTTGAGCTGGAATGCTTTGCGCTGGAATTTGATGGACGCATTAACAGGTGAGTCTGGTTTTGCTTTGGAGTTGCAAGATTCGACGGGCGGTAGCTTTATCAAGACATTTAAAGCCGAAGATCTCCCAATAATGAGGCCGGACGGGGATGTCATGAAAGATCTTGGAATCATGCCGATATCAATACCCTTGCAGGATTGGCAAGAACTGAAACTGAGCCCTTTGCAAGCTTTGGGACTTGCCACCCAAAGGGTTTGGTTAATTACTAAGGTATCGGCCAGGCTGATGCTGGGAATATTCACGGGCAAGGCCTCTTTAAAGCAGCTTGGAGGGCCTTTAAGCATTGCAGATATGGCTGGAAAGTCGGTCCAGGTTGGTTGGCAACCCTTCTTAGCATTTTTGGCATTAATCAGCATCAGCATTGGGATGCTCAATTTACTGCCTTTTCCCATGCTAGATGGGGGTCAGCTCCTGTATGATTCATGGGAGTTAGTTGCTGGAAAGCGGATTTCGGTTTCGATGCAAGAGCAGCTCCAAAAAGTGGGCTTTTTATTGCTGATTTCCTTGTCGCTTTTGGCCTTGTTTAACGATTTACAACGCTATATTCCGTCTTGAATTTTCTTAAACCATCTTCCCTCCGCTTTATGCGTTTTTTAGCAAAACTCGTTCTATTGATGTCAATTGGATGGAGTCTGCATGTTCATGCAGCAGATTCTTTTGTGGTTAAAGATATTCGAGTCGAAGGTTTGCAACGCGTAGAGCCTGGGACGGTATTTAGTTATTTATCAGTTCAGGTTGGTGATACGTTTACCGAAGAAAAGGGTGCTGAAGCAATTAAGGCCCTCTACAGCACAGGCTTCTTCAGGGACGTACAAATTCAAGCTCAGGGCAATATTCTGATCGTGATTGTGGATGAGCGCCCTACTATTTCCCGAATTGAATTCACGGGAATGAAGGAGTTTGATCCGGAGATTGTTCGCAAGTCGCTCAAAACAGTTGGTGTAGCAGAAGCACGTTTTTACGATAAGGCGTTAATTGATAAAGCTGAGCAAGAGCTTAAGCGTCAATATGTTGGCAAAGGGATGTTTGCAGCCGAGGTGGTTGCGACTGTTACGCCTGTAGAGCGTAACCAAGTTGCAGTGTATTTCAATATTGATGAAGGTCCAGTTGCCAAAATCCAAGAAATTAATTTCATTGGCACCGATGCGTTCAGTGAGGGTACTCTCCGTAGCGAAATGCAACTGAAAACAGGTGGCTGGCTTTCTTGGTACAGCAAAGACAACTTGTATTCCAAGCAAAAGCTCACTGCGGATTTAGAAACGATTCGTTCTTACTATTTAAATCGCGGTTACCTTGAGTTTGTGATTGAGTCGACACAGGTATCCATCACGCCTGACAAAAAGGGCATTTACCTGACGATTAGTATTCGCGAGGGCAAGAAATTTACTGTTAAAGATGTTCGCTTAGCTGGTGAGCTACTCGGTAAAGAAGCAGAGCTAAAGCAGTTGATCGTTCTGAAACCTGGCGATACATTCTCTTCTGCGAAGTTAACAGAGAGCACTAAAGCAATCGCCGAGGTATTGGGTTCCTATGGTTATGCTTTCGCAACCATTAATCCGCAACCAGATATTCGACGCGAGCAAGCTGAAGTAGATTTGACCTTGGTGATTGATCCAGGTCGTCGTATCTATGTACGCAAAGTAGAAATTTCTGGAAATGCCAAAACTCGCGATATGGTGATTCGTCGTGAGATGCGTCAATTTGAAAGCTCTTGGTTTGATAGCGACAAAATTGATTTGTCTAAAAAGCGTCTTGGTCGTTTGGGCTATTTCACCGAAACCGATATCACTACTGAGGATGTGCCAGGCTCTCCGGATCAGGTCGATGTCAATGTAAAAGTGACCGAAAAGCCCACTGGTGCTGTCACGATTGGTGCGGGCTTCTCCTCTACTGAAAAGTTGATTCTTTCGGCAGGTATTAATCAGGATAATGCTTTTGGAACCGGTACTTCAGTGGGTCTGAATGCTTCATTGGGTAAGATCAATCAGAACTTAACCCTGTCTAACTACGATCCATATTTTACGGAAGAGGGTATTAGTCGCTACACCGATCTTTACTACAGATCTTCCAAGCCTTTGTATTATGTAGGTGACCCCGATTACCAAATAAAGTCTGTGGGCTCTAACATCAAGTTTGGTGTTCCTTACACCGAGGTAGATCGAGTATTTTTTGGAACTGGTGTTGAGGCATTTAGCGTTTATTCGACGCTTAATACCCCAATACCGTACCAAAACTATGTGCAGTCATACACTGGTTCACCATATGGGCGCTTACAAACATATAACGTTCCATTGACTGTTGGTTGGGCGCGCGATGGTCGTGATAGCGCTTTAATTCCGTCAGATGGCTCTTTAGAGCAGTTATCTGCAGAAGTAGGCACTCCGGTTGGCAATATGACTTTCTATCGGATGTATGGCCAATATCAGAAGTATCACTCTTTCTCTAAAGGTAATATTTTGTCCTTAAATGGTGAGGTTGGGTATAGCCAAGCCTATGGGCAATATCCTTTCCCGATCACCAAAAACTACTATGTTGGTGGTATTGGATCGGTCCGCGGATACTCTCCGGGGTCTTTGGGTCCCCAGTATTACAACTCCTTGATTGGTGCATATCAACCGACCGGCGGACAGTCAAAAATTGTGGGTAACATTGAGTACACGGTGCCGGTGCCAGGCTCTGGGGTGGATAAGACCCTGCGTACTTTTGCATTTATCGATGGTGGTAACGCATTCGGAGAGAATATCAATTTGGTCTTGAGTTATTCGTATGGATTGGGTATATCATGGATATCCCCTCTTGGTCCGTTAAAATTTAGTTATGGCATCCCCTACAAGCCATACCCAACTGCTAACGTCCAGCGTTTACAGTTCCAAGTGGGTACAGCGTTTTAATTGTTTAAGGAAAGTATTTATGAAGTTTGTTCAGTCCTCTAAATCGCTTCAATGGATTATTGCTGCAATTGCATTGGTAGTTGCTGCATCACAGGTTTTTGCACAGGATGCTGGTACACGGGTAGCCGTCGTAAATTCTGAAAAAGTGTTTAACGAGTCTAATCTTGCTAAAGCGATGCAGACTCGTTTGCAAAATGAATTTACTAAACGCCAGAACGACCTACGTGATAGCGCACAAAAAATTCAAACAGCTGCTGAGAAGTTGGATCGTGATGCCGCAGTAATGAATGAGGCTGAGCGTGTTCGTCGTCAGCGTGAGTTGGCTGATCAGGATCGTGAGTTACAACGCAAGCAACGTGAGTTCACTGAGGATCTAAATCAGCGCACTTTTGAAGAGCGCGGTAAGATCGCTGAGAAGGCAAACGCAGTTTTGCGTCAAATTGCTGAGCAACGAAAATTGGACATCATTGTTCAGGAAGCTGCCTTCGTAAGTCCTAAGGCTGATATTACTGATGATGTAATCAAGGCTTTAAATAGCCAGAAGTAATTTATGCCAACCGCCATTGAGCTGGCCAATCAGTTTCAAGCAAGCTTGGTGGGGGAGGCTTCCAACCCCTTTGTTGGCTTGGCACCCCTAGAGCACGCCACACAAAACCAAATATCATTCTTATCAAATCCCCTGTATCGTCAGCAGGCTGCCAATAGTGGCGCGGGGGCGCTGATTGTTAGTAAGTCTGATTTTGAATTCTTGCAAGCAAATCCTGGAAAAGGATCAGCTCAGCGAGTCTACTTTATCTCGTCAAATCCCTATGCAACTTTCGCCAGAATGGCGCAGCATTTTGCAAAGCAAAACACTCCGACTCATGCACCAGGTATTCATGCGAGTGCGGCAATAGATCCTTCAGCAATTGTTCCAGCCTCATGCCATATTGGACCATTTGTACAAATTGGGTCAAATGTAAAGTTGGGTGAGCGGGTTGTAATTTTGGGTAATACCACTATTGCAAGAGATAGCGCAATTGCGAGCGACTCTCTCATATACCCATCGGTATCTCTCTATTCTGGAACGCAAGTTGGTGAGCGTTGCATTATTCATAGTGGTGCAGTGATTGGTTCTGATGGATTTGGATTTGCTCCAGATTTTTCCGCGACAGGCGGTGAATGGGTCAAAATTCCTCAAACCGGAAATGTGGTAATCGGTGATGATGTTGAGATTGGCGCTTCAACCACAATTGATTGCGGGGCGATGAGTGATACTGTAATTGGCTCGGGGACCAAAATTGATAATCAAGTACAAATTGCGCACAATGTTATCGTTGGCAAGTGTTGCGTTATTGCAGGCTGCGCAGCTATTTCGGGGAGCACCAAGATTGGTAACTTCTGCATTATTGGAGGCGCCGCAAATTTTGCTGGTCATCTCACGATTGCTGATAGAACTACCGTTTCTGGTAATACCTCTATTATTCGATCTATTACAGAGCCTGGCCAGCATTTCACGGGCGTTTACCCATCAATGTTGCATGCTGCTTGGGAGAAGAATGCGGCTATCTTGCGTGGGCTAGATAAAATACGACAACGTTTACGATTATTGGATAAAAAGTAAAGGTCGACAATCCACGGATTGAGGTCACGAAAACACAACTTTAAGTAGGCATGATATGAGTACACCAATCGCAATTGATATCAATAAAATTTTGCAATTACTGCCGCATCGCTATCCTTTTTTATTAGTCGATCGCGTGATTGAAATTACTCCTCGCGAAACGATTACTGCATTAAAAAATGTCACCATGAATGAGCCATTCTTTCAGGGACATTTTCCAGACTTTCCAGTAATGCCTGGAGTCTTAATTATTGAGGCCTTGGCGCAAACGGCGGCTTTGTTAACGTTTTCAGAAGAGCGTGCTGAAGATGCAATTTATTACTTTGCAGGAATCGATGGCGCACGTTTCAAAAAGCCGGTATTGCCTGGTGATCAGTTAATGATGACTGCAAAATTAGAACGTGGTCGTGCTGGTATTTATAAATTTGCTGTGCAGGCGACAGTTGATGGTGAGATTGCTGCGGAAGCAAATATTACATGTGCGGTTCGGACGAAGGGCGCGTGATGACTCGGATTCATGCATCTGCAGTGGTAGATAGCAAGGCTGAGCTTGCCAGCGATGTCGAGATTGGACCATATTCCGTTATCGGGCCACATGTCAAAATTGGTGCTGGTACTAAGGTAGGCTCTCACACCGTAATAGAGGGCCATACCACTATTGGTAAGGAAAATAATTTTGCACATTTTGCGGCGATTGGCGGTCCACCACAAGATATGAAGTATCGCGGCGAGCCAACCCAACTGATCATTGGAGATCGAAACACCATTCGTGAGTTCACAACGATACATACGGGTACATCGCAGGATGAGGGTATTACCCGCATTGGTAACGATAACTGGATCATGGCCTATGTTCATATTGCCCATGATTGTCAGGTTGGCAATCACACGATTTTCTCAAGTAATGCCCAAATTGCTGGACATGTACAAGTGAGTGACTGGGCCATCATGGGTGGTATGTCTGGTGTGCATCAATTTGTAAGAATTGGCCAGCATGCGATGTTAGGTGGAGCGTCTGCACTTGTGCAAGATATTCCGCCTTTTGTCATTGCAGCTGGTGATAAAGCAGCACCCCATGGTATCAATGTAGAAGGCCTAAAACGTCGTGGCTTTTCAAGCGAAACGATTTCTGCATTGCGCCAAGCATATAAAGTTCTCTACAAGGATGGTTTAAGTTTTGAGGAAGCAAAAGTAGAGATTCAGAAGATGGTTTCTGCAAGTGCAGCTGATCCGGCTACCGCTGAAAAGCTTGCGCAGTTTCATGACTTTATTGCAGCCTCAACTCGCGGCATCATTCGATAACGGGAATGCCTTGCCAAAGTTAGCTTGTGTAGCTGGCGAACCTTCTGGTGATTTATTAGCCGCGCCAGTTTTAAATGCCTTAAATCAAATTCCAGATATGGCTGGCTTGGAGGTTTATGGCATTGGCGGTCCACGAATGCAAGCACACGGAATGCGCTCAGACTGGCCTATGGAGACCTTGAGCGTTCGTGGCTATGTTGAAGCGATTAAACAATTGCCTGCCATTTTGAAATTGCGTAAAGAGTTAATTGCTAGCCTTCTAGGCGAGCAGCGACCTGATGTCTTTTTGGGGGTTGATGCGCCTGACTTTAATTTGGGTGTTGAGCTTCAATTGCGTAAAGCAGGTATTCCTACTTTGCATTTAGTTTCTCCCTCGATATGGGCATGGAGAGCTGGGCGGATTAAAAAAATAGCGCAAGCAGTTGATCGGATGCTTTGTATTTTTCCATTTGAGACAGAGATCTATGATCGCGCAGGTGTTGCCTCTACTTATGTAGGGCACCCATTGGCAAGCGAAATTCCATTTGAGCCCAATGTGTCTCAAGCAAGAGACAGAATAGCTAAAACACTTTTCCTAAATGGTGATAACAAAGAAAATCTTGAAGGGCTAGTCATTGCAGTGCTGCCCGGTAGTCGATCTTCGGAGATCGAGTTGATTGCCCCTGTATTTTTTGAAACGATGCAGTTATTGTCAGAAAAGCTTCGGGGTCAGGAACTGCATTTCCTGATTCCGGTTGCTACTCCTCGTTTGCGAGCGCCTTTAGAGGCATTGCTAAAGGTAACCAAGGATAAATCTCCAGATATCCATATTCATTTGTTAGACGGCATGGCCGATGAGGTTTTGGAAGCATCTGATGTAGTGTTGATTGCAAGTGGTACAGCTACTTTGCAAGCTGCGCTTTGGAAGAAGCCGATGGTGATTTCTTATAAGGTGCCTTGGCTTACGGTTCAGATTATGAAACGCCAAGGATATTTGCCTTATGTTGGCTTGCCTAATATTTTATGCGGCGAGTTTGTTGTTCCTGAATTATTGCAAGGTGATGCGACTGCGGACAAATTAAGTGCTGCCGTTTTGGATTGGCTAAATCATCCTGCCAAGGTTGCTCAACTGAAAGAGCGATTTACAAAGATGCATGAAACCTTACGCCGCCCAACAGGTCTCTTGGTGGCTCAAGCGGTTGCTCAAACTTTGATGGATCGTCAAAACGGACGAATTACCCCATGAGTGTTTTGTGGGTTTGTGGAGTTGATGAAGCGGGTCGCGGTCCATTAGTTGGCGCTGTAGTTGCTGGTGCTGTAGTGCTAGATCCGAATAACCCAATTCATGGGCTAAAAGATTCAAAAAAATTGACGGCTGCAAAGCGTGATGTTTTGTATGAGCAAATTCTGGAAAATGCCAAAGCTTGGGGGGTTGGTGAAGCTAGTCCCAGTGAAATTGATCAGATCAATATATTGCAAGCAACCATGTTGGCTATGCGACGAGCTATTGAGGATTTAAGTATGCGTTTGGGTGCCTGGCCAGAGAAAGCCCTCATTGATGGAAATCGTTGCCCTGAGCTGCCGATTGCCGCAGAAGCAATTGTGAAGGGAGATGCGAAAGAGCCGGCAATTTCAGCAGCTTCAATCATTGCTAAAGTTACTCGTGATCGACAAATGTTGCGTTTACATGAGTTACATCCAGAATATGGATTTGCGCAGCATATGGGCTACCCTACTGAGGCACATTTTGCAGCTCTCAAGCGTTACGGCGCGTGCTCTGAGCATCGCCGAACTTTTTCTCCCGTCCGAAAAGTTTTAGATTCCCTTGCGAGTTAAGGTTAAGCGATGAAATTCGATCAAATTTCCTCAAAAGAGAATCCGCTATTTAAAGAACTGCGTTTATTGCAGGCTACTGGATCTAAAGGTCAAAAGGCTAGACTAAGTAGTGGGTGTGCTTTGCTTGAGGGCATTCATCTAGTTCAGACTTGGGTGGGTGATCCGGCTTTAGAAACTCTTTTTACATCTGAATTGGGATTGCAAAATCCTGAAATTGCCGAAGCTGTTTATGCGCATCTTGAAATGTTTCCGCAAACGCGAGTGTATGAGCTAGATAGTTCTCTTTGGAATCTATTAAGCGACTTGATCAATGCTCCTCATATTGCGGGATTGTTAAAGTTGCCTAAATCAGCTCTAACAACCACTCAATCGATTGCCAGCCTAGATGGTGATGTAGTTGTTCTAGATCGAATTCAGGATGCCGGTAATGTTGGTGCTATTTTGCGAACAGCCGCAGCCGCAGGTTTTACTCAGATCGTTGCTCTGTCGGGTTGTGCCCATCTTTGGTCTACTAAAGTCTTGCGTGCAGGCATGGGGGCCCATCGTTTATTAGATCTATATGAGGGTTGGTCTAATCAACAAGCACTCAGCGCGATTACATCCCCCTTGATGGCCGCAACAGCGGATGCTGAGCAAGACCTTTTCAATTTAAAATGCGAGTTACTGAAACCCGTAGCTTGGGTTATGGGTAGCGAAGGTCAGGGTGTATCTGAGGACTTGTTGGCGCAAGCAAAGGGCGTATCGATTCCGATTGACCCACGAGTGGAATCGCTCAATGTCTCTACCGCTGCGGCCATTTGTTTATTTGAGACCGTCCGTGTTCGACGCGGCTAATTAAATATTCAATTAGCCCAATATTGTTTTATCTGACTTGATTGCTTGCAGTACTGTTGTGGCGATTTCTTCGATGGATTTACTCGTTGTCATCACCCAAGGAATGGATTGTTTTTTCATCATTGCCGTTGCTTCGTTGATTTCATATCGGCAATTCTCAAGCTTGGCATAATTACTACCAGGGCGTCGTTCGTTACGAATCTCTGAAAGGCGTTCGGCATCAATCATGAGGCCAAATATTTTTTGGCGAAAAGGAATCAGATCCTTGGGTAACTGGCCTCGCTCAAAATCCTCAGGAATCAATGGATAGTTCGCAGCCTTGAGGCCATACTGCATGGCGAGATACAGGCTGGTTGGCGTTTTGCCTACGCGGGATATCCCAACCAAAATAACGTCAGCCTCAGCAAGGTTTTGATTGGATTGCCCATCATCATGCGCCAAAGAGTAATTTATAGCTTCAATTCGGTTCTTATAGGCTTCAGTATCAGCATTGTGGTGTAGGCGGTTCATGGCATGGGTTGATTTCATGCCCAAAGCGGCCTCTAGAGGGGCAACGAATGTCTGAAACATGTCCAAAATAAGCCCATTGGCTTTAGCAACAATCGAATTGAGCTCAGCATTCACCAAGGTGGTGAAAACAATAGGCTGAACCCCATATTTATGAGCAGCCTGATTGATGCTACTGACCGCCTCGTGAGCCTTATCGACACTATCCACAAACGGGATCCGAATATGCTTAAAACTGGCCTCAAATTGCGCCAAAATCGATTGGCTGAAGTTCTCAGCAGTAATGCCGGTGCCATCAGAGACAATAAAAACAATACGGGATTCAGTAGACATCAATTTGGCCTAAATGTGGGGGTCAGAACTACAATAGAATCATATTAAATGAAGTCGCACTTTAGGCGATCGCTTGACCAGTTTCCTTATCTTTTGAGAGTATTTTATGTCCAACCACCAGCAACAAAATAGCAGTATGGCTAACGCCTATGTTTTGCCTTTTGAGCAACTTCGCATGACCGATGTTGAGTCAGTTGGCGGTAAAAATGCGTCTTTAGGTGAAATGATTTCACAATTAGCTTCAACAGGAGTCCGAGTACCAACAGGTTTTGCAACTACTGCATTAGCGTTTCGGGATTTTCTGAAACACAATCATTTGACTGAGCGAATTCAAAAGCGTTTAGAAGGTCTGAATATTGATGACGTACGAGCCTTGGCGCAAGCGGGCGCTGAGATTCGTGAGTGGATTGAGACCGCACCGTTTCAGCCAAAGCTTGAGGAGGATATTCGCAAAGCTTTTGCTGCCTTAGACGACTCTGGCAAGGGCTCTTTTGCTGTTCGTTCATCCGCTACTGCAGAGGATCTGCCCGACGCCTCTTTTGCGGGACAGCAAGAAACGTTTTTGAATGTCGAAGGTATCGAAGATGTTCTAAAAAAGATTCGTGAAGTTTTCGCCTCTTTATATAACGATCGTGCAATTTCCTATCGTGTTCACAAGGGCTTTGCCCACGAAGAAGTAGCCTTATCGGCTGGCATTCAGCGGATGGTTCGCTCTGATCTGGGCGCCTCTGGCGTGATGTTTACGCTCGATACTGAATCTGGCTTCGAGGATGTGGTGTTCATTACATCTAGCTATGGATTAGGCGAGACAGTTGTGCAGGGTGCAGTTAATCCAGATGAGTTTTATGTATTTAAGACCACCTTGGCGCAAGGTAAAAAAGCAATCATTCGCCGGGCTTTGGGTTCAAAGTTGATTCAAATGCACTTTGCACCAAAGGGTTCTGCGGAGAAGGTGCAAACAGTAGATGTTTCTCCTGAGAAGCGCAATCGTTTTTCTTTAGAAGACGCAGACATTACAGAGTTAGCAAAATACGCCGTCATTATCGAGAAGCACTATGGCCGCCCAATGGATATTGAGTGGGGCAAAGATGGTCAAGATGGACGCATCTATATTTTGCAAGCACGCCCTGAGACTGTGAAGAGTCAGGCAGCTGGCCAGGTTGAGATGCGCTACAAACTAAAAGGTAGCTCTAAGGTATTAGCAAAAGGACGTGCAATCGGTCAAAAAATTGGCGCTGGTCCAGTACGTGTAATTCGTGATCCAAGCGAAATGGATCGCGTCCAGCCTGGTGATGTATTGGTTGCAGATATGACTGACCCAAACTGGGAGCCAGTCATGAAGCGTGCGTCTGCAATTGTGACGAATCGTGGCGGTCGTACATGCCATGCGGCGATTATTGCTCGTGAGTTGGGCGTACCCGCGGTTGTTGGTTGCGGTGATGCTACCGAGCAATTGCAAGATGGTATGGTGGTCACGGTTTCATGTGCTGAGGGCGATGAAGGCCATATATATGATGGCTTGATTGAAACCGAAGTAACCGAGGTCTCTCGTGGCGCATTACCAGATATCCCTGTCAAAATTACGATGAATATTGGCAACCCACAATTGGCATTTGATTTTTGCCAATTGCCAAATGCAGGTGTTGGATTGGCACGCTTAGAGTTCATCATCAATAACTACATTGGTGTGCACCCACGTGCGGTCTTGGAGTACCCAAATATTGATCCTGATCTTAAGCGCGCCGTGGAAAGTGTTGCTCGTGGTTATGCAAGCCCGCGTCAATTCTATGAAGATAAGTTGGTTGAGGGTGTGGCGACTATTGCCGCGGCTTTTTACCCCAAGCCAGTCATCGTGCGCTTGTCAGACTTTAAGTCAAATGAGTACAAGAAGTTGATTGGTGGATCACGCTATGAGCCCGATGAAGAAAATCCGATGTTAGGTTTCCGCGGGGCATCTCGTTATGTTTCGGAAGAGTTTGGCGAGGCATTTGCGCTGGAGTGTGCTGCAATGAAGCGCGTCCGTGAAGATATGGGTCTTGATAATGTCGAGATCATGGTTCCATTCGTGCGCACCATCAAGCAAGCTGAGCGTGTCATTAATATGATGGAGAAATTTGGCCTGAAGCGTGGCGTGAATGGTTTACGTCTCATCATGATGTGCGAGATTCCATCAAATGCCATTTTGGCGGATCAATTCTTGGAGTATTTTGATGGCTTCTCAATTGGTTCGAACGATATGACTCAGTTAACGCTTGGTCTTGATCGTGACTCTGGTATGGAGTTGCTTGCGATTGACTTTGATGAGCGTGATCCAGCAGTCGAGTTTATGATTGAGCGCTCTATTGTGGCTTGCCGTAAGCAAAATAAATATGTAGGTATTTGTGGTCAAGGCCCATCTGATCACCCAGACTTTGCGTGCTGGTTAGTTGAGAAAGGCATTACTTCAATTTCTCTGAATCCAGATAGCGTCGTTGAAACTTGGGAAATGCTAGGCAAGAACTTAAAGGTTTAGTTCGATTTAGATGGTAGTGAACAAAAAGCCTAGAGGAAAATCTAGGCTTTTTGCTTCTACCCGTTGAGGTCGCCCCTAGCAATTCTGCCTTTTTGCACTTCCCATTCACGCTCCTTTGTAGCGGCACGTTTGTCATGTTGCTTTTTACCCCTTGCTAAACCAATTTCGCATTTGACTCTTCCTTTGGAGAAATGCAGATTGAGTGGGACTAAGGTGTAACCTTTTTGCTCCACTTTGCCAATCAGCTTGCGAATCTCAATCGCATTCAATAGGAGTTTTCTGGTGCGGGTATTCTCTGGAACAACGTGGGTAGAGGCGGAGAGTAGGGGGGTAATATGACAGCCAATCAAAAAAAGCTCCGCTTTGCGTATCACTACATACGCTTCTTTGATGTGCACGCGACCTGCTCGGATGGCTTTTACTTCCCAGCCTTCTAAAACTAGTCCTGCCTCAAAGCGTTCCTCGATAAAATAATCAAAGAAGGCTTTTTTGTTATCAACGATACTCATATTTATTTAGTTTCCAGCAACGATTATGGCAGACGTCTACAAGACCGTTTTAATTGGCCAATCAGCCGACCGAATGTATGGTTTGGTGACTGATGTAGAGAAGTATCCTGAGTTCCTTCCATGGTGTGGCGGAGTGGAAATCTTTGAGCAGACTGAAACTGTTTTGGACGCCAAAATCAATATTAGCTTTAAGGGCATTAATCAGTTTTTTCACACGCGTAATGTGAATCATCGACCCGAAACAATTGATATGGTTTTTGTAGATGGGCCCTTCAAGCATTTTTCTGGTCAATGGAACTTCATTCCCTTGCGAGATGATGCCTGTAAGGTCGAGTTCAAATTGCATTGGGAGTTCAAAAGCGTGATCTTGGACAAAATTATTGGTCCGGTTTTTGGTCATATCGCTGGAACCTTCGTAGATTGCTTTGTAAAGCGTGCTGAAGAACTTTATGGTTAATCGAGTCCTCAATATTTGGCTTTGCGATGCTAGAAATGGCGAGCCTAAGCTCAAGTCATTTGAGCTGGTCATAAAGCCAGACGAGAGTCCTACAGTTGGACTTGCCTTGGTAAAAGCAGGGGTTGTGTCAGGTCAAGAGGATCCAGCAATCTCCAGAAAAGGCTGTTTTGGGGTCTTTGGGAAGCGTAAGGACTGGGATAGCCCAATTTATGAAGGTGACCGCCTAGAGCTCTACTCACCCTTGCTGATCGATCCTAAGGCGGTTCGTCGCAAGAAGGCAAACCAGAACCAGGATGCCAAATTCCAGGCTGCGGCAGCCAAAAGGAGGGCTAGGAGGCTATAATCTGTTTTTGCGACTAGGGGTTTTGCATGCGACTCATTCAAAAAGCACTCACTTTTGACGATGTGCTCCTCGTACCAGCCTATTCAGCGGTACTCCCTCGAGATGCCAGCTTGGCTAGTAAATTAACTCGGGATATTTCACTCAATACGCCATTAGTATCTGCCGCGATGGATACTGTCACTGAAGGCCGTTTGGCGATTGCAATGGCCAGTGAAGGCGGCATCGGCATTGTTCATAAAAACTTGCGACCCTCTGAGCAGGCTCGTGAAGTAGCTAAAGTAAAGCGGTATGAGTCTGGCGTTCTTCGCGATCCCATCACTATTAGTCCAGACGTAACCGTGCGCCAAGTAATTCAGCTTTCACGTGAACATGGATTTTCTGGCTTTCCAGTGTTGGTAGGCAAAGAAGTTGTTGGCATCATTACAAATCGTGATTTGCGGTTTGAAGAAGATTTAGATGCGCCAGTAAAAAATAAGATGACTCCACGCGAGCGCTTAATCACAGTAAAAGAAGGTGCTTCATTAGAAGAGGCGAAGCGCTTAATGAGTCAGCATCGTCTCGAGCGGGTGCTGGTTGTTAATGACAAATTTGAATTACGTGGCCTCATTACCGTAAAAGATATTTTGAAGGCGACTGAGCATCCTAATGCTTGCAAAGATAGTGAAGGTAAGCTGCGTGTAGGTGCAGCAGTCGGCGTAGGTCCAGACAACGATGAGCGTATTGAGTTGTTAGTGCGCGCTGGCGTTGACGTGATTGTGGTAGATACCGCTCATGGTCACAGCCAAGGCGTTCTTGATCGCGTGAAATGGGTGAAGAAAAATTATCCGCAGGTCCAGGTGATTGGCGGCAATATAGCCACTGGGGAAGCAGCAAAAGCACTGGCTGATCATGGCGCTGATGGTGTGAAAGTGGGCATTGGTCCAGGCTCAATTTGCACTACTCGTATTGTGGCGGGCGTTGGCGTCCCTCAAATAACGGCTATCGTCAATGTTGCTAGTGCTCTCAAAGGCACTGGAATTCCATTGATCGCTGATGGTGGTATTCGTTACTCTGGCGATGTGGCTAAAGCATTAGCTGCGGGCGCAAGCGCTGTAATGATGGGCGGTATGTTTGCAGGCACTGAAGAAGCGCCTGGCGAAGTATTCTTATATCAAGGACGTTCTTATAAAAGCTACCGCGGCATGGGTTCTCTCGGTGCGATGGCTGATGGTTCTGCCGATCGTTATTTCCAGAGCGATATTGTTGCGAATGCTGAGAAGCTAGTTCCTGAAGGTATCGAAGGCCAAGTTCCCTACAAAGGAAGTGTGCTCGCCATCTTGCATCAATTAACAGGTGGCATTCGTTCTTCAATGGGCTATCTGGGTTGTAAGACTATTTCTGAGTTGCATGACAAAGCCAATTTTGTGGAAATTACATCAGCAGGGGTGCGTGAATCGCATGTTCATGATGTGAAGATCACTAAGGAAGCGCCTAACTACCATATTGATTAAAAATAGATAAACGCTGACTTAAAGAGTAACTGTTTCGTGCACGACAAAATACTGATTCTCGACTTTGGTTCACAAGTAACTCAATTAATTGCAAGACGTGTGCGTGATGGTAGAGTGTATTCAGAAATACATCCCTATGATTGCGACCCAGAATTCATCCGCAAGTTTATTCAAGAGCAGGGTGGTAAGGGGATTATTCTCTCTGGAGGCCCAAGCTCTGTTACTGAAGCAGGAAGCCCACGCGCACCGCAAATTGTTTTTGAACTTGGCGTGCCTGTATTGGGAATTTGCTATGGAATGCAAACGATGGCAACCCAGTTGGGGGGCGCGGTTGCTTCCGCTGAATCTCTTGGAAAGGCTCGTGAGTTCGGATACTCCGAAGTACGTGCGCATGGTCATACTAATTTGCTCAAGGGTATACAAGATTTTTCTACCAGCGAAGGCCATGGCATTCTGAAGGTATGGATGAGTCATGGCGACTCAGTAACGCAATTGCCACCCGATTTCTCTTTGATGGCTTCGACAGATTCTTGTCCGATTGCGGGCATGGCAGATGAGAAGCGTCGCTTCTACGCTTTCCAGTTCCATCCTGAAGTCACGCACACCATTCAGGGCACTGCAATTCTAGAGCGATTTGTGCATCAAATTTGCGGCTGTAAGCCAGATTGGGTGATGGGTGATTACATTGCGGAAGCAGTAGAAAATATTCGCAAGCAAGTTGGCGATGAAGAAGTCATCTTAGGCTTATCTGGTGGTGTCGATTCGAGCGTTGCCGCTGCATTAATCCATCGTGCTATTGGTGATCAGTTGACTTGTGTATTTGTTGATCATGGCCTACTTCGTCTAAATGAAGGCGATATGGTTATGGAGATGTTTGCTCGCAATCTTGGTGTAAAAGTGATTCGGGTTGATGCAAAAGATACTTTTATGTCTAAGCTTGCAGGAGTTGCCGATCCTGAAGCTAAGCGCAAGATCATTGGCAAAGAGTTCGTAGAAATTTTCCAAGCTGAATCCGGAAAGATTAAAAATGCCAAGTGGCTGGCGCAGGGTACGATCTATCCAGATGTCATTGAGTCTGCTGGTAAGGGAAAAAAAGGTGCTCACACCATTAAGAGTCACCACAATGTTGGCGGCTTGCCTGAAGATATGCACCTCAAGCTACTTGAACCGCTACGCGAACTGTTTAAAGATGAGGTGCGTGAACTTGGCGTGGCTTTAGGTTTACCTCGTGAGATGGTGTATCGCCACCCCTTCCCTGGTCCTGGCCTTGGTGTTCGTATCTTGGGCGAAGTAAGGGCAGAGTTTGCGAACCTTTTGCAAAGAGCAGATGCTATTTTTATCGAAGAGTTGCGCAATACGATAGATGAAGCAAGTCAAAAATCTTGGTATGACCTGACAAGTCAAGCATTCGCCGTATTTTTACCAGTCAAGTCAGTCGGAGTGATGGGTGATGGCAGAACCTATGAGTATGTTGTTGCTCTCAGGGCAGTGCAAACACAAGATTTTATGACTGCACATTGGGCACATTTGCCACATGACTTGCTTGGCAAAGTATCTAATCGCATCATCAATGAAGTGCGCGGTATTAATCGAGTGGTATACGACATTAGCGGAAAACCTCCTGCCACGATCGAGTGGGAATAAGTTCTAGTTTGCTAGATGACTGAGTTACGCCAAACCGCCCTTGAAATTTTGGCAATAAGCGATCCCCAGATTAAGGTTGCTCGAACTTTTCAGCTATTTGATGATCATCAACTGCAAAATCTTAGTCTTGATGTTGCTGCAAATTATGATGACGCGAATCTTGCACTTCCAGGCCGACCAATTAAGCCTGAGTTAGTGCCTCCTTTAGATGTACCCAAAAGAAAGATGGATACCGTTGAGGGTAGGGCGTCTTTACTGCACTCATTAGCGCATATTGAATTTAATGCTATCAATCTTGCACTAGATGCCATCTGGCGTTTTTCTGATATGCCAGAGCAGTACTATACGGACTGGCTAAAAGTTGCCAAAGAAGAGGCTTATCATTTCACGCTCATCGATGAATATATTCAATCGTTTGGTTACTCTTACGGAGACTTTCAAGCGCATAACAGCTTGTGGGAAATGGTAGAGAGAACGCAGGATTCTGTGATTGCCAGAATGGCTTTAGTGCCCAGAACGATGGAGGCAAGAGGTCTTGATGCAGTACCTATGATTCGTGATCGTTTCAAACAAATCAAGGATGCCCGTGCAGTCGAGATTCTTGACATTATTCTTCGTGATGAGATCGGCCACGTTTTTATTGGCAATCATTGGTTTAATTTCTTGTGCAGTAAAGCTGCCTTATCTCCAATTTCAGTTTACCGAGATCTAGCAAGAAAATACCGCGCCCCGAAATTAAGAGGGCCATTTAATCTTGAGGCTCGTAAGCAAGCTGGATTTACTGTTGAGGAGTTAAGTTTGCTTGGGGTATAGTTGATTCAATAGATTTTGGAGGAAATATGAATTTATCTCGTCGCGCATTCATTACTTCAGCAGCTTTAGCGCCAGTAGCCTGTGGTGTGCCATTGGCTTATGAGCGTGGTACACCTGTTGCTCAACCAAGGCCTTTGCCAGCTATTAGACCTCCACAAATTGGGCAAGAGTGGACCTATATCAAACGAGATGTGTTTGATGGAAAAAATTTGGGCTTAGTAACTGAACGAGTCAGCAGCATTGGTTCAACGATTGTGATTGAGCGCTCAGACGAGAGTGGCGGAAGATTGGCTAATGAAGTGCAGGGCCCTTGGGGTATGGTAATGACCGATCCACAATGGCCAAAGGTTGTGAGTTTTAGTCCTGCTATTCCGTTGTGGCCTCAAGAATTAAGTCGCACTTGGAATAAGCAATTTATAACTAAATATAAATTGGCGGGATACCCAGATTCTGCTTATGTTTGGCAGCAATATATGAGCGCCCACGGCTGGGAGCAGATTACCGTTCCCGCTGGTACTTTCTTAACGTTGCGCTATCAAAGCTTAGTGAATTACGAAAGTGATGATGATAATAAAGTTAACTGCATTCGTAGAGAAACTGTTTGGTTTGCTCCAAGTATTGGCCGCTGGGTTGCACGTGAATCTTCCGGCTCTTACATGATTCAGGGGCAAATAGGTAACGTTAATCTTGAGGATAGTCTGCAGTGGCAGTTAACCGCTTACAAGTGATTTCTTGGAGGGCGCTTTTATCTATCGCCCTATCAATCTTATTGGTGGGGTGTATTTCTTCACAACCCTTTCCTGAGGGTCCAGCTCTAGCGCAACCAATTCCCGCTCCTATCGCGAGGGCTCCAAAGGTTGGCCAAGAGTGGGTGTATCGAGTAAGAAATGTTTTTAATCAAGAAATTATCGATACCGTAACGGAGAGAGTAATTTCCGTTGGTGAGGTCATCCGGATTCAGCGTGTGGGTGTTAAGGCAGGGCCACTTCCAGATGAAATTCAATCTCCTTGGGGCTATGTTCTGCAAGATCCTCATTGGACTCCGCCACAAAAATTTCAACAACCCATTCCTTTGTGGCCATCACAACTTCAAGCTGGTTGGAATGCATTTTATAAATCACGCTATGAAGTATTGTCGAATCCGGGCAGTAGTTTTTACTGGGGTCTCAATATGACGGCCTTAGGTTGGGAGCAAGTATCTTCACCAGCAGGTCTTTTCCCCGCTCTTCATTACCATAATGAAATCCCATATTTTGAAAGTAACGACCTATTTAGGGTGATGAACATTCGAGAGGAAGATGTTTGGCTCTCCCCAGAAATTGGTCGCTGGGTCATCCGTAGAGGATCTGGGCGTTACATTACCCCTGGAGTCTTTTGGTCCAATGCGTATTGGGAAGACTATTGGCAGTGGGAGCTAGTCTCCTGGAAGTAAGCAATGCGACTAAAATAAGCGTATTGCTATGTATACCGTAAAAGAACTTTTCCCTACACTCCAAGGCGAGGGTGCTCACGCTGGTCGTGCCGCTGTTTTCTGCCGCTTCGCTGGATGTAATTTGTGGAGCGGTCGTGAGGAGGATCGCGCCAGTGCAGTTTGTCAATTTTGCGACACCGATTTTGTGGGAAGTGATGGTATTGGCGGTGGAAAATTTGATAACGCACAAGACCTTGCCAGCGCAATTGAGCAGTCTTGGAAAAGTACTTCGGCTGGCCCTCAACAGCGATACGTAGTTTTCACTGGTGGCGAGCCATTGCTGCAATTAGATGAGTCTCTCATTTCTGCGCTTCATCAAAGAGGTTTTGAAGTGGCGATTGAAACAAACGGCACCATTAAAGTCCCTAAGGGAGTCGATTGGGTATGCGTTAGCCCGAAGGCTGGATCTGAGCTCATTGTTCTTCAGGCAAATGAGCTGAAATTAGTAGTGCCGCAAGTTGGTCACGATGCGCTTGAAAATGTAATGTCTCGGTTTGAGAAGATGGATTACCGCAACCGTTTCTTGCAACCCATGGATGGGCCAAACGTAAAAAGCAATACCGAATTGGCTGTTGGTTTATGTCAAAAGCGCCCATTGTGGAGATTAAGCATCCAATCACATAAACTGATTGGAATTCGATAAATGGGTCGCTATAGCGATCATTAATTGATAGATCTAAATGGCTAATAAATCATCGAATATTTCTATTACTCGTCGTCTTGAATTTGATTCAGGCCATCGCATTCCGAATCATGATGGTCAATGCCGACATTTGCACGGACATCGATATGCTATCGAGGTAATCTTAACTGGCGAGGTAGCAGATCATCCTGGTAAGGCGGATGATGGAATGGTGCTGGATTTTGGTGACATTAAGCGTCTCACAAATCAGCATGTGGTTGAGCCTTGGGATCACGCATTCTTAGTGGCAAAAGAGGATGAAAAATTGGTAGCGTTCCTGGCAAGCTTGCCAAATCATAAAACAGTGATCATGGAACATGTTCCTACAGTAGAAAACCTAGCCAATACTGCTTTTGCAATTTTGCAACCTGTATTCAATCAAGCTTTTGGTGGTCGACTTCAGCTTTCTGCAGTTCGTCTGTATGAAACACCCAATTGCTGGGCGGATGTACATCACCAATAAATGACCCAAGCAGACCTTGATCATCAATTTATGCAACAAGCCATTGGGCAGGCTCAACTGGCTGCTCTGGCGGGCGAGGTTCCTGTAGGTGCTGTTTTAGTACGAGATGGTAAGGTTATTTCTAAGGCATTTAACCAGCCGATTCATCATCATGATCCGAGTGCTCATGCAGAAATGTTGGCGCTGAGGGCAGCCGCTAAAGCAGAAGAAAACTATCGTCTACCCGGTAGCACCCTGTACGTCACCTTAGAGCCCTGTACGATGTGTGCTGGAGCCATACTCCATGCGCGAGTGGATCGTGTTGTGTATGGGGCGCCGGATCCAAGGACCGGTGCCGCTGGAAGCGTTTTGGATGTATTCTCATCCAAGCAAATTAATCATCAAACGGTAGTTCAGGGTGGGATTATGGGTGAAGAGTGCGGTCAGTTACTACGCAGCTTCTTTAAGGAGCGCAGATGAAGGCTATTTATTTAATTGCCCCTTCGGGCGCAAATCTCGACCCTAATAGTCCTGAAGCAGGAATTGCCTATTTACATAGTCAGGGCATTGAAATTTCAAATGCTCAATGTGTACATCGCGTTCATGAACGTTTTGCTGGTACTGATGCGGAGCGTTTAAATGAATTAAATGGTTTAGCAACAGTTGATCCAAAAAATCTGGTGATGGCCATGCGTGGTGGTTATGGCATTCATCGTTTGTTGCCAGATATCGCGTGGAACACCATTGCAAAAGCGGTAAAAAATGGTTTGCAAATTTGCGGACATAGTGATTTCACGGCTTTTGAATTGGGTTTATTAGCAAAAACTGGGGCAGTGACTTTGTCTGGCCCAATGCTCAATTATGACTTTGGTCGATTAGACGAGCATGGCAATGCGCTTGCACCAGATCCATTTATGTGGAAGCATTTCTTATCAGCCACCCAAGAGCGGAAGTTGGATTGCCAAATTCAGTCACCTCAATCTTTCTTGGGTGAGGTAAGTGCAGGCTCGATTGCTGGATTGCTTTGGGGCGGCAACTTGACGGTGATAGCCAGTCTTGTTGGCACATCCCATCTACCATCTTCAGCACAAACGAAGGGCGGTATTCTATTCTTGGAGGATGTGAATGAACATCCTTATCGACTAGAAAGAATGATGATGCAGCTACTTGATGCTGGCATTCTTCAAAATCAGTCTGCAATATTATTGGGCGGCTTTTCAGCATATCGTTTGTACGATAACGATAAAGGGTACAACTTTGAGCATGCAGTAGAAGCTATTCGTGATCGCCTGCCAAAGCAAATTCCAATCCTAGTGGATTTGCCATTTGGTCATCAGGCAGAAAAACTGACGCTACCCGTTGGGGCAAACGCGACACTAGATTACAGTCCAACTGGATTCAGTATTAAAGCAAGCTGGTGAGTGAGCTTTCTTAGATCCTTTAGGCCTCAAAGCTCTTCAATATTAGTTTTGCTCCACCATCCAAGCCGAGGGCCTTAACTAATACCGGCAACGCTTCAGCTAGATGTTTCTCAAGCGTCCATGGTGGATTAATAATAAACATACCGCTAGCTTGCAAACGGCGCTCATTCGGAGCGTTTTCTACTCTTAACTCGGCATGTAACCAAGAGCGTTTATTGGCAGTCGCAATCCGCTTCATACGCTCTGGTAGTTCTGCGGATTCTCTTCTGGAAATGGCTGGATACCAAATTGCATAGCAACCCGTTGCAAAGCGACGCAAAGCTTCCTCAATTGCGATTTCAAGATTACGGTAGTCTTGTTTATCTTCATATGAAGGATCGATGAGCACAAGACCACGTCTACTTGGTGGTGGGAGCAGACCTTTTAGTCTGCTAAAGCTATCTTGTGCATACACATCGATTTGTTTGGACTGTTTAAGTTGCGAAACATTCTGACGCAGAATATCGATTTCTTTGGGATGCAATTCAAATAATTTGAGACGATCTTGCAATCTTAAAAAGCGCGCAAGAATAAATGGCGATCCTGGGTAAATCTGAATTTCACCTTGAGGATTTTCAGAAGAAATACAGTCTAGATACTGCTGGATACTTTTAGGAACAGTATTGCCTGCCTCCACAAACTTCTGAAGACGAAAGATTCCGCCCGCAGCCTCTTTGCTAACAGCGGCAAAGCCATCTTCTAGGCTATAAATTCCAGCGCCAGCATGGGTATCCACGATGGTTAATGCGCCAGGTTTTTCTTGTAAATATTGAACCAGTTGAATAAGAACGATGTGCTTCAGAATATCGGCATGACTACCAGCATGAAAAGCATGACGATAACTAAACATGAGCCTTACTCTACATTCGTTTGGGAATGACTTGCCTGTGCCTTGATAAAAAATATTAAGGTGATGGTAATAATCGCAATAGAGGCATATTGCAGTGGGAGATTTAACTCAAGATCCATGACTTGGGAGTAATGGGCATAAATCGATACAAGCCCGCCAACAGCAATAAACCGAGTCCAAAGGGCTTGTGGCTTCAGTTGAGATTCAGGCAGGTAATTTGCTAGATAGGCGCCGATCATTCCACACCACATTCCAACTCCGGCGCCTGCCAAGACATCGGTTAGCCAGTGAGCTCCAACAGCATTCCGAGATAAACCTACTAGACCGGCTACAAGGAATAGGATCAGTAGGTGAGTGCGATTATTCTTGGCGCAAGAAAAATACAATGCGCTTGCAATTGCAAAAGCGGTAAGGGTATGACCAGATGGAAAAGCCTTGTATTGCAGAAGATCGCCTATTCGGTGAAAACTACCATCCTCTAGCAGACCTCCAGGTCTGGGTAGATCAAAGATATTTTTTAGGGTGCTACTAGCCAGAGCGGAGATCGCGCCACCTAAAATGCCAGCACTAAATATTCGTGGTGCCAATAAAAGTAATGGAAATGCTAAGGCAAATACTCCCCAACCATTACCCAAGAACGTGAGCCATGCCCACAAGGTGTCTGGTAGGAGTTGAGTAAAGCGATTGATTGATAAAAAGCTACTGCTTTGAAATTCACCAAAATAAATCGCTGCAGCAAGAGCTATAGGAGCGATCGGGATAAACCAAGTTAGCGTAGAAATCGCTTTTTTGCTCATTTCACTAGCGGCCTTTAGCTTTATCCGCTTCTTGCAATTGAATGCTAACTTTCTCTAAAACTTGAGCAACGCTAATTGCTTGCATGCAAACATTGTCATGACAAGGGGTCTTACGATGGTTTGCTGCGCTGACACAAGGAGAGCAAGCAAGATTTGCAGTAATCGCAATAGAATTACCAACTGAACCATATAGCGCAGGAGTTTCCGGGCCAAACAGCACCACGGTTCTGAGGGGTGTGACCGCAGAGAAGTGTCCTGGGCCAGAATCATTCGTGACCATTACATCAGAGAGTGTGTAGAGCGGAGGCAATTCAGAAAAAGTCACCTGACCTGCAAAGTTTAGGGCGTTCTTGACATTGGCAACAAAGCGCACTTTATCTACATAGACAAATTCCGCTGGTGACCCTGTGATCAAAATCAGGTCTTCTGGATAGCGCTGATTTACTGCTTGAATGAGCTCAGAGAAACGTTGTTGCGACCAGCGACGTTGTGGCAAGAGGTCACTTGCATTTGGATTGATCAAGATAATGCGATTTTTTCCAAAGGTAAAAGAAATGCCGGCTTCAGCAGCCTTTTTCTCAATGCGAGCTAGTACCTTCTTTAAAACATCGGGATTAATCACCGCTTGCTCAAGCTTTACTTCAGCATCGGCAATATGAATCTTGCTATAAGGAACTTCAATTTCTTTAGCAAAAGCCGCATGAATTAGGGCTAGGAAGTTTTTGGTGATATGAATATGTGGGTTGTAATGAACTTTGCGAGTCAGCATAAAGCCGCGCCATAACCCTTCACCATGAAAAATATGATAACCAACGCGCTTGCGAGCACCGCATAGACCAGTAAGGAGGGCAGTAAAGCGTGAGAATAATTCCAAATCAATCACTGCATCAATGCGGTGATAGCGAGCCAAAACTAAAAAGCGCAATGTATCTTTAATCAGGCCACTTAAGCTAGAAGAGTCAATCGTGAAGATATTTTCTGGCTTTACGGTATTGAGTAGGGTAAGGCTAGCGCGATTACTTTTAAAAATTAAGAAAAAGATCTCTGCGCCGCGTGCCTGTGCGTTTCGCATGGCAGGATCTACCAGAATTGCGCTACCCATCTCAGACAGCTCAATAAATAATAGTTTTTTTGGTGTTTCTGGTCCGCGGCTAAATATATTTTTGATGCCGTCAACTACTGCCACAAAGGGGCTAACGATTGCACAAAGGGGTACACCAACCCAATGATCAATTGCCCGCATAGTATTGACGCTAATAGCCATAATTTCGCTCTGAGATTATTTTCGTTTTAGTAAAAAATATGCACCTGGTAGAACGGAAATCACAGTAAGTGCGCCGTAACTAATTGAGGCTAATACTGTGAGTGATGGGCTCACCCCCCAAAGTGCTAAGACAGAAGATAGAGTGGCTTCACGTAGACCCCACCCTGAAATACTGATCGGCAGCATGAGTAAAAGGCTTAGTGCTGGCAAGCCAATCATCAGGCTGGAAATGGGTGCTTCAGCCCCATAGGCTCTTAAGCAGAATCCAAAAGCCAAAATAATAAATCCATGGATGGCAATCGCAAAAATTGCTTGAGCAATATTCATTGGCCAGGAGAAAGCCAGTCTTATTCCTGGCATTGCATTGCCCATGTTTAAGCGAGCAAGTAACTTTTGCAATAACTCGGTTGTGGGTTTCCAAGTCAACACCAATGCTATAGAGAGTCCAGCCAATACCATTACGGCGACCACGGCATAGCCAAGATCTTGACCCCAAGCTGCAAGAGTGGCGCCACCCAGAATAAGTCCAAGTCCACCAAGTAAATTATTTCCTGCCAATCCCAAGAGGCGATCTACCAGTACCATTGCAAAGCTCAAGCGGAGCTTCGGTGTTGCATGTTCTAAATCAACGGAATGATGTAGTTCTTGATCAAGCTCTTTTGTTTCGCTGAGGCTACCGGCGCTATTGAAATGCGTAGCAGTGATTGCCCGATAGCTGTCCCCGCCGAGAGTGCTTGGTAAGCCTTGATTAATTAAACCGCCAGCAAAATATAAGGCGATATATTTAAATAGCCCGCCCTGGAATCCGACGCTGCGCATCAGAAAACCCCAGCGCAAGCCGCCACAAATGAAGGCACAGCAAATCGCAATTGCCGCAGCAACCAGCCATATAGGTTGCATCTTGATCTCAGAGTCGAGTAGGGTATGCCAATCGATGCCACTGGTTGCTTTCCAAAGCAAAGCAATAGACAGAACAATACGAATCGTTGGCCATGCGCGTTTTAGAATGGATTTCCACCCAGCAGTATTTTTTGGATTTGGGGTAGATGTAACTTGTGAACGCATAGGCGTAAGGATAATGCTTTGGGCGCCTAAGGTCTTGAATTTTAGTGATTTACTTGGCTAAGCTAGATCCCTGCCAGTTGCTACAAAGGCTAAAGTCAAATTTAGACAAAATTTGCCCAAAACGCTTAATTTCTAGGCTATCTAAGGGCTCACATCGCTCAAAAGAGTTTTTATTGCCAATTGGCGCAGGAAAGGACATTCCAGACCAGTTGATGAGAAGAATATTTGCCCCTTGAGGAAGATCGCCAAACCATAGGTCAAACTGATCTCGTCGCTCATCCAAAACAAATACCGGGGTCGGTTTTGCATACCATGCAGCTCTACTTCCCAAGGTCCAATTTTGCACGGCAATTCCTTGAGCTTTTGTTGCTTGTGTCAGCTCAGATGCCTTGTGTCCAGCTGATTTCCAGCCATATAGGTCAGCTATTGGATTTGCTTTAATCACTTCTGATTGAATGCCACCCGCTAGAACGTAAGCGAATCCAATAGTGCAAAGTAGCAACTGAGAGACAAACAGAATTTGAATGAGACGGCGATGTTGCATCGACCAAGCTTTTGCTAAGCCGATTCCCGCAAAGGGGGCAAGACAGAACCATGCTGGGGCTGTCCAGTGTGGCAGGCCTCCGCCGCCAGAGAGTGATGCGAAGATGGCAAATGGAATGACAAAAAATCCAAGCAATGCCCATACAGAAAGCTTCGCACCATGCACACAATATTTAATAAATAAATAAGTACCAAGTAACAGCAAAGGTCCGTAAACCAAAATCTGTAGACCTACATAGGTAGCTAATTTTCGCCATAGCCATGTACTACCTGCACCATGTGCAATTTGATACTTAAATGAGATCCAGTCGTTTGCCCAATTCCAATAGAGGACAGGACTAATGCAAAAAAGAGCGATGATGGCGGCTAACCAAAATCCAGTAGTGTTAATCCAATTTTTTCTTGGGCTACTTAAGAAGACAAGTAAGAGTGCCAAAGCGCTAAAGGCTGCGGTGTATTTGCTGAGGCCTGATAGACCTAACAAAACACCTGTAAAAACCCAATCACTGACATTAAAGTACTCTTTGCTAAGCCAGCGAAGTGCCATCAACATGAGCCCAAGACTCAGAGGTGTCAGTAAAGTATCTGGCAATAAACCAATCGCGAGCACGTGAGGAATCGGAGCGGCAATAATCGCAAGTACAGCCATTAGTCCGCAGGTATTTTGAGCGGGCAGCGTACTAGTTAGGTAGCCTGCATTTCTGCCTTGGATGAGGTGATGAATTTCTAATGTCACTTGATAAACCAAGTAACAAGAGATCACCCAAAGAAACTCTGGTATGAGTCGAATGATTCCTTCAAGCGAAGTGATGCTTATAAGTGGCCATTGGATCCATCCCACCAATGGTGGGTGATCAAAGTAGCTCCAAGCAAGATGTTGCGCATATAAAGCGTAGTGAGCCTCATCAACAGAAAATTCAATTGAGAAGCCCAAAGCAAAGTGCACCAATGCCGCAATGCAAATGCTGATTGCGGCCCAGCTTGATGGTGAGTGTTGGCGCATTTGACGATTTTAGTCTCAGTTGGGTAAAACTTTGGGACAATTCTGTTATGCGAAAAATTGCCTTATTTCTCACAACAATCCTGTTAGCCATTGTTTTATCTGGATGTGCTGGATTTGGCGGAGACTCCGTTCAAGATGAGTCTGGCAAAAGCTTTCGAGTTGATCAAATACCCGCTCAGGAAGAGTTGCCAAAATTTTCTGCTCAAGCGGGGCGCGAGGGTATGCCGCAAGGATGGAACTTCTATCGCATTGCACCTTATAAGAAGAACACCATCTATCGTTTGGAGAATTACCAAGGCAGAACAGTTTTAAGTGCGAACTCAAAAACGGCAGCATCAGGTTTGGCGGTCAAGCTAAAACCAAAGAAGGTGTCAAATTTATGGCTGCAATGGGAGTGGAAGGCGTTGAGTGCGATGCCTGAAGCTGATAACAGTGAAGGTTATCGAGATGATGCCCCATTGAGAATATTGGTTGCATTTGATGGCAATAAATCCAAACTTTCTTTAAAAGAAAAAATGAATTTTGAGATGGCGAATTTAATTAGCGGCCAAGAAATGCCTTATGCCACCTTGATGTATATCTGGTCTGGTAAGTCGCCTGTAGATTCCATCATTACGAATGCCCATACTTCGCGGATCAAAATGATTGTGGTGGATTCAGGTTGGGATAATTTAGGTCAATGGCACAAGCATCAGCGAGATTTGTCGGCAGACTATAAACGAGCTTATGGTGAAATTCCAGGAGATTTGATTGGCATAGCTTTGCTTACTGATACGGATAACACTAAATCTGAAACTCGCGCTTTTTATGGTGATATTGAGCTAATCCGTAAGTCTGCAAAATAAGCGCGATGCTTGAATTAGTGATGCGTAGGGCGCCAACGCTTCAGTAAGAGCGCATTGCTTAAAACGCAAAAACTAGAAAGTGCCATTGCGCTACCCGCGAGCATGGGTGATAAATAACCAAGGGCTGCCAAAGGAATGCCTGTGGCATTAAATGCAAATGCCCAAAAAAGATTTTGCCCAATCTTGCTCCAAGTTTTTTTAGAGATATCAATCGCACCCGCAACAAGACTGGGGTCTCCGCGCATGAGCGTGATGCCTGCTGCCTGCATTGCCACATCTGTACCCGTCGACATTGCCATGCCTACATCTGCACTTGCTAAGGCCGGAGCATCGTTTACTCCATCGCCAACCATGGCGACGTATTGTCTAGCTTGATCTTGGCCAGAGGATTGCAATTGACGAATAATTTCCGCCTTATTACTTGGTAATACTTGCCCAAAAACTTCATCAATTCCAATGGATTGGCCAACCCTTTTTGCGGCAGCTATATTGTCGCCAGAGAGCATGACGGTACGAATGTGTAATTGATGTAAAGCAGAGATTGCTGCCTTTGCCGAGCTCTTGAGTTCATCTCCAAAACCAATGATTGCCAGAGGTGTTGATGGCGTTTCGGAATGTACTAATACAGATACGGTTTGTCCTTGGCTTAGGCAGTGTTGCGACTTATCTAGAATTTCTGAATAGTGTGAATTATTTACGAGCGAAGCAATACTTTGAAGCGAGAGCTTTTGATTGGCCCAAGGTCCAGAACTTGGTACGCCGCTGATCCCAACCCCAGGCAACGCTTCGCTTTGGGAAGGTGGGATAGGAATGGCGCCTGCAAGTTTGGCTGCATCAATCAACGCTTTAGCTAATGGATGTTCGCTGCCCATTTGCAAGCCCGCTGCAGTTGCAAGAAGCAATTTCTGATGATTACTGCCGCTAAGATCAATGAATTCGAGTACTTGTGGCTTGCCAATAGTGAGAGTGCCAGTTTTATCAAAGGCAACAATTTGTAATCGATGCGCCAACTCTAAAACTTGGGGGTCTTTGATTAAGATGCCAAAGCGTGCCGCAACTCCTGTCCCCGCCATGATGGCCGCAGGAGTGGCTAGGCCAAGCGCACAGGGGCAGGCAATGACAAGAACCGATACGGAACGCAAGATGGCAATAGAAACCGAGTCTAAATAAATCCAATTTGCCAAACCCGTTAATAACGCAATAATGATGACGCTTGGTACAAAAATTGCGCTAACTCGATCAACTAATTTCTGGATAGGTGCTTTTTGCGTTTGAGCATCTTCCACTAAGGTAATGATTTTTGATAAGACGCTTTCAACACCAACTGCTTTTGCATCAATAATCAAAACACCTTCGCCGTTTAGTGATCCGCCAATCACTTTCGCGCCAAGTGATTTTTTAACGGGATCGCTTTCACCGGTTAAAAGCGACTCATCAATGTGGCTATTGCCAAGGAGAATCAAGCCATCAACTGGAATGCGTTCGCCTGGTAATACCAAAATATGATCGCCTGGAAACACCTGATCCAGTGGCAATTCGCGATACTGATCAAGAGCAACACCTTCTTTTATTACAAGATTGGAGTTGAGAACCTTTGCATTCGCTGGCCATAATTTTTGAAGCGCACGAATTGCCTCGCTGGTTTGTCGCTTCGCTCTGGCTTCTAGCCATTTACCAAGCAAGACCATGCAAATAATGACTGTAGAGCCTTCAAAGTAAAGCTCATGGTCCGCGTGAGGCGATGCAATCATTTGATAAACACTTAGTCCATATGCAGCACTAGTTCCAAGTGCGACCAATAAATCCATATTTCCTGCACCAGCCATTAGTGATTTAAGGCCAGCTTTATAAAAGCGCCAACCCAAAATGAATTGCACAGGCGTTGCTAATAAAATTTGCCACTTTGGAGCAAGTGCCCAATGGATGCCAAATGGCATGAAAAACATGGGCAAAAAGAGTGGGGCGGAGAGAATAAAACTCAGTAGCACTCTTCCAAACCCATCTGAACCCCAAAATGCATGGGCGGGATTGGGATCAAAATTGCCATGGGCTGAGCTGATCTTGGCGCCATAACCTGTTTTTTGCACTAAATGGATGATTTCGTCTGCTGTGGTTGATGAGCCAGGCTCGAGACGAACTTTGGCTTGTTCTGTAGCAAGGTTGACGCTAGCAGCCTCTACCCCAGGAATTCGATTAAGCGCCTTCTCAACCCTTGCCACGCAAGAGGCGCAGGTCATTCCATCAATATCTAGGGTAAAAATCGAGGAATTCGTGTCATTTTGCAGGCTCATATGGAAGATAATCTACCTGATAGCAGGTGAATTTACTTCATAAAGGTTGATATGTTGAATTTAAAGGTATCCGGAATGACCTGTGGGGGCTGTATTAATGCGGTGACCCGAGCGGTGCAGTCTGAGGATCCTGCCGCCAAAGTACAAGCTGATTTAGCAACTCAAACGGTGACATTAGAAACCAGCCTTACCGTCGAAAAAGCTGCTCAGCTTATAACAGATGCTGGCTTTCCAGTTGTTCAATAAGCTTTTGTTTAGAATGTCGCAAAACCTAACAAAACCCGTAGTTTTTGTTCCTAAAGGATCGTGATTTATGTTCTTCAGTAAGTTAATGCCTCACGATGGTAATTTTTTCGAATTGTTCAATGAGCACGCTGGAAATATTGTTGCCGCTTCTGAATCTTTTTTGAAGTTTGTTGAGCATTACGGCGATGAAGCTTTGCGTGCAAAGTACACGCAAGAAGTTGATAAGGCTGAGCATGCTTGTGATGATGTTGTGAAAGAGGTGCACCGTCGCCTGCACAAAACATTTATTACGCCAATCGATCGCGATCAAATCTTCTCACTGATTAATACGATGGATGACGTGGCCGACCTATTGCAAAACGGCACAGAAGCTATGCATCTTTACGATGTAAAGCAAATGACACCAGAAATGTTGCAAATGGCTGAACTGTGTAATCAGTGCTGCATCAGCATGAGGAATGCCGTAGGTACGCTTAAAGATATATCTGATCCAGAAGTTGCGAAAGCTGCATTGAAGACTTGCGATGAAATTGATCATTTAGAGTCTGGAGCTGATCGTCTTTTATCCACTGCTATTACTAGATTGTTCCGTGAAGATATCGAGGTTCGCGAGCTGATTAAATGCCAACGTATTTACGAATTGCTCGAAGAAGTGACCGATAAATGTGAAGACGTTGCCAATTTAGTTGAAGGCATTGTTCTTGAAAATTCTTAAGGCGAAATAAGTTGCCAGCGACAGAAGTAGCTTTTTGGGTAGTAGCGCTTTTAGTAATACTGGCGCTTGGCTTCGACTTCATGAATGGATTTCATGATGCGGCGAACTCTATTGCGACCGTTGTCTCCACAGGTGTTTTAAAGCCGCAGCAAGCGGTCGTCTTTGCTGCCTTCTTCAATTTCCTAGCAATCTTTATTTTTCACCTCAGTGTTGCTGCTACTGTAGGTAAGGGTATCGTCCATCCATCGGCGGTGGATTTGCATGTCATCTTTGGTGCTTTGGTGGGTGCAATTGTTTGGAATGTGATTACTTGGTATTACGGCATTCCATCCAGCTCATCACATGCCTTGATTGGCGGTCTTGTTGGCGCAGCTCTTCCAAAAGCAGGTTTTTCTGGTTTAGTTTGGGCTGGGATCTTTAAGACAGTCGCGTTTATTTTTATTTCTCCGCTAGTTGGTTTTCTCTTGGGCTCATTGACAATGCTCTTGGTTTCATGGGTTTGCAGACATGCCACTCTTGCGAAGACAGATCGCTGGTTTCGTCGCTTGCAATTACTCTCGGCGGGCGCATACAGCTTGGGTCATGGCGGTAATGATGCGCAAAAGACCATTGGCATTATTTGGTTATTGCTGATTATTACTGGCTACGCAGAAGCGGGTGGCACCATGCCGCCTACCTGGACAATTATTTGCTGTTACATCGCTATCGCTTTAGGCACCATGTTTGGTGGTTGGCGAATTGTGAAGACCATGGGTCAAAAACTCACAAAGCTCAAACCAGTTGGTGGTTTTTGTGCTGAGACTGGTGGCGCAATTACTCTTTTTGCCGCTACAGCTTTGGGCGTTCCAGTTTCAACTACCCACACAATTACTGGGGCTATTGTGGGCGTAGGCTCTACCCAAAGAGCTAGCGCGGTCCGCTGGGGTGTGGCCGGAAACATTGTGTGGGCATGGATTTTCACCATTCCCGCTACCGCCTTAATGTCCATGCTGGTGTATTACCTCAGCTTAATCATCTTTTAATCTAGCCTCGCAAGATCGCCCGATCTCATTTCAAGCAATTTTTTGCTGGTGCGGTTAATCTACTTCTAATTAATTCAATATTTTTTACAACTCCGCGATGCATTCTAGGGGTTGCTCGCCATGGGAGAAAGTAGTGTCAGTTACTGTTGAAGCGGTTCAAGGTGTATTAAAGAGTTTGATCGATCCGAATACAAACGTCGATTTTGTCACCGCTAAAAATATCAAGAATCTCAAGGTGGAAGATGGTGACATCTCACTCGATATTGTTTTAGGTTATCCAGCAAAAAGTCAATTTGATGCTATTCGAAAAGCGGCAATTAATTCTTTGCGTAATTTACCTGGTGTCAAAAACGTTAGCGTGAACGTCACTAGCCAAATTGTTGCGCATGCCGTTCAGCGAGGAGTTAAGTTATTGCCTGGCGTTAAAAATATTATTGCTGTAGCAAGCGGTAAAGGTGGTGTTGGCAAATCAACTACTGCAGTTAACTTAGCATTGGCTCTTGCCGCTGAGGGCGCACAAGTTGGAATACTGGATGCAGATATTTATGGACCAAGTCAGCCTATGATGCTGGGCATTACTGGTAGACCAGATTCTCTTGAAGAAAACACGATTGAGCCAATAGAAGGGCATGGCTTGCAAGCTAGCTCGATTGGCTTTTTGATTGATGATGATGCGCCGATGGTTTGGCGCGGTCCTATGGTGACTTCAGCATTAGAACAATTACTGCGCCAAACACGTTGGCGTGACCTCGACTATTTAGTAGTTGATATGCCCCCGGGTACGGGTGATATTCAATTAACACTCTCCCAAAAGGTGCCTGTCACCGGCTCTGTGATTGTGACTACGCCTCAAGACATCGCATTACTTGACGCACGTAAGGGCCTTAAGATGTTTGAGAAGGTAGGGGTACCTATCGTTGGCATTATTGAAAATATGAGCACTTATGTTTGTCCGAGTTGCGGTCATGAAGAACATGTATTTGGCACTGGTGGCGGCGAAAAAATGTGTAAAGACTACGGAGTAGAGTTCTTAGGTGCTTTGCCTCTCAATCTATCGATTCGCGAGCAAGCTGACGCGGGTAGACCTACTGTGATTGCGGATCCTGATGGAGCTATCAGTGCGATTTACAAAAACATCGCCAGAAGAGTTGCGATCAGAGTTGCTGCACTCTCAAAGGATATGAGTAGCAAGTTCCCCAACATTGTTGTTCAAAACACATAAAAAGTTAAATTACTATGCGCTTTGCGGTGCTCATGTGTAAACAAAAAATAGATAATCCATGGGTCTCGCACCGCTGGGTACCGCTAGAGGTGTTGCCTGATTTTGAGCAATACGCAAGCCAATCACCGAATTCTGTTACAGGAAGATTCCATGGGCAAGACTCTGAAGGTGAAACCTGGTTGTTTACGGGATTTGAGCTCAACCTGTATCAGGATGAGGCAGAGGGCTATTACCTGAATACTTCAGCTACTAAGCCTTGTTGGTTTGTAATGTGGCGTTTAGAAGAAGATATTGATCGATATATTGATGCAGCATCTCTGCAGCTAGCTAAGGCTGATACCGCTATTGCTGTTCCTCACCGAATTTGCGTCAGTTATAACGAGGCTGCGCGTTTATTAGATGGCGGGGAGTCTGTTGATACGGTGCCGATGAGTCAGGAGCATGCAGCATGGTTACAAGAATATGTTGATGAGCACTATCGACCTGAACCTAAAAAACGCCATAAACCTGCCTCATTCAAGGGTGCACAACGCCCTGCGGAGGAAAGATGACGGAAGGTTTTCTCAGTCGATGGTCGCGTCGTAAGGCTGGCAAAGAAAAAGAAGATGAAGTTCCTCAGCAGCCTGAATCGAAACAAGTCACTTCGCCAATCGCAGACAATAGTTCTGCAGATCACAATAAATTGGGTGATCAAAGTTCACCACCAGTGACTTTTGAGGATGTAAAAAAAATCGATCGATTCGCCCCAGATTTTTCTGCTTTTATGAAGCCAGATGTAGATCCTGCTGTGCAGCAGGCCGCTTTAAAGAAAATGTTTACTGACCCACACTTTAACGTGATGGATGGTTTAGACATTTATATTGATGATTATTCAAAGCCTGATCCACTGCCAACGGGCATGTTGGAGCGCATGGTGCAGAGTGACATGCTGAATCTATTCCGCAAAAAGTCAGAAGCGATCGTAAAGGATAGGGCTGATACAGAACCATCAGACACTTTGTCAAATACAGAAAATCAGACTTTGGAGGCAGAATTTAAAACTGATTTAACATCCACTAGTATTCAGGGGGCTGACGCGTCGACAAATGAGTTGATAAAGGACCAAAAAGATTCAAGCGGCCCCTTATCAAAGTTAGAGCAGAAAAAAACCTAGAAGGTTGTTAATGGCCCAAAAATTTGTATGTAATTGCAACGGCACGATGCCTCTAGATGCTAAGGCGTTGGGCGTGACCATGCACCAGTCTTTATGTAGGCAAGAGGTTGGCTCTTTCCTCAAGGGCTTGAACGATTCTGATTCCATTGTGGTCGCTTGCACGCAAGAGGCTTCTTTATTTAGTGAGTTAGCAGCCCAATCTGAAAAGCCGTTAATTGCTCCTTTGAAGTTCGTCAATATTCGAGAAGTGGCTGGATGGACTCAAGAGGCGAAAACATCTGGACCCAAGATTGCCGCCTTGTTGGCTTTAAGTGAAATGCCAGAAGCGGAAGCTGTGCCAGTTGTGAATTATGAAAGTCAGGGTAGATTGCTAATCATAGGCTCTGGTGACCAGGCAATACCTTGGGCAGAAAAACTCCAAACTGCTTTGGATGTCTCCGTGCTCTGTACTGAGCCAGGCGAGCTGCCATTAGCGCGTGATTACCCTATCTACAGTGGTGTAGTGACCAAGTTAGATGGATATCTCGGTAATTTTTCAGTGAGTTGGGATATAAGAAACCCTATCGATTTGGAGATGTGCATTCGCTGTGGAGCATGTCTTGACGTATGCCCAGAAAATGCGATTGATCTTTCATTTCAAATTGATCTAAATAAATGCAAGGCACATCGATCATGCGTAACGGCTTGCGCAAGTATTGGCGCAATATCATTTGATCGCCAAGAGATTGAGCGTAGTTCAGAGTTTGATTTGATATTGGATCTACGCTCAAGTCCTGCGATGCGTATGAGCCAAACGCCACAAGGTTATTTCGCAACTGGCAGCGACCCTTTAGACCAGGCTTTGATCATGAATCAATTGCTTGAGATGGTTGGTGAATTTGAAAAGCCCAAATATTTTGCATACAACGAAAAAATATGCGCGCATGGCCGTAATGGCAAAGTAGGTTGCAGTGCTTGTATTGATGTCTGCTCTACAGGGGCAATCGGATCGCTATTTAAGAATGGTCAAGGGGCCGTAGAGGTGAATCCGAATCTTTGTATGGGTTGCGGTGCTTGTTCTACGGTTTGTCCGTCTGGTGCGATGCGCTACAACTATCCAAGCGTGCCTCATCAAGGAAAAGAATTAAAAACAATTGCTAGCGTATTTAATGCTGAAGCTACCAAATTCAACTTGGAATTAAGCCCGAGTTTGCTATTGCACAACCATAAAGTAGGCGGCCAACTGATTCAAAGCTTAGGTCGGTCTGCTCATGTCTTGCCAAAACGGTTTGAGGGTCTGCCTGCCTTTGTAGTGCCTTACGGCATCGAACACATTGCTTCAACGGGTTTAGAGTTGTGGCTTGGTGCACTCTCTTATGGTTTTGCAGAGGTGATTTTGTTGCTAAGTGGCGATGAAGATCCTGCTTATCGTGAAGCGCTAACCAATCAAGTGAAACTCGCTAATGCTATTTTGAATGCCTATGGATTTGATGATCGTATTCAATTGTTATTGACTGATTCGCAAGAAGATTTGTCTCCAATATCCAAAGCAATGGGCGATCTGCGTCAGCGTGGCTCATTAAAGCCAATCTGTTCTCCGGCTAGTTTCGGTTTATCTAACCAAAAGAGAGAAACTTTGGAGGCGGTTTTAGAGTATTTGCAAAAACAGGCAAAGACACGTTTGCCTGAGGCGGGCGCATCTCTCCCCAAAAATTCTTTATTAGGTGGGTTAAAGATTAATCGAGATGCGTGTACCTTGTGCATGTCATGCGTTGGTAGTTGCCCAGAGGGTGCGCTTCTTGATAACGTTGATGAGCCAATACTCTCCTTTATTGAAAAGCAGTGTGTTCAATGTGGCATCTGTGTGCAAACATGTCCCGAGAGCGCATTGACCTTGGATCCGCGCTTACAGAGTGTGGAACAGCGTAAACAAAAGCAAACCCTAAATGAGACCCAGGCTTTTCATTGCATTAGCTGTGGTAAACCATTTGGAACTGCAAAAATGGTTGACCTCATGCTGGCAAAACTAGGTGCGCATAGCGCATTTAGCGGCGCAGCGATGGATCGCTTAAAAATGTGCGGCGATTGCCGCGTAGTCGATATGGTTAAGAAAGAGTTATGACGGATCAGAGTGCGCAAAAGGTAAATAAGCCATTAACAACTGAAGTTGGTGATGTTGGGTTACCAGAGGATTTGGCGCGAGCCGATCTCTATGGATTGATTGCGCGCTTTTTTCATCTTCCGCCAGATCAAGAATTTTTAGATCAAATTGCCGCAACCGCTGATCAGCAAGATGCATCTAATGATGCCCCACTAGCCAAAGCATGGATGGATGTGGTTGAGGTGGCGAAGAATAACTCTGCAAAAGCTTGGCATGATGAGTTTGACTTGAACTTTATTAGTGTGGGCAAGCCAAACATTGTTTTAAATGGGTCGTTTTATATGGCCGGTCATCTCAATGAAAGGCCTTTGGTCAATATTCGCAAGGCACTTGAAGAGTTTGGGCTTGAGGCCGCTGAAGAGGTGACCGAAACCGAAGATCATATTTCTGCGCTATGCGAAGTCATGCGCTACTTGATTGCGGGGGATGACGTCGAAATATCTAACCTTACAAATCAAAGGGTTTTTTTCAACGAACATATTCGTCCTTGGTATGGGGAATTGTGCGATGCAATACAAGATCTTCCCGAGATGCATCTTTACCATCCAGTTGCCATTCTGACTAGAGAATTTCTAGATATCGAAGGCCAAAGTTTTGACATGATTTAATGCTGCGCTGCAATATGGGGAAAGCCTTACCCACTATTTTTGAAACTAATATGTCAAAAGTGCAATAAGTGATTAAACTTGATTGCAATCAAGAAAAATTACAAAGGAGCATGCCATGAGCACTAAAACTAAAGTTGCCTCAAGCGAACAACCAAAAACTTCTCGTCGAATGTTCTTTATTGGTGCAGGCGCAGCAGTAGGCACTGTCGCAGTGGCTTCCCAAACATCTGTTGGTAAAGCAATTACTCAAGAACTAGCAGGTGGCGCAAAAGTTACGGAGGAGACCAAAACCATAACTGAGCATATGCGCAAATATTACGCAAGCACCCTGATTTAACTCAATGGTTTTGTAAACGTTAATTATTTTCTGCAGATAAAAATTTCTTAGGGATCAAACATGAGTCTGACTCGTAAATCCAATACACCACAAAGCAGTCGATCTACATCTCGTTTAATTGGTAGCTTGTCTCGCGGTCTCAAGGCAGCCGTGCCAACGATGGATCGTCGAACCTTTTTAAAGCGTTCCGGAATCGGAGTTGGTGCAGGTATTGCTGCTAGTCAATTAAGTCTGGTGCAAAAAGCTGCAGCCGAGCCAAGTAAAGCTATGTTGGACGGCAAGGGCAAGATTGAGGTTAAGCGCTCCATTTGCACTCACTGTTCAGTGGGCTGCGCAGTAGATGCGACAGTTGAGAATGGTGTGTGGGTTCGTCAAGATCCGGTTTTTGATTCCCCAATTAACATGGGTGCTCATTGTGCCAAGGGCGCGGCACTTCGTGAACATGGTCACGGTGACTACCGCTTGCGTTATCCAATGAAGTTGGTGGATGGTAAGTACCAGCGCATCTCATGGGACCAAGCACTTACTGAAATTACTGCTCAGATGAAGGGCATTCGTGAGAAGTACTCACCAGATGCAATGTTCTTTATTGGATCTTCAAAGCATAACAATGAACAGGCCTACTTACTACGTAAGTGGGTCTCTTTCTTTGGAACAAACAATACAGATCACCAGGCTCGTATCTGCCACTCAACTACGGTTGCTGGTGTAGCAAATACTTGGGGCTACGGCGCCATGACAAACAGCTATAACGACATGATGAATGCCAAAGCTGCTTTGTATATTGGTTCCAATGCTGCGGAAGCTCACCCTGTATCGATGTTGAGCTTATTGCATGCTAAGGAAAATGGTTGCAAGGTAATTGTGGTTGATCCACGTTACACCCGGACTGCGGCAAAGTCTGATCAGTATGTACGCATTCGCTCTGGTACAGATATTCCATTCTTGTTTGGTGTGCTTTATCACATCTTTAAAAATGGCTGGGAAGATAAGAAGTACATCAATGACCGCGTTTATGGAATGGAAGAAATTCGTAAAGAGGTTATGGAGAAGTGGACCCCTGCCGCTGTAGAAGAGGCTTGTGGTGTTCCTGAAGCACAAATGTATAAAGTTGCCGAAACCATGGCAAAGAATCGTCCAAGCACGATTGTCTGGTGTATGGGACAAACTCAACACACTATCGGTAATTCCATGGTGCGTGCATCTTGTATCTTGCAATTAGCTTTAGGTAACGTTGGTAAATCTGGTGGCGGTACAAACATCTTCCGTGGTCACGATAACGTGCAGGGCGCAACAGACGTAGGACCTAATCCTGACTCATTGCCTGGTTACTACGGTTTGGCCGCGGGTTCATGGAAGCACTATGCAACAGTTTGGGGTGTTGACTATGACTGGATCAAAGGTCGTTACGCCCCAGACATGATGGAAAAATCTGGTACCACCGTTTCACGCTGGGTTGATGCCGTTCTCGAGAAGAATGACATGATTGATCAGCAGACAAATGTGAAGGGTGTTTTCTTCTGGGGTCATGCGCCTAACTCGCAAACTCGTGGTTTGGATATGAAGCGCGCGATGAACAAGTTGGATTTATTGGTGGTGGTTGATCCATATCCAAGTGCAACTGCTGCGATGGCAGCAATGCCTGCAGCAGAAGGGGATACCGTTAATAAGAATCGCAATGTTTACTTATTGCCAGCCGCGACGCAATTTGAAACAGTGGGATCAGCAACTGCATCAAACCGTTCTCTGCAGTGGCGTGAAAAAGTAATTGATCCTTTATTTGAATCCGTGCCTGATCATGTGATCATGCAAGCCTTTGCTGATCGTTTAGGTTTTGGTGAAGAGTTGTCTAAGAACTACAAGATGCTCAATTCCAAGTTTGCTGGTAAGCAATGGAGAGAGCCGCAAATTGAAGATATCTTGCGCGAGATCAATCGCTCAGTTTGGACAATTGGATACACCGGTCAAACACCAGAGCGCTTGAAAGCACACATGCGAATGGTTGGTGTTTTTGATCCAAGGACTCTGAAGTCTCGTGGTGGAGTTGACCCAGTTACTGGATACGATACAACTGGTGATTACTACGGATTGCCATGGCCTTGCTATGGTACTGCCGCAATCAAGCACCCAGGCTCTCCAAACCTCTATGACACTAGCAAGAGCGTGATGGAAGGTGGTGGCAATTTCCGCGCTAACTTTGGTGTTGAGCGTGATGGCGTGAGCTTATTGGCTGCTGATGGTTCATATTCCAAAGGTTCCGCGATTACGACTGGTTACCCAGAGTTTGACCATGTCTTAGTTAAGAAGTTGGGCTGGTGGGATCAATTAACCGAAGACGAGAAGAAATTAGCCGAAGGTAAGAACTGGAAAACAGACTTGTCTGGCGGTATTCAGCGGGTTGTCATGAAAAATGGTTGCCATCCTTTTGGAAATGCCAAAGCGCGCGCAGTGGTTTGGAACTTCCCAGATCCAGTTCCAATTCACCGTGAGGCGCTTTACAGTACTAATGCGGCAATGATGCGCAAGTATCCTACTTCAGCGGATAAGAAGAACTTCTGGCGCTTGCCAACTCTCTATAAGACTGTTCAAGATCAAAACTTGAACCAGAAGTTATATGAGAAGTTCCCAATCATCCTGACCTCAGGTCGTTTAGTTGAGTATGAGGGTGGTGGTGACGAGACTCGTTCAAATCCATGGCTTGCAGAGCTTCAACAAGAGAACTTTGTGGAGATCAATCCTAAGGCTGCTGCTGATCGTGGCATTAAGAACTGGGATTATGTATGGGTTAAGTCTCCAACAGGCGCCAAGATCAAAGTGCGTGCACTCGTAACGCAGCGTGTTGATCAAGGAACTGCATGGGTCCCATTCCACTTTGCTGGTTGGTGGCAAGGAAATGATCTGCGTAAGTATTACCCAGAAGGTGCTGCCCCTGTTGTATTGGGTGAGGCTGTGAATACTGCTACTACGTATGGTTATGACCAGGTCACGATGATGCAAGAGACCAAAACAACCATGTGCCAAATCGAAAAATTTGCCTAAGTTAAAAGATAGAGTCAGGAGAACACAATGGCAAGAATGAAATTTATCTGCGATACAGAGCGTTGTATTGAGTGCAATGGCTGTGTTACTGCATGTAAGAATGACAATGAAGTGCCTTGGGGCGTCAATAGACGACGCGTGGTCACAGTAAATGACGGCATCATTGGACAAGAAAAGTCAGTATCAGTAGCTTGTATGCACTGTACCGATGCGCCTTGTATGGCGGTTTGTCCAGTGGATTGTTTCTACCGCACCGATGAAGGCGTGGTGCTCCATGACAAAGATATTTGCATCGGCTGTGGCTACTGTTCATTTGCCTGTCCATTTGGTGCGCCTCAGTTCTTAAGTAAGGGCGCCTTTGGTTCTCGTAGCAAAATGGATAAGTGCACATTCTGTAGTGGTGGACCAGAAGAGAATGGAAGTGTTGCAGAGTTTGAAAAGTATGGCCGCAACCGTTTGGCAGAAGGTAAGTTACCTTTGTGTGCTGAAATGTGTTCTACCAAAGCATTGATTGGTGGCGATAGTGATGTGATCACCGATATTTTCAATAATCGCGTGAAGACTCGCGAGAAGAATGGCAAATATCCTGGCTCTAAAGCATTTGGTTGGACTACTGCTTACGGTGGTCCAGATACGCCAGCACCAACTCCAACGCCTGCAGCAAAAATTCCGGGAGCTAAATAATGAAAGCCTATTACAAAATCCTAGGTCTTTGTATTGCTGCTGGACTATTGACTGCTTGTTCCGAGCCGCCTGAGATTGCCGCTAAGGCAGCCAAGCGCCCCGATGTTGCTCCATATATGGGCGCTAATAATGGTTTCGTGACAAAAGGCTGGACGCCCGGCAATCAAGCTAGCTGGACTGAGTCGATTGATAAGCGTACTCAAGGTCAAAACGAATACAGTCGTATTAAGTGATCATCAGAAAACAATAAATAAAACGATAACGTCGATAACGTTCAAGGACATTTTTTATGAAACGATCATTTTCTAAATTACTAGGCACTTTGGTGGTGACTTTAGGTTTATCGCTCACGGTGGTTAGCGGTGTTGCCTTTGCGGAACGTGCGCCGATGGCGCCATTGCCATCACCAAGTGGTGTGGATATCCCGCCATCCTCGGTGCCTGCAAATCCAAATGCTTTAGCGAGCGGAACTCAAGCGCAATCACAACCCGCAAACCCATCTATCTTTACAACAGCTAATAGCGATCCCTATAACTACGTCAGCATTCCAGACAAGGAGTCGAGTGTTCTGATTCAGCGTTCAGGTCAAGAGTGGCGCCTGATTCGTAATGGGGTCATTACTGTATATGGTGGTTGGTTATTAGCGATTGCATTCTTTGGAATTATTGCAACCTACACCTTAAAAGGTCCAATGAAATTGCATGAGCCATTGTCAGGCGTAAAAATTAAGCGATTTAGTGCTTTTGATCGTCTTGTGCATTGGCTGATGGCATTTAGCTTCTTGGCGCTTGCGTTTACGGGCCTCTTAATTCTCTATGGCAAGTATTTTGCAATGCCATTGATGGGTGGGGTGGCTTATGGATCATTTTTAGCGCTTTGCAAGAATATCCATAACTTTACTGGCCCGTTATTTACGATCTGTATCGTGATCTTCTTTTTACTCTTTGCTCATAAAAATATACCTAGCAAAGGAGATGTCGATTGGATTATGGGTTTCGGTGGCATTTTCTCTGGCAAACATATTCCAGCAGGCTTCTTTAATTTTGGAGAGAAATTCTGGTTCTGGTTCGGGATGACTTTCTTAGGTTTGGTAATCTCAGCGTCTGGATTTGTGCTTGATATGATCGTTCCGTTTATGAGTATTGAATATACCCGTGGCACGATGCAAATCGCCAATATTATTCACAGTAGTGCAGCAATTTTGATGACTGCGATGGCAATGGGGCACATCTACATTGGTACGATTGGCTCGCAAGGTTCAATCGACGGCATGAAAACTGGTTACGTGGATGCTACTTGGGCTAAGGAGCATCATGAGCTTTGGTATAACAAGGTGAATAAATAAGGATAGGCTATGAAAAAAATCATTGCTTTTGCATTCGGTGCATTGGTTGGCGCAACAGCTTTTGCTGCTTTGCCTCCATTAACGCCAGAGCAAGCTGAAGCTGCGGCCTTGACCAAGGCGAAAGCTGCTTATGGAGATAAAGTCTCTGCGTATCAACTGTGTCAGGCGCAAAATCGAGTAGCTGATCGATTTAGGGTTGCTGGGACTCCTGCTCCAGCAGCCTGTGTTGCTCCTCCACCTTTTGTAGCGCCTGTTGCTGCTACGCCAGCAGCGAAATAGTTATTCGAGGATTATTCAAGAATTAATTCTTGATGTAAGTAGCGTTTAGCCGAAGTAGTTTGCGGATTTGAAAAGAAGGGGCCAGAGGGTCCCTTTTCTTTTATCTCACCTTGATCGATAAAGAGAATGTATTGAGCCAACCTTTGTACTTGTGCAAGTTGGTGGGAGGAGAAGAGAACATCCGCGCCTTCAATATTAAATTTGCGAATCATCCCCTCTACTTGATCGGTGGAGCTAGGGTCAAGATTTGCCGTTGGCTCATCTAGTAGTAGCAAATTTGGTTTTTGTAACATAGCCCTAGCAAGGCAGAGTTTTTGACGTTCGCCCGCTGAGAGCTTATGTGCAGGATTTTGTGCTAATTCGCTGAGTCCAATCTGCTTCAAAGCGACATCAATAGCTTGATCGGTAATGGTGGCATCAACCTCTTTTGCTAAGCTGATGTTAGTGCGCGCTGATGCCTTGATCATTGGGTTATGGTGAAGTACTAAAGCGGTTTTGCTAGCAAATGAAAATTGAACGGTGCCAGTATCAGGTTGAATGAGTCCGGCGAGTAGCTTTAGTAGAGTAGTTTTTCCAGCCCCGTTGGGCCCAATGCAGGCCGTAATTCGATCTGCTGGGATGAGAGCATGTGGAATATTCAAAATGGTGCGACCATTCCTTGCGACGGTAATATCTTTGAGCTCGATGAATCGCCCAAACTGTTCCTTGTGATTAACCATAACGACGCTCCACTATCTGGCGCACGGCAAAAGTAAATAAATTGGCTAGAAGAACAATGGTTAATAGGATGATTCCTAATGCCAAGGCTAGCGGCAAATCACCCTTACTAGTTTCTAGGGCGATAGCGGTAGTCATCGTTCTGGTGGAGTGATCAATATTGCCACCCACAATCATGACTGCGCCGACTTCAGATATTGCTCTGGCAAGACCAGCCAAAATAGCGATTGTTAATGAAAAACGGCAATCCCAAATAAGCCACTTATAACGAGAAAATAGCGGTAGGCGAAGGCTTAAAAATGAGTCCCGATGAATCTTCCAGGAGTCTTCAAGGATTTGTCGGCTAAGGGCAGCAATTAAGGGGGTGGTTAGCAAGGTTTGAGCAAGGGTCATACCCTTTGCAGTAAAAAGCCATCCCCAGGCTCCCAGGGGGCCTGAGCGGGAAAGCATTAGATACACCACCACCCCGACAATAACCGTGGGAACCCCCATGAGCGTGTTGAGGGTCACGATAATCGCCTTTTTGCCCTTAAATTCCTCGGTAGCTAGCAGGGCTCCGATTGGTACCCCGATGAGTGCGCCAAATAGAAGGGCGCTTAAACTAACCTGAAGAGAAACCAAGACAATGCCAATGACACCGCTATCGAGGCGTGCTAGTAGTGTGAAAGCATCATGAAAGGCGGTGAACATGCGCTTGATTCTATCAAGCCAATGGCAAAATGACTGAAATGAGACTGAATTCCCTTATTTAGAACTTATGGCTGAAATAGTTTGCCTCTGTAATGAGGTCTTTGATATTGAATTGCGTGAGTATTTAGACGCTAACCCGATTAGTTCTATTGATGAGCTGAGGGAGCAAGCTTCGATTTGCAATAAATGCATGCAATGCCAGGATCTCGTTGAAAGTGAAATTTATATGGCGCGCATACGGCGCCAAAATGCTGCGGGACAGTCTTAGTGAGTCCAGCTAAAGGAACCCGCTTTACAGTGATGAGCATGAATGTTCACAAGGGCTTATCTCCCTTGCATCGTCATTCAACAATCCATCAACTGCGTCAAAAAATGCGCAGCCATCATCCCGATATTTTGTTCTTGCAGGAATTGCAGCAAGAGCATCGTGGAAGAATTCGTCGCTTTGCTCAGTGGCCAATGACAGAATTAACCAATTTTTTGTCAGAGGATTTTTGGCATGACTGGCATTATGGAAAAAATGTCGAGTACCCTGATGGCCATCACGGCAATGCAATTCTCTCTAAACGTCCATTATTCAAAGGAAATAACTACGATATTTCTGCATATCGTTTTGAAAGACGCGGTTTATTGCATAGCATGATTCAATTTGATGAACTTGGACCGGCTATCCATTGCTTTTGTGTGCACTTAGCTTTATTTGAGCGAGGTAGAGCGCGACAGACTGCAGAAATTATTCGTTATATCGAAGAATTGACCGATGGTGCGCCGACCATTGTGGCGGGTGACTTCAATGACTGGCGTAATCGAGTAGGGTTTCCGATGCGCGATGCAGGATTTAATGAGGTTTTTGAAGTGCTAACGGGCGCTCCTGCAAGAACATTCCCGAGTATGAAGCCGATTTTGCCGATGGATCGAATTTATGTGCGTGGACTTAAAATTCATTCAGGAGAAATTTTGCATGAATGGCTTAAGTTATCGGATCATCTAGGTATTGCTGCTGAACTGGAATTGGAATGAACATACTGTCATATATCTTTGGATCGGTTTTTGGTTTTTCATTAATCTGGATCCCAGTCTTACATGCCAGCATTGTTGTTTTATTTGGCGTTTATCTCATCTCGGCTAGAAGACCTGTAGGAGTTGCCTTTGCTTGGTTCCTCATTGTTATTTTGGTGCCACTCATTGGTATTTCTCTTTATATTTTGATAGGCGAGCGCCCTGTTGGTCGCAAGTTAACCCGCAAAATTGTTCGCATGAATCATGAGTATGAAAAGATTACTCAAGAAATGCGCCAACAACACTTGGTAGATCGAAAAAAATTACCATTTGAGGGGCAAGCACTCAGTCTACTTGCGGAGTCCCGTAATGGATCACCTGTTGTTGCGGGAAATAAAATCGAGTTGCACACAGAATCTTTAAAAATATTGCAATTATTTATTGATGAGATTCAGCGGGCTAAAAAAAGTCTACACCTTGAGTTTTATATCTGGGCTTTAGGTGGAGATGCGGACAAGGTAGGTGAAGCATTAATCTCTGCTGCCAAGCGCGGTGTAGCATGCCGTGTTCTGCTGGATTCACTGGGTAGTAAAGATTGGTTTAAGTCGCAATGGCCGGCCCGTTTTCGAAGTGCTGGCATTCAGGTGACGGAAGCTTTGCCGATTCAGTTTGGACGATTTCAATTCCGACGAGCAGATTTGAGATTGCATCGCAAGATATTTGTGATTGATGGTGTCGTTGTGTGGACTGGCAGTATGAACATGGTTGATCCGCGCACCTTTAAGCAAGATTCAGGCGTTGGTGAATGGGTCGATGCGATGGTCAGAATTGAAGGCCCTGTAGCGGCTCAGTTTGAGCTTACCTTTGCGTTTGACTGGAGTGTCGATAATCCTAGAATCAAGCATTTTAATGATCGTGAGCCTCCCGTATCTCCGCATGAGGGTGCGGCATTGGCGCAAGAATTCTCATCTGGTCCAGTTTATCGAGATGATATTTTGTATCAAGTATTGCTTTCATCCATCATGGATGCGCGCCAAGAGCTCACAATCACCACTCCTTATTTTGGTCCGGATGATGGCTTGATCCAGGCTTTAATGGCTGCTGCTGGCAGGGGGGTTAAGGTTACCTTGATCGTTCCAAAATTAAATGATTCCACGCTAGTGGCTTGGAGTAGCAAGAGTTTTTATTCTGACCTCATGGGCGCAGGCGTTCAAATCGCAGAGTTTCATGGGGGTTTATTGCACACCAAGAGTTTGCTAATTGATAAACGTATTGCAATTTTTGGATCGGTAAATTTTGATCAGCGCAGCTTACGTTTGAATTTCGAGATCAGCCTTATTGTGTATAACGAAGATTTCTGTGCCAAGCTTGAAAAGCTCATCAAAACCTATCTGCAACAATCCGATTTGGTTGATCCTAAGGTTTGGGCAAAGCGTCCACGTTGGCATCACTACCTTGAGAACGCAGCACATCTGGCTTCGCCGCTTCTTTAAATGGCTCCGTTTGCACGCATGTGTGCGATCTCATCATCACTCATACCGAGTTCTTTGAGAATGGATTCGGTATGCTCACCAACCGCAGGAATGGGATCCATTCGATAGTCGTAGCTATCATTTAGACCAGGAGGTAAAAGGGCTGGTATCTTGCCCGCTGGAGTTCCTATTTCAGCCCAACGTTGACGAGCCTTCAGTTGTTCATGCTTCCAAAGGCCTTCCATGTCATTAAGTCGTGCATTAGCAATATGCGCTTTATCTAATCTGGCGATTACTTGTTCCACAGTGAGTTTTTGAAAACATGCATTAATTATCTCCAATAATTCAGCGCGCTTCTCATTACGTTTATAGTTTTTGTCGAAGCGCTCGTCTTTTGCTAGATCTGGATTTTGTAAAACTATTTCGCAAAACTGTACCCACTCACGCTCGTTTTGTAGGCCAAGCATTACTGTCTTTCCATCCCCAGCTTTAAAAGGGCCATAGGGGTAAATGGTGGCATGTGATGCACCATTTCTAGATGGTGGATTGGCGCCTTTATAGGCGTAATACATTGGAAAACTCATCCATTCACTCAAGGCCTCTAGCATGGAGATATCAATCACTGTGCCTTTGCCTGTTTTGCCTCTTTGTAAGAGGGCGGCCAAAATATTGGTATAGGCGTACATGCCAGCCGCGATATCAGCAATAGAGTTTCCTGCTTTACTTGGGGTTTCGGGGGTGCCCGTAATAGAGAGGAATCCTGCTTCACTCTGAATTAACAGGTCATATGCCTTTTTGTCGCGATAAGGGCCATCATTACCGTAACCAGAAATCGCACAAAGAATCAGGCCGGGATTTTCTTTTTGGAGCGCTTCTGGAGTGAGGCCCATACGAGCTGCTGCACCTGGCGCTAGATTTTGAATAAATACATCAGCTGTTTTGAGTAAGCTTTTTAGCACCGCTAAAGCAGAGTCTTGTTTCAGGTCAAGGGTAATGCTTTCTTTGGATCGATTCACCCAAACAAAGTGAGAGGAGAGTCCTTCAACTTGAGTGTCATAGCCTCTTGCAAAGTCGCCATCGCCTGGGCGCTCGATTTTGATAATACGAGCTCCAAGATCAGCTAATTGTCTTGTGCAAAAAGGAGCTGCAATGACATGCTCTAAAGCAATCACTGTAATGCCATCTAGTGGACGAATGCTCATATTGAATATTGATTAGAAAGATCTTGGCAGACCAAGGATATGCTCAGCCACATAAGAGTAGATGAGGTTGGTAGAGATCGGTGCTACTTGATAGAGGCGTGTCTCGCGGAACTTGCGCTCAACATCATACTCATTAGCAAATCCAAATCCACCATGAGTTTGTATGCAGACGTTTGCAGCTTCCCATGAAGCTTTAGCCGCTAGATACTTCGCCATATTGGCTTCGGCGCCACAAGGCTCTTTTGCATCAAAGAGATTGCAAGCTTTAAAGCGCATGAGGTTAGCTGCTTCTGTCTCGATATAAGAGTCTGCAATCGGGAACTGTATGCCTTGGTTTTTGCCAATCGGGCGATCAAAGACTACACGCTCATTGGCATAGCGGCGCGCTTTATCCACAAACCAGTAGGCATCACCAATACATTCAGCAGCAATCAAAGTACGCTCAGCATTAAGTCCATCAAGGATGTATTTAAAGCCTTTGCCTTCTTCGCCAATTAAGTTCTCCGCAGGAATCTCTAGGTTATCAAAGAAGACCTCATTAGTTTCATGATTCACCATATTAGCGATTGGTTGAATTGTCATGCCTTTGCCGATTGCTTCTTTAAGATCAACAATAAAAATTGACATGCCTTCAGATTTTTTGGTTACTTCCGCAAGTGGCGTAGTCCTTGCCAGGAGAATCATTAAGTCAGAGTGCTGAATACGAGAGATCCAGACCTTCTGACCATTCACAACATACTTATCACTTTTTTTAACAGCGGTAGTTTTAAGCTTGGTTGTGTCAGTTCCTGTAGTTGGCTCAGTAACAGCCATGGTTTGTAGACGTAATTCGCCAGTTGCAATTTTGGGGAGATAGAGTTTCTTTTGTGTTTCAGATCCATGGCGTAATAACGTACCCATGTTGTACATCTGACCATGGCAAGAACCAGCATTACCGCCGGAGAAGTTAATTTCCTCCATGATGACTGAGGCTTCAGCTAAACCGAGACCAGAGCCACCATATTCTTCTGGAATCAAGGCTGCTAACCAGCCCGCGTTTGCCATCGCATCAACAAAGGCCTCAGGATAGTCACGCTCGTGATCAATTTTTTGCCAATATGCAGAATCAAAACTGCCACATAGGTCGCGCAACGCTTCACGCATATCTTGATATTGATCTGGCTTGGGGATGGGGTGATTCATGGTGATGTTCTATAGCTATTCAGTGCAAACCATTAGTTTAAGCAAGAATTGAAATTCAGGAGGAATGCCTCAGCATGCTTGAGCTTAAAATGAGATCATTCAATATGAAAGCGGCCTTGTTTTGAAAAAATCCGGAGTTTTTGCTTGATAGAACAAGCACTTCAGCACTTTTTTGCATGGTTTGGCATGCCATCAGTAGGTTTACCTGCTGTCTTTATTAGCGCTTTTGTTTCTGCAACCTTAATACCGCTTGGATCAGAGCCAATCTTATTTGGTTACATCAGCTTAAACCCACAGTTGTTTTGGGTGGCCATCATGGTGGCAACTATTGGCAACACCCTGGGCGGTATGCTCGACTGGTGGCTTGGATATATTGCGCGTCAAGGGATGAAGTCCGTTGGAGAGCCTAAAAATACTAAGCTTAAAGCGTGGTTGGAAGATTGGGGTCCAAAAATTTTGCTGCTTTCCTGGCTGCCTGGATTTGGGGATCCATTATGTTTGGCAGCAGGATGGCTTAAATTGGCTTGGAAGCCTTGTTTAATTTATATGTTTATTGGGAAATTGTTGCGTTATTTAACCATGACCTGGTTGCTTACACTGGTGCCTGAGAGTTTTTGGCATCAACTTGGCCATTGGCTGCATTTGATTTGATATTGTTTATTTTGTTCACTTAATTTCTTGAGAGAGTTTATATGTCTTCTTTAAAAGGTAAAACAGCGCTAGTTACAGGTTCAACAAGCGGCATTGGTCTTGGAATGGCGATTGCGTTGGCCAAGCAGGGCGCCAACATTATGGCGAATGGTTTTGGTGAAAGAGATGAGGCAATTGCCAAGATCAAGGCGTGTGGAGTAGAGGTCGATTATCACGGCGCCGATATGAGTAAGCCCGCGGAAATTAAAGACCTCATTCAGCAGACAGAAAAGCGTTTTGGTTCATTGGATATTCTGGTGAATAACGCTGGTATTCAGCACACGGCAAGTATTGAAGAATTTCCAACGGATAAATGGGATGCAATCATTGCGATCAATTTAAGCTCGGCATTTCATACAACGCATCATGCTTTGCCTGGTATGAAAAAACGCAACTGGGGTCGTATTATTAATATTGCATCAGTGCATGGCTTGGTTGCATCAACACAAAAAGCGGCTTATGTTGCTGCTAAACACGGGATTATTGGTTTAACAAAAGTAACCGCTCTTGAAAATGCGCGTACTGGTATTACTTGTAACGCAATTTGCCCTGGTTGGGTACTGACACCGTTGGTACAAAAGCAAGTTGACGCCCGTGCGGAGCGTGAAGGCATTTCAAATGAAGCCGCTAAGATTGCTTTGGTATCTGAGAAGCAGCCTTCTGGTCAGTTTGTTACTCCAGAACAGCTTGCAGCATTGGCGGTATTTTTATGTGGACCTGATGCATCAGAGGTGAGAGGGGTAGCGTGGAATATGGATGGAGGCTGGACAGCTCAATAAAGAACTGTTCAGCTTTACTTATATCACCGCTGCGTGTTTACTCAGCGGTGATTTTTCTATCAGCAATAATTTTTCCCCACATCGCAGATTGACTGGCGATATATTTCTGCAGATCCTCTCTGCTGCCTGGGTTTGGCGTGAGGCCGTGTTCTGCCAGTTGGGCGTTGGTTGTTTTGTCTTTGAGTGCAGCTACTAAAGCTTTGTTCCATTTCTCTAAGATGACATCAGGCGTTTTTCCTGGCGCAACAAATGCGTACCAGTTACTTGCATCAAAACCAGGATATCCTGATTCAGCAATCGTAGGTACATTAGGTAATGTAGGCGCACGCTTTAATCCAGTTGTAGCGATTGGAATGAGCTTGCCATTTTTAATGTAGGGGTCAGCTGTCGCAAGTGCTGAATAGTATGAGGAAACTCGGCCACCCAACAGATCAACCATGGCAGGGCTGCCGCCCTTGTATGGCACGTGCACAGTATCGATATCCGCACGTACGTTCAAGAGCTCACCTTGTAAGTGAGACGCAGAACCGCTTCCTGTTGAGGCATAAGTAATTTTGCCCGGGTTCTTTTTGGCTAGAGCAACATATTCTTTGAAATTCTTAACCCCAAGTTCTGGAATGACTACTAAGACATTTGGGAATGTGACGCCCATCGTCAGCGGTGCCAGATCTTTTTGGGGATCGTATGGCAGTTTCATGAGATGGGGCGCGATTGATAGTGGGCCAATAGAGCCAAACAAAATCACAGAGCCATCAGCGGGCGCAGTCGCGGTATACGCGTGAGCAATATTGCCACCAGCACCAGGTTTGTTATCAACAATTACATTTTGACCTAGATCTTCGCTAAGCTTTTTAGCAATAACGCGTGCCGCACTATCAGCTGAGCCGCCTGGAGCAAAGCCAACCACAATCGTGATGGTCTTTTTTGGAGGGAATTCTTGTGCGAAAGCGTCAATGGAAATATGTGCGATGCAAAGCAAGGATAGGCATCCAATTGCTCGCAATAATCTAGATTGGGTCATAAGCGGCGTCTCGTTGTTTTAATTAGTCAATTTTTAGAGATTTTGCCCTTGAAAATGGCTGAAGTCACTATCTAGCTTGCTATTTTGGTGCAGATTTTCAAAAATTTCCTCTGCCAAACAAAATTAGAAGAATCGTTTATAGTTAGAACGCATTTTTATATATAGGAGATCCATTCATGGCTTCAATCTTGTCTTCATTGGGACGCACTGTGCTTGCTGGTTTTGTGCTTCTCGTATTGATTATTTTCGCTTTGGGCGGCAACTTCAACTCTGCTGAATTGCCATTTGTATTTCGTTGGTTGCACGTAATGTTTGGTGTTATGTGGATTGGTTTGCTTTGGTACTTTAACTTTGTGCAAATTCCTTCTATGCCAAAGATTCCTGATGAGCAAAAGCCAGCGATCGGCAAAGTGATTGCCCCAACAGCATTGTTCTGGTTCCGTTATGCAGCTCTATTTACTGTTTTGAGTGGCTTGATTATTGCTGTATTGAGCGGTTATGCCCACCAAGCTTTTACATTGCAAGCACCATTTCGTGCAATTGGCTTAGGTATGTGGATTGCATTAGTAATGGCGTTTAATGTTTGGTTCATTATTTGGCCAAATCAGAAACGTGCTCTCGGCATCGTTACTGTAGATGCGGATGTAAAGGCTAAATCTGCTCGCGTAGCCATGTTGACTTCACGCTTGAACACCTTGCTTTCTGTGCCAATGTTGTTCTTGATGGTTGCTCAATCTCATAACACTACTTGGTTTGTGATTGTTTCTTAATCGAGTTTATTGGTTGTTATATTGATCGTTAATAAGGCCCGCTTAGCGGGCCTTATTATTTCATTGATCTCTACGACATGAGATCAAAAAGACTTAAGCAAGAATAGGGGGGAGTTCTTTGCTAAGCGCTGCACGCTGGGTAGTTGCCGAGCCCATCAAAACAAATCCTAGTAATTTTCCATCGTCAGATTCAAAACGAGCTTCTAAACCATTTTCAACTTCTTGAGTTTTCCATTGGCCATCCATGCCTTTAGCAGGAGGGGATACGATGGTAGGTAGAGCCGGTGTTTTTACCATCACTGGCATCGCTGGGTAGCTTAAAGCAGTAGGTTGTCCAGTAAGTGTTTGGGCAAGCGCTCTAGCGGCTTGCATGATGGGCATGACGTATGGAAGAACAAGACCTTCCACTTCAGCACAATCACCTAATGCGTAAATATCAGAGAGGTTGGTTTGTAATTCACGGTTAACTTGAATGCCAATACCAGTATTAATGCCGCTGGCTTGAGCTAAATCCACTCTCGGTTTTAATCCCACTGCGGAAAGCACAAAGTCACAAGTGATATTAGATCCATTGGCCAAAGCAACATCCAGAATATCGCCTGTGCGGTTAATCGATTGTGCGGTGGTATTAAAGTGCCACCGAACTCCCGCTTGGCTTAGCTTCGCTTGCAAAGTAGATGAAGCCGTCTCAGGAATGAGGCGCCCTAAAGCATGCGGCGCAAGATCAATCACATCAACTTCAAAGCCACCAAGCGTTAAATCATTAGCGAATTCACACCCGATCAAGCCAGCACCAAGAATTGCAATTTTCTTTTTATTGCTAATTGCATTTCGAAATTGAGCGTACTCTTCAAGATCATTCACGGTCATTACTTCATGGGCAGCATTGCCCTGCAGTGGAACGCGAATCTGATCTGCGCCTAGCGCCAAGACAAGTTTGTCATAAGCAATCTCACCTTTATTAGAGACCACTAGTTTTTGGGTGACATCGATTGCGCTCACATCGGTTTGGGGCAGTATGGAAATTTCAAGTTGAGTAGCCATTGCTTCGGTTGCTGTAGAGATCAGTTGAGCAGCTTCTTTTTTGCTTGCAAATGCTGTGGAGAGCATTGGTTTGGAGTAAAAGTAACCAGGCTCTCGTGTAATCAGGGTGATAGGGATAGCCTTATCAATCTTCCGAATTTCGCGGACCAAGGTATACCCAGCTAAGCCACTGCCGATAATGATGATGGCGGAAGAGGATTCCGGTTTGCTTTGATTCATGACGTGGGTCCCTTAATGCCTGATTTAAAAAATCAATGTTTCAAAAGATGGGTTATGGTTTTAGCCGATTTGAACCATTTCAAAGTCTGATTTTGAGACGCCACAATCTGGGCATTCCCAATCTTTAGGGATATCAGCCCAAGCTGTGCCAGGTGCAATTCCATCTTCTGGTAAACCTTTTGCTTCTTCATATATAAAGCCGCATACGATGCATTGCCATGATTTCATGTGAATTCCTTTGTTATTCCTGTAATTTTAAGTGGAGATGGATTTCCTTGTTGGATCGTGTCAATCATTCTGCAAATAGAAATGCTAATATTTATCTAAATATTCGATAAGGGGGTGGTATGGCTTATTTACCTTCACTAAAACAATTGACCTATCTCGTTGCATTGGCAAAAGAACTCAATTTCACAAGAGCAGCCCAGGTTTGTTTTGTTGGTCAATCCACCCTCAGTGCGGGCTTAAAAGAGTTAGAGGATGGACTGGGAATTCAATTGGTCGAGCGTGATCGCCAAAACGTATCCATTACTCCGGCGGGCATGGAGGTGCTCGAACGTGCAAAAACCATTCTGACTGCTTCTGAAGATTTAGTGGAGTATGCGGGCGCCTCTGGTAAGCCAATGACAGCTACCATAAGACTTGGCGTGATTCCCACTATCGCCCCATTCTTACTGCCTGCTGTATTGCCTGAAGTGCGTGATCGGTTTCCAAATTTAAAGATTACTTTGCGCGAGGATTTAACCGCAAACTTGCTTTCCAGAATCGCTGACCATAAGTTGGATTTTGCGCTCATCGCCTTACCTTATGATGTGAGCGGTTTGCTTGTGGAGGAATTATTTGATGACGGTTTTTGGTTAGTTGCTAGACGAGGGGATCCTGCGCTTAAAGGAAAAGAGGTCACACTTCCAGCAAAAATGGCAGAAAGACTTTTGCTGCTTGAGGAAGGGCATTGCTTGCGTGAGCATAGTTTGCAGGCTTGCAAGAAAGTAGATATTCGCAAGGATGAAAGCATGGAGGCAACTAGCCTATTAACTTTATTGCAAATGGTAGAGTCCGGTTTTGGTATCGCCTTGTTGCCAGAGATGGCAGTGAAAAGCAGTATTTTAAAAAACACAGACCTCATTGCTAAGGCAATGAGTGCACCAGCACCAAAAAGGGTGATTGCCTTGGTTGCAAGATCCTCGACTGCTCATCTTGCTGAATTTAGTGCGCTGTCAAAATGCATTCGTGAGCAGTTTGGTGCTCATTTGAAAAAAGCAAAGCAAGAGAAATAAACGCCCGAAATAAACACCCCTTACTTTTGCCCGGGGCTTATTTGTTTTTATCCTCAGGATCTTTGAGGAGATCATAGTGATTGGCGATTAGTAGGAGCGCTAGGGATGCTAAACCCATAGCAAAGAATTGCCATTGATGCAGCATTGCCGTACCCACTACAGTCATTAATACAGTCCAACCCACAGCCATCTTGGCTTTTTTAGAGAGTGGTTTCATCGGAATCAATCCTTACGCGAGCGATTTACTTTTATTCAACATTCTCCGCAGAGAATCATCTTTCAGGATGTAATGTTGCCATAAACCCGCTAATGCATGAATCCCAATCAGGAAGTAAAGCGAATTACCTAAAAACTCATGAATGCCCTCAACAGTTTTCTTCATTTCTGGGTTTGGTGTAACAAACTGTGGCCAGACTAGACCAAAGAAATGAATTTCCTTGCCTGCATATTGGAAGTAAAGAATGCCAAAAATAGGGGAAATTAGCAGCAGAGCGTAAAGCAAATAATGCATTGCTTTCGCTAGACGGGTAAATAAGGGGATGGGATTCGTTGGCTCAGGTACACCATAGATATTGCGGATGGCTAGACGAAGAATCATTGCCAAAAAAATCAACTGACCGAATACACCATGAATAGATTTACAAAGCTCACGGAGCTCACTTCCCTTTGGAAACTGGCTTTTTAATTCAATGGTAATAAAGGCTGCTATTACCAAAATAAATACGAGCCAATGAAGAAAGATGGAGGCAGGGTGATATTTGCTTTTGGTCATATTGAAAAAAATAACTTAAGTTCACTTATTGTTAATGATAATCAATATCATTAACAATAGCAAGACTAGGGAATTGCCATGGCCTGATTGAGAGGTTTTGACCCTGTAACAGCCGAAGCAGGGCATCCCCCGGCGGGATTGAAGGCGAGGCGCTAAATGCTCTAGTGGCTTTAGAAAGTGCCTGGGTACAAAATGTCTTTGGTGACGTTCTGAATGTCTCGATGACCAGTAAAGGCCATGGTGATATCCAACTCATTATGAATGAGCTCAAGGCATTTTGTTACGCCGGCCTCACCCATTGCTCCTAGTCCATACAGGAATGGTCGACCGATCATCGTGCCGCGAGCACCTAGTGCCCAGGCTTTAAGAACATCTTGGCCTGAGCGGATACCGCCATCCATCCAGACTTCAATATCTTTACCAACTGCATCCACAATTCCAGGCAGTGCCTGAATACTAGAGACTGCACCATCGAGTTGGCGACCACCGTGATTAGAGACGATCAATGCATCCGCTCCAGAGTTGGCTGCCGATCTTGCATCATCTTCATCCAAGATGCCTTTGATGATGAGTTTTCCACCCCAGAGTTTTTTAATCCACTCCACATCACCCCAATTAAGGCCAGGATCAAATTGCTCAGCAGTCCAGGAAGAGAGTGATGACATATTGCCTACGCCTGTGGCATGGCCAACAATATTTCTAAAGGTTCTGCGTGGCGTCATCGCCATACCTAGGCACCAGCGTGGTTTGGTAGCCATATTGATCATATTGGCAATGGTTAACTTTGGCGGAGCAGATAGACCATTTTTCAGATCTTTATGGCGTTGACCAAGAATTTGCAGATCTAGAGTTAAGACGAGAGCAGAGCATTTTGCTGCTTTAGCACGTTCAATTAAGCGCTCAATGAAGCCACGATCTTTCATCACATATAGCTGAAACCAAAATGGTTTTGTAGTGCGCTCCGCAACATCCTCAATAGAGCAAATGCTCATTGTTGAAAGACAAAATGGCACACCAAATTTTTCCGCAGCTCTTGCAGCCAAAATTTCTCCATCCGCATGTTGCATGCCGGTGAGTCCAGTTGGCGCAAGTGCTACTGGCATAGCGACATCTTGCCCAACCATTTTCGTTTTGGTTGTTCGATTCGTCATATCAACGGCCACACGTTGACGTAATTTAATTTTCTGAAAGTCAGATTCGTTGGCGCGATAAGTAGACTCAGTCCAAGATCCAGAGTCTGCGTAGTCATAAAACATCTTGGGAGTACGTTTTTTGTGAAGAACCCGCAGGTCTTCGATATTGGTAATTACTGGCACAATCAATCCTTCAAATGTATTTGCATGCTTCTCATTTAGCTCTATCTTAGCAATACCAGGGAATTGTTTCTAAAATGTTGTGTTGCACCCAATCCACCCACCCTAAATGCCTAAACTGACTTTTGCTACCGCCGCCTATTTACTAATTGCTACAGCCCTGTGGGCAGGTAATGCCATTGCGGGACGTCTTTTGGTGGGTAGTGTTTCGCCGATTACCCTCAGTGCCGCGCGCTGGGGCTTGGCTGCTTTGCTGTTATTGCCTTTTGGTTGGCGAGTATTTAAGCCCCAAAGCCCTTTGTGGCAAAACAAAAAACGTTTTGTACTCTTAGGGCTATTTGGGGTTGGGAGCTATAACGTATTGCTCTACTTAGCTTTGCAAACCTCCAGTGCAATTAATGTCACTCTTATTGGCGCGAGTATGCCAATTTGGATGTTATTGATTGGTGCGGTCTGGTATCAAGTCAAGCCAAGTCTTTTGCAATTGTTAGGCGCAGTTGTTTCATTAATCGGTGTGGCAATTGTATTAACCAGGGGTGATTTATCTGCATTACTTTCGATGCAAATGGTGGCGGGTGATTTATTAATTATGTTGGCCACAATTTTGTGGGCTTTTTACAGTTGGATGCTAAGTCGACCAGGTCCTAGCACCGAACAACGTTGGCCATGGGCTGATTTCTTGATGGCGCAGGTATTGGTAGGTCTGTTATGGACCAGTTTTTTTGATGGCTTTGAAATTGCGCTGGGGCATGCTCATCTTGAGATCAATCTATGGACTAGTTCACTAATTCTGTTTGTCGCAATTGGCCCATCTTTGATTGCTTATCGTTGCTGGGGACTAGGAGTGAGTGGCGCAGGCCCGACTGCCGCTGCATTTTTTGCTAACTTCATTCCTTTATTTACCGCATTATTATCTGCTGCCATGTTGGGTGAGCCGCCACAACTTTTCCACGGGATTGCGTTTGCTTTAATTGTGCTGGGTATCTGGGTATCCTCAACCAAGGGTCGATCTCTTCAGAATTGATTTCGGTCTAGGTAAATAAGTCAAAAAAACAGTAAAGTATTTTCTTTTCCTCTAAAAGCTTCATGGTCGATGTTCTAGTAATTGGTGGCGGTAATGCTGCTCTCTGTGCTGCTTTGATGGCTAGGGAGGCTGGCGCTAGCGTGCTGCTTTTGGAAGCTGCGCCAAAAGAGTGGCGTGGCGGCAATTCTTCGCACACCCGCAATATTCGTGCAATGCACGATCATCCTGAAGACGTGATGCTGGAATCCTATCCTGAGGAAGAATATTGGCAGGACGTTTTAAAAGTCACTAGTGGCCATACCGATGAGCAATTAGCTCGTTACGTGATCCGCGCTTCATCGCAATGTCGCCAGTGGATGCAACATCATGGCGTTCGTTTTCAGCCACCACTATCAGGCACCTTAAATCTCTCACGCACCAATGCATTTTTTATGGGGGGCGGTAAAGCATTGGTTAATGCTTACTATCGCAGTGCAGAAAAATTAGGTGTGCAGATTCGATATGAGTCGCCCGTATCTTCTGTAGAAATTCAAAACGGTAAATTTGTTGCGGCGTATGTTGGTAATGAACGTATTCAGGCAAAAACATGCGTGATGGCTGCTGGGGGATTTGAGTCGAATCGCGAATGGCTTAAAGAGGCATGGGGCGTAAACAACCATGGCGAATCTCCTGCGGAAAACTTTTTAATTCGTGGAACACGATATAACCAAGGTGTACTGCTGAAACAGCTGATTGAGTTGGGTGCGGATTCAGTTAGCGATCCAATGCAAGCTCATATGGTTGCAATTGATGCTCGTGCCCCGCTATATGATGGCGGCATTTGTACTCGTATTGATGCGGTTTCATTTGGAATTGTTGTGAATAAAAATGGACAACGTTTCTCAGATGAAGGTGAAGATTTTTGGCCTAAGCGTTATGCTTTTTGGGGGAGGTTGGTAGCACAACAACCGGGTCAGATTGGTTACTCGATCATTGATTCAAAAGTGCTCGGACGATTTATGCCTCCTGTTTTTCCTGGTGAGAAAGCCGATTCTCTTGAAGAATTAGCCAATAAATTGGGTCTTGATTCTGGCGCTCTTGTAAAAACCATTTCGGCTTACAACGCAGCTTGTAGGGTAGGTACTTTTGATCATACGATTTTGGATGATTGCCATACGGAAGGTATTGAGCCCGCGAAAACGCATTGGGCTTTGCCGATTGATCAAGGACCATTTTATGGATACGCCGTTCGCCCTGGCGTAACATTTACCTATCTAGGTTTAAAGACGGATGAAACTGCCGCCGTCCGCTTTAATAATGTACCTAGCTCAAATTTATTTGTCGCTGGCGAGATGATGGCGGGCAATGTTTTAGGCAAGGGTTACGCAGCTGGTATCGGCATGGCAATTGGCACTGTTTTTGGTCGCGCTGCTGGAGTGCAAGCTGCACAAGTTGCACTAGCAGCAACAAAAAAACCAATGGAGTTTGCACATGCAAGCACTTAATGCGCTGATTAAAGAAGCCCAGGGTCAAATGACTACTCCAGAATCCGAGGCAGATCGTATGCTGCAGATCTGTAATGCCTGTCGGTATTGCGAAGGTTTTTGTGCGGTATTTCCAGCAATGACCAGGCGGATTGAATTTACTCCAAGCGTAGTTAATTATTTGGCAAATTTATGTCACAACTGTGGCGCTTGTCTGCATGCTTGCCAATATGCTCCGCCACATGAGTTTGGTGTCAATATTCCGCAAGTAATGGCTCAGGTTCGAAAAGAAACGTACATGGCCTATGCTTGGCCAAAAACATTTGGTTCCTTATATAAAAAGAATGGTTTGTTGTTGTCTTTGGTGACTGCCATTTCAATCTGTTTTTTCTTGATACTGAGCGCCTTATTAAACGGCACGCTTTCATCGGCATCCGCAGGCGGAAATTTCTATGCAGTTTTTTCACACAATACTTTAGCCTTGATGTTTGGCGCAGTATTTAGTTTTTCTTTGCTGGCAATAACGATTGGATTAATACGGTTTTGGTGTGAGATCACACCTGGATCTATTTCAGGTAATGCAGTGGCCGAAGCCACTCATGATGTATTGACTTTGAAATATCTTGGTGGTGGGCATGGGGAGGGTTGCAATAACGAAGATGATGCTTTTTCTCTATGGAGAAAGCGTTTCCACCATTTCACCTTTTATGGATTTATGCTGTGCTTTGCTGCGACGAGTGTAGCGACGGTTTATCACTATGTTTTTCATTTGCATGCACCTTATAGTGTGACTAGTTTGCCAGTGCTGCTGGGTATTTTAGGCGGCATCGGCTTATTAATTGGTCCAGCGGGTTTGCTGTATTTGAATTTACGAAGAAATTCCGCACATGGTGATGCTAGTCAAAAGCCAATGGATAGAGCATTTATTGCACTACTATTTTTAATTAGCGCTTCTGGTCTAGCTTTATTGGTTTATCGCGATACCCCAGCAATGGCTTTACTTTTGATTCTGCATTTGGGTTTCGTGATGGCTTTATTTCTAACGATGCCCTATAGCAAGTTTGCTCATGGCTTCTATCGAATGACGGCTTTGCTAAAAAATGCTGTTGAGAAACGCCAAAAGAATAGCCTACAGTTTGGCGCTGATTAGAGTAGGACCCATCTAGTTTTAGCGCACTCACCCCTTAAAAATCGACAAATTAATCAAGATTGTCTTGGTTGCGGTGCAATAAATGGGTAAATCGGTATCATTTAGGGCTATTCACAGAAATTCCTAGGAAATTACTATGCCAGGCTTACTTCCCAATGTTGATCCAGATGGATTGCTAGAGTTCTCAGTAGTCTATACCGACCGCTCATTGAATCACATGTCCGAAGAGTTTAAGCGTGTGATGGTTGATATCTCTAGTGTATTGAAAGATGCATACAACGCAAGTTCAGCCGTTATTGTTCCAGGAAGCGGTACTTTTGGAATGGAAGCGGTTGCGCGCCAATTTGCTAACAATCAAAAATGCTTAGTATTGCGCAATGGTTGGTTTAGTTATCGTTGGACCCAAATTTTTGAGTTAGACCATATCACTAGTGATATCTCCGTGCTCAAGGGTCGTCAGCTAGAGAATGCTGCTCAAGGCGTATTTGCACCGGCTCCTATTGAAGAAGTTGTTGCATTCATTAAAAAAGAAAAGCCGGCCGTAGTGTTTGCACCTCACGTTGAAACATCTGCTGGAATTATCTTGCCAGATGACTACATTAAAGCAGTGGGCGAGGCAGTTCGTTCTGTAAATGGATTATTTGTGTTGGATTGCATTGCCTCTGGTGCAATGTGGGTGGATATGAAAGCCTGCAACGTAGACGTTGTGATTACTGCGCCTCAAAAAGGTTGGAGTAGCTCTCCCTGCTGCGCTTTAATTGCTTTGGGTGAGCGGGCACGTGAGCGTATTGATGCAACTCAAAGTAGCAGCTTTTCTATGGATTTGAAGAAGTGGTTGCAAATCATGGAAGCTTATGAAAAAGGTGGTCACGTTTATCACACCACAATGCCTACCGATGCGCTTAAGATATTACGTAACGTCATGAAGGAAACTCAGTCGCTCGGCTTTGCCCATTTAAAAGCGAAGCAAGTAGAGTTGGGTGAAAAAGTGCGTAAGCTTTTAGAGTCTAAGGGTTACCATTCTGTTTCAGCCAAAGGCTTCCAGGCCCCCGGTGTCGTTGTGAGCTACACCACAGATCCAGATATTCAGTCGGGTAAAAAATTTATTGCATTGGGTTTGCAGACTGCGGCAGGTGTGCCATTGCAATGCGATGAGCGCCCTGATTTCCGTACTTTCCGTATCGGTTTGTTTGGTTTGGAGAAGCTTGGTCATGTGGATCGGACTGTCGACCATCTTGCTGGAGCTTTGGAGAAGATCACCGAAGCGCAACCTCAGCCTGCATAAGTTATTGCAAGCACAGCTGACAAAGTCCAATATAAAAAGGCCATCATCGATGGCCTTTTTATTTGCCCATAGATAGGCCAGAGTGACTTGGCATAAATCACAGATTTGGTATTTGTATTTAAACTTTGGTTATCATGAAGCATCATCTATTTTGTTGGAGAATCGCATGATTGGACGTACCGCCCGCTTAACCCTAGCATCTTTGGTATCAGCTAGCATTATTTTGTCGCCACTTTCAGTTTGTGCCGCCGATCCTGCGCCAGCACCAGCTGTGGCTCCTTCCGCTTCTCCTGCTACAGCGCCGATAGCCGCTCCAAGCGACAAAGCAGAGGCCAAGAAAGTTAAGAAGCAAGCTAAGCAACCAAAGAAAGCAGAAAAGAAATCAAAGAAGAAGTCTAAGAAAAAGACCAATGCTGCTGAGGCTGCAGCTCAGTAATTCAATTTAGCGGTTCAACCTCGTCTAGGTCGCCAGACTTTTGAGAGTTTGGCGACTTTTTTATTGGCGAGTCATTGCGTACTAGTAACCACATTGCGGCGATAACCAAAATCATGCCGCCGATCTGCATGCTGGTAATCGGTTCAGACAATACAAAGTAGCCTAAAAAAATCGTCGATACCGGTCCGAGTATGCCAGCTTGAGCAGCCAAAGGTGAGCCTATCCGATTAATGGCAATCATAATTAACAGCATGGGAATTACGGTGCACAAACTTGCATTAAGAAGGCTGAGCCAATAGATTTCTTGAGCCTGTTCAAAAATCGCGCTAGGGTTATGAAGCGTGGATTGAATGACGCTAAAGACCATAGAGGCAGAGCTTGCATAGACTACTAAGCGTACGCTGCCAATACGTTTGACCATTTCGCCAGAGCCAATCATATATAAGGCATAGCTGCAGGCACTACCAAAGACCAGCAGCATTCCTAGCCATGCATGCAATCCTGTAGAGCTAGCATCTTGAATAAATACAACGAATACACCAATGTAACCAACTACCAATGCGTACCACTGCATGCGGGAAATTGATTTGCCCAAGCCAAAGTAGGAAATTAATAAAACGATAGTGGGTGTAAGGTAAAGGACGATACGCTCCAAACCGACGGAGATGTATTGAAGTCCTAAAAAGTCTACATAGCTTGAAAGAAAGTAGCCCAAGAAACCAAGGAAAAATAGTTTTCCGCGATCACGCCAAGTAATGGGGTTCATCGGCTTTCGTCTAGTTTCCCACCAGAAGATCGCTAGAAATAGAGGAAAGGCCATTAGCATTCGTAAGGCCAACAAGGTTTCCGCATTTGCACCATAGACAAAGGCGAGTTTTACCAATACCGCCTTGCCAGAGAACAACATGGCGCCAATAGCGGCCATCAAAATACCATAGAGGTGGCGTTGGTGATGATGTGCTGAACTAGCTGATTGCATGCTGCTTTATAACAGGTTATTTAGTATGCTTCGCATTTCCAGAATAGTCTCGGACGGAGTCAGGCCAATTGGCCCAGTTCCTTTTTGAACTAGCTTATCCGCAGCACTAGCATGTAATTGAACGGCGATACAACTTGCTTCCCATAGATTTATATTGTGACGTACTCCTTGAGCGGCAATGGCACTAATGCTACCTGTTAAAACGTCACCCATTCCGCCAATACCCATGCCTGGATTGCCATCTTTGCATTGCAGGGGTGCTTTATTTGGTGCAGCAATTAAAGTATGTTGCCCTTTAAGAATGACGATAGATTGGGTCAGAGAGACTAGCTTTTCAACGCTACCCAGTCGATCTGACTGAATATCAGTTGTGGTTTGGCCTAAGAGTCTTGCCGCCTCTCCAGGGTGGGGTGTTAAAACAGTTTGATTTGGATAGTGTTGGTTGCGAAGTTGCAAGGCTTGCAATAATTCTTTGGAATCTGCGATCAGGTTTAATGCGTCAGCATCAATCACGAGTGCAGCATTATGTGTAAGACTGGCTTTGAGCCATTCTGTTGCCAAGTCAGATCTTCCAAGTCCAGGACCTATTGCAAGTGCATCAGGTTGACTTTGCTTTAATGACTCAATGGGATTTGGGTTTACTAAGCGAATCATGAGCTCAGGCTGTTGGCAATCGGCATGTGCGGAAGCGGGGTCAAACATTTCGAGGATAGTCCAGCCCGCCCCAAGATGTAGGGATGCATTGCCTGCTAGCAAGAGGGCTCCGGCCATACCAGCAGCACCACCAACCAAAATGACCTTGCCAGCATCGCCCTTATGTTCATGGGGTGCACGGCGTAGGCGCGAGATCAGTCCTAATGCGTTGAGTGTATCTGGCTTACCTGTCATAGTAGTTATTTCAGCATGATGGTCTTGAATGAGTGCTTGAGCTAATTGTAAGAGAGAGTATTCTGGGGAGATGAAGATTCAGTTTTTAGGTGCAGCGGGTGAAGTGACGGGTTCTCGACAGTTGGTTGAGACTGCTCTTGTTGGTAGTGTGCGACATTTCATGGTGGACTATGGAATGTTTCAGGGTGGGCACGAGGCAGACAATAAAAATTTAGAGCCAGTGCCTATACCGCCAAATGATTTGGACTTTGTGGTGCTGACGCACGCTCATATTGATCACAGCGGTCTATTGCCTCGCTTATGTGCTCAAGGCTTTAAGGGCTCAATTTACTGTACTAAAGCCACCCATGAATTATTAAAAATTTTATTGCCCGATAGTGCACATCTGCAATTGGCGGATTTAGAGCGTGCAGAACGAAAAATGAAATTGGGAAGGTGGCGAGGAGAGTTGCCAGTAGCCTTGTATTCGCGGGAAGAAGTGGATCTAGCGCTCAAACAAATTGAAGTGCTCGAGTATGGTCAGGAGTGTGAGCCCATGCCTGGAATTCATCTACAGTTCCGCAATGCAGGTCATATATTAGGATCTGCTATAGCTGTGATTGATATTCAAGAAGATGGTTTTCCGAAAAAACGTTGTGTTTTTTCGGGTGATATTGGTATGAAGGGTAAGGTGTTAATGCCCGATCCAGATTTGATAGCAGCGGCAGATGTGGTGGTGATTGAGTCAACCTATGGTGATCGATTACATCGAGGCCTAGGTGAAACTGAAGCTGAATTTGTTGAAGTAATCAAAACAACTATGGCCAATCAGGGTAATGTGATTATTCCTGCATTTGCGGTAGGTCGCACCCAAGAAATTTTATTCATTCTGATCGACTTAGTGAGAAGAGGATTGCTGCCGCACTTATCTGTGTGGGTAGACTCACCTATGGCAACCGCTGCAACACAGTTAACTGAACATTTTTTCTCGCAATTAGACTCGCATTCGCAGTCAACCTTCAGTTGGTACAAAAATAATCTTAGTGCAGTAGACCTGCGGTTTATTGCGGATGTTGAAGAATCAAAGGCGCTCAATAAGATTAAGGGGGGCGCCATTATTATTTCAGCTAGTGGTATGTGTGATGCTGGGCGAATCGTGCACCACTTAGCAAATAACTTGCCTAGGGCTCAAAATGCCATAGTCATTACTGGCTTTCAGGCATATGGAAGTCTGGGTAGACGCCTGGTTGATAAAGTCGCTAAGGTAAAGTTGTTTGGTGAGGAGGTTGCAGTGAGAGCTTCAATACACACTATTGGTGGACTCTCAGCTCATGCTGACCAGGCGGGTTTGCTCGATTGGTTGCAGGGCTTTAAGTCGCCTCCAAAGACTGTTTTTGTTGTTCATGGGGAGCCAGAGTCAGCCTCAGTGCTTGCCCAATGTATCCGAGAAGAGTTGAGCTGGAAGAATGTGATTATTCCAGAGCGACTCCACTCGTACGTATGCTAGTTTCTATTCTGCTACTTTAGCGCCTTCAATTTGGTGTCGTTGCATTGCCTGCGCCACAAATCCAGATTGCTTTAGCTGACTGATGATTTCACTTAAGTAAGCGGTGGTACTTTCATATTCTGGCCGCGCTTTCGGTATACCAATTGCTTGATTAATTACCATAAAGCGTCCAGGCAGCATGCGCAATCCAGCATACCGTTTTGCATCGCTCTCTAATTGTTGTTTTACTCCCGCTGCTATATTCCCTTTGCCAGACATGAAGTCATCGACTACCGCTTGAGAGCTTGCAGCCCGCAATAGACTTGCTTTTTTTATTTCACGAGTTAGAAAAAGGTCGTAAGCACTGCCTTTACCAACCACGATTTCATTTCCTACTACATCAACCTGTTCATTTGCTGTAATTGGAGAGGTCACCTTTACCATGTACGCTCCCTCAATCTGAATATAGGGGGGTGTATAGCTAATATCGGCGCCTCGAATTGGATCAATGGCAACAAAGACTAGATCAATATCTCCAGTTTTTACGGCATCCACTGTATTGCCAGCGGTTTTAAATGGAATCAGCTCAACAGGCAATCCAGTGCGTTGACCAATTTCGTGGGCAATATCAATCGTTATGCCTTGAAGTTGGCGGGTTGCACTATTTTCACCTGCCAGGATCGGGTTGCCAAGATTAATGCCGACCCTTAGAGTCCCTGTTGGTGCAAATGAGGAAAGCATGCTTGCGTTGATTGTGTTCATGGTGCGAGTAGGTTGGCAGTAACAAAAAGTTGAAAAAGAATAGAGTGCAAGGTAAAAAAGAAATTTTTTCATGCGATCAAGATAAAAAAACCGCGGCGAACCGCGGTTTTAGTGTGCGAAAGAATATTACTTCTTAGCGTCAGCGGCAGGGGCTGCTGCTGGAGCAGCAGGGGCAGCAGGAGCTGCGGAAGCATCTTTTTTCTCTTCCACATGAGTTGCTTCAGCACCATGCTTTTCACCGCCCATATCAATATCGCCATCACCCTTTAAAAGTAGGTAGGCGGTGGCACCAATTAATACAAGCACCATAATGATGAGTGAACGATTGCTCATGGGGGTTTCCTTCGTTTTGGTTGAAATTGCATCCATCTTAACTCTACTTGGCGTCGTGGTAAATGCTCGTTGACGCTTAGCCCTTGATTTACTGGGCTAAACTAGGTATTAATACTGATTTTTGTGATGCATAGATAGTAAGATCGGATCACATTTATATTGAAGGCTATATATGAGCCCTAAGCTCCCCATAAACAATGCGCAGACTATTACTGAGTTTCTGAACCTGCATAAAGACCAGGTCTCTGAACAAGAGTCCGTTGATTCTTATAAATTTGCTTTTAATGATGAAGCATTTTTGTCGCGTAGAGAAACGATCGGTATTCGTTTTGAACTGGAACTGCTCAAACCAGAAATCCTTTTAAAAGAACATGGTATTGATCACACAATTACTGTCTTTGGTTCTACGCGATTTGTGAGTCGCGAGAAGGCGGAGAGTTTAGTAAGTGAAGCAAAGACCCCTCAGGAAACTGCGGATGCAAAAAAGGCTTTGCTACATAGTCAATACTATGAATCCGCTAGAGAGTTCGGTTCAATAGTTGCCTCATATAACAAAACACAAAAAGAGAGTGCTAATAAATTACACATCTGCACTGGTGGTGGTCCCGGCATTATGGAAGCCGCCAATCGTGGCGCTTTTGAGGCCGGGGATGAAACAATTGGATTTAATATTAGCTTGCCTAGAGAGCAGCACCCCAATCCTTATATTAGCCCGGGATTAAGTTTTCGCTTTCATTACTTTGCTCTTCGTAAGATGCACTTTATGTTGCGAGCTAGAGCGATCGTAGCTTACCCTGGAGGCTTTGGCTCTTTTGATGAGTTGTTTGAAGTGCTAACCCTGATTCAAACCAAGAAGGTTGTTAGCATCCCAGTCATACTGGTCGGCAAATCTTTTTGGAATGAGATGGTGAACTTTGAAGCCATGGTGAAATTTGGCGTTATAGACGAAGTGGATATGAAGGCCATTCGCTTTGTAGAAACTGCTCAAGAGGCCTGGAAGATCATTGCAGATTGGTATCAATTGATCTAAGCGGTCCAATTTAATGCCCTCAGCTCGGTAAAATACTAAAAATACTTTTTATCTCATTATGAATCCCACTCATACAAGCATTGCTACCGCTATGGATCTGCCTGGATACCTCTTAGGTGGAGTGATGCTTTTGGTGATTATGGTATTTCATGGGGCACTATTGCTGCAGATTGCAAAACGATATGAAGTAAAAACATTAATTTATCTTGCCGATAAGCGTTATTCTGAGGTTGGACTTTGTTTTTACATCAGCGTGTTTTATTTATTTTTAACGCACATCGCAGAGATTCTGCTTTGGGGCTTTGCACTTTATGGCTTCAAGTTATTGCCAGAGTTAGGTCAAAGTATTTTGTTTAGTGGCAGCACTTATACCGCTATGGGGTTTATGGAAGACATCTTGCCAAATGGTTGGAAAATGTTGGCGGTGATTATTGCTTTCTCCGGCATGTTTTCTTTTGCCTGGACTGCATCAGTCATGATTTCGATGACCAGAAATTTTCGCCAGGCATACACAAGACTGCACATGAAAAAACTCAATGTTTCCCCTGAGATCATTGACCGCATTGAGTAGGGCATGCCCTGATGCGTAAGGCATGGGATGCCATCATCGTTGGCGGTGGGGCTGCAGGCTTGTTTTGTGCGGGTGTATCTGGTCAACTTGGTAAAAAGGTCTTAGTTTTAGATCACGCCTCTACGCTGGGTGAAAAGATTCGTATTAGTGGCGGCGGTCGGTGTAATTTCACGAATTTACATAGTGGCCCAGCGAATTTTTTATCGCTTAATCCTCATTTTGTTAAAAGTGCTTTAGCCAGATATCCAGCTACAGAATTCATTAAGCTGGTTCACTCATATCGAATTGCTTATCACGAGAAACATCAAGGACAACTTTTTTGTGATGATTCGGCAATGCAGATTGTAGAAATGCTAATGGCCGAGTGTGCACGCGGTAACGTCACCATCCGCCATCCGGTAACTGTAAAGTCGATTGTTCAAGAGGCTAATGGTTGGTTAGTACAAACCAGTGCTGGTATGGAGCAAGCTCAATCGTTAGTGATGGCAACAGGTGGATTGCCTGTGCCTGCTATTGGAGCAAGTGCCTATTCATTAGACATTGCAAAACAATTTGAATTGGCTGTGGTTGAGCCTCGACCTGCATTAGTACCGCTATCGTTTACTGCAGATGCATTTGACTATCTTCAAGAGTTAGCCGGATTAAGTGTTTCCATCGGTATTGAGTCTGGGCTCAAAGGCATTCGCTATGGTGGTTGTCGTTTTCATGAAGATGTCTTGATTACCCATAAAGGACTTTCAGGGCCTGCTATTTTGCAGGCAAGTAGCTATTGGATTGAAGGTGAGCCAATACGAATTGATTGGCTTGCAAATTCTGATCAGTCAGGAGCGATTCGTTGTGATGACTTATTTGGTGATCATGATCAGCGCTTGAAGTTGACGGAAACTATGCTAGCTTCTCTAATGCCACAGCGCCTTGCAAAAGCTTTTGCAGAGCAATGTGGATTAATGGGGCGAAAGTGGGCCGAAGTATCCAAAAAGGATCGTCAAGCACTAAAGAATCTTTTAACGGATTGGTCAATAAAGCCAGCTGGCACTTTGGGCTGGAAAAAGGCTGAGGTAATGTTGGGCGGCGTCAGTACTAAAGACTTAGATAGTCAGACCATGATGTCGCGCAAGCATCAAGGCTTATATTTTATTGGCGAATGTGTTGACGTGACTGGTCATTTAGGCGGCCACAATTTTCAGTGGGCATGGGCTAGCGGCCATGCTTGCGCAAAAGCCCTTTAGAGACTTTCTCAAAAAGCGTTTACGTTCATGCTTTACGTTTTTTCTTTTCTCTTGAGCGAATATTGAGAAGCTCGACCGCTAGTGAAAAGCCCATTGCTACATAAACATAGCCTTTAGGAATGTGCATGCCCATGCCCTCAGCTATGAGCACCACTCCAACTATCGTTAAAAACGATAAAGCTAAAACTTTAATTGAAGGATGGCGATGTACAAAGTCTCCAATTGGTTTGGCTGCGATGAGCATAATGACAATGGAGAAAATCACCGCAGTAATCATGATGCTAATTTGATCCACCATGCCCACAGCAGTAATCACACTGTCTAATGAAAAGATAATATCGAGCAAGCCAATTTGTACGATAGAGCCCACAAATAAACTGAACAGTGATTTGTTTGTATTGTCCGTATTTCCAGTGATGTCATCTAGGCCGTGATCTCCAACTTCTACTTCGGTATAGATTTCTTTAGAGGCTTTCCAAATGAGGAAGAAGCCGCCTAATAATAAGATCAGGTCTCTTCCGCTAATTGGATTTTCTGAAATGGTAATGAGCGGTTCGGTTAAGCTCATGACCCACGACAAGCTGAGTAGCAATAGGACTCGAGTTGCGAGGGCGAAAAGTAGACCAAAACGACGAACTTTTTCCCGAATTTCAATTGGCAGGCGATTGGCAATAACGCTAATGAAAATAATATTGTCTATGCCCAATACAATTTCTAGCGCGGAAAGCGTTAAAAATGCTACCCAAGCATTGGGGTCACTCAATAGTTGCAAGGCGTTTTCCATTATTTTTGATTTTTCATAAGTCGCATTAAGATGAAGTGTATCTAACTTAACTGAATGCAGATTACTTTTATGTTGCTTAAGCCCATACAAATTATCAGGACATTGTTTTTAGTAACTAGCCTCTCTATTCCATTCTATGGGGTGCACGCTGCATATCCCGAAAAACCTATCAAGATCATTATTGGTTTTCCTGCGGGTGGGCCATTAGATGCACATATTCGTTTATTGATTGACAAGCTGCAATCTATTTTGGGTCAGCCAGTCATCGTAGATTACAAGGCTGGTGCAGGTGGCGCAGTAGGTGCTCAGTATGTAATGCAAGCTCCTGCAGATGGATATACCGTGTTGCTGGCCAATACAGGGACCATGGTAATTAATCCAGCAATCTATTCAAAATCACCCTATGAAACATTAAAGGATTTTCAGCCGATTGCGAGAACGGCCCAGCAACCATTGGCGCTAATTGTTAATAAGGATGTTCCTGTAAGTAGTTTAAAAGAATTTGTTGCCTATGCAAAAGCTAATCCAGGTAAATTGAATTATGGCTCTGCAGGTAATGGCGGTATTTCACATCTTGTCCCTGAGATGTTAAAAAATGAAACTGGTATTTTCATGGTGCATATTCCATTTAAAGGAAGTGCGCCCGCATTTACAGATTTAATTGCAGGGCATGTGCAATTTATGGCGGAGTCTGTTCCTCAGGCAGCAATCTATGCAAAACAAGGTAAGGTAAAAGCGTTGGCGGTGACCAGTGCCAAACGGAATGCCGCGCTACCTAATACGCCAACAGTAGCTGAAACCGGCGTAGCCAATCTGGAAGTTGTCGGGTTTTATGGAATCCTTGCTCCTAAAGGAACGCCACCAGAAGTGGCAAGCCAGTTAAGTCATGCATTTAAAGAAACTTTAGAATCCCCTGAGATACAGAAGCGAATGATTGATCAAGGTGCTGATCCAGCTTATTTAAATCCCGAGCAATTTACCAAGTATCTTGCTGCTGAAATGCCAAAGTGGGCTAGAGCAGTCAAGCAGGCAGGAGCAAAGTTAGATTAGGGTGCTTGATTGCGCATCCAATTTGCAGTGTTGAAGAATGACTCTTCTAGTTGTTTTGCAATATTGCCTTCAATGCCACAATCTTCCATTGCGCGATACATGCAAGCAAGCCATTGGTCGCGCTCATGAACGCCAATCTTGAAAGGTAAATGCCTAGCGCGCAGCATGGGGTGTCCATACTTGGGTGAGTAGATATCAGGGCCGCCCATCCACCCAGTTAGGAAAAACTTTAACTTTTCTCTCGAGGTGGATAAATCCTGGGGGTGCATGGACCGAATTCCTTGAAACTGGGGCTCTAAGGCCATTAAATCGTAGAACCGGTCGACTAATTCATCTATTTTGTCGACACCCCCAATGGTTTCGTAAATGCTTTTTCTTGCAGTCATAACGTCATTTTAATGCCTTAAATTTGTGGGATATTGAAGGCATTGGCAGCCTGTCCATTTCGGTATAGAGTGGATAGGTAAGCTGTCATAAACCCCTTAACCACAGGATGATTGGAGTTCAACATGGATGCAAAAGATTTACAAAAATGGCAACGTGAAAAAGCCAAAGAATTATTTGATTATTCCCATACTCTATTAGAGGCGGCCAAGAAACTCAGCGATCACCATATGGCTGAAATTGAATGGGGTATGAAAAATGCCTTAGATAGCGCAAAGTCAGCAGCAAAAAATGACCTAGCTAAACTCAAAAGTTTGCAAGAAGAGGCCGCTAAAGAGGCGGCTAAACGCGCAGCCGCTTATCAAAAAAAGGTGAAAGCTGTTTTGAAGGATTTGGGGGAGGGCGCTGCGGATGAAACAGAGAAACATCTTGAAAAAGTTCGTAGCTCCCTAGTAACTTGGCTGGAGGATGCCGAGAGCAAGGTGCCAGTTCATGCTGATAAGTTATCTAAAGTAGTAAATGAGATGTCGGCAGCAGGTCAAAAGATGTTTAAAGAAGGTCGCCGCATTGTGAATGAAGTGGCTGATGCAGCAGAAAAAAATATTGAAGGTATGGTCAAGAGACCTGCTGGCAGCAAGAAAAAGGGCGATGAGTAAGGCATTAAGTAATTAGACTATTTCTTGCAAGCTAAACCGCCTTAATTGCCATTGGTATTAAGGCGGTTTTTTTATTTCCACCCTTGTGACCATTCTTCGCTGTTCATAAGTTCGCGCCATGCAATTTGACGAACTTTTTTACTATAGATTGCTTCGATTTCTACGAACTCAATCTTCTCTTTAGGATCCTCTGGTGTAATGACCTTAGTTACTAAAAAATGCTTTTGCTTGGCAATTGGTTGAGCTGCGGTCCATTTGCTAAGCAGTAATTTTTTGGGATTGACTTTATTGTGAGCCGTCCATGAAAGTCAGTGATAAGGTTTATAAGGCGACACATTGGTAAGCTTTGTCTTGTCGCAGTAGTGCGCCAGTTTTGGGGGAGAAAACAGTATTGGATTGTTCGGTTTATTTTGCGCAAGTTTGGTCAAAGTAACTTTGGTCTCCAAGGCTGCCACAATATTTGAGTTCTAGACCCTGAAATTCCATCTGTGCCTTTCTTAACACCATGGGAATTTTGGTTTCACTGCTTGATTGACAGTTCCAGCTCGTATAGGTCTCGCGCTCGCAGGCGATCAAGCTGAGTAACATAGCCGTATAACTTAGGCTGCGCAGTATCGAGTGGTGTTTCTGATTGGGCATGACTCAAGAATAGCCAAGTTTTAGTTTTTATGCCCAAGACTGTAGTTTGGTATTAAGATTTACCGCAGAGCTTAGGCTTAATGAATCGCAATAGTTAACCATAAAAAATTAAAGCTAAACGAAGGAGATGCTGTGGATACAAATCGTAGAGATGCGCTGAAACTTAGTGCAACTGCCGCATTGAGTGGCATGATGATGACCAATGCTCTGGCTGCTGCAGATAGCCAGCCACCAGTTGTGGTTGAGCCCTTAACAGGTAAAGCAGGATTTAGGGTAGCCAATTATCTGCCGCGAATGGGCGCTACTTCACGCTTAGGTTTGGTGACGAACGACGGTCTAGTGATAGACATTCCTGCAGAAGCAAGTCGTCAAAAATTACAACTCTCATTTGACCCAACATCAATGATTTCCTTGGCTGGTTCTGGCAATAAAGGACTTTTAGAGCTTGCCGCATTATTTAAAAATCGTGGAACTCAAGCGCAGAACGTAAATCAGGTACTTTTATTGTCACCCATTCCAAAACCTCAAAGCAATATTTATTGCGTTGGTTGGAACTATTTGGATCATTTTGATGAAGGTAAAGAAAGGCGTGCCGATCAAGGGGTTAAAGAGTATCCCAAGGTACCCGTGTTATTTACTAAAGGCACGCAGACTATGAATGGCCCTTATGATCCTATTCCTTATGATGGAAGCTATTCCACCATGATCGACTGGGAAGCGGAGCTGGCAGTTGTGATTGGTAAAAAAGGAAAAAATATTTCTGAAGAAAACGCCATGGACCACGTCTTTGGCTATTCAGCCTATAACGACACAACTGCTCGCGATGTGCAGCAAAAGCGTCATTCTGGACAATGGTTTAAAGGAAAGAGTTTGGATGGACATGGCCCGATGGGTCCATGGATTGTGACGGCTGGCGGTGTTAATTTGGATGACACGCGCATTATCTGTCGGGTAAATGGCGTTGAAAAGCAAAACGCAAGCTATAAGCAAATGTATTTCAAAATCCCTGTAGTCATTGCGGAGCTTTCTCGCAGTTTGACCTTGTTGCCAGGGGATATCATTGCGACCGGAACTCCTTCTGGAGTCGGTTTTAGTAGAAAGCCGCCAGAGTTTTTGAAACCTGGCGACATTATGGAGACAAATATCACCGGGATAGGCGTATTGCGCAATAAGATTGCTTAACTAGCTATTGCCAACTCATTACCAAGTTGGTTGCAAGGACTCAAAGGACCCAGAAGTGATGGGTTCCGTCCTTGCCCAGTTGTTCTACCAAGCCAAATTCCCAGTCTAAGTATGCTTGCATTGCTGCTGGGTCTACACTGGTTCCCTCATAAGGACGTTTATAGCGATCAAGCGGGGGTGATGCGAGGTGGCTCGCTCCTTTTTCCATCTCAAAGCCTGCATTAATCCAGGCGGAATTACCACCCTCTAGGACGAGTACCTCCGCATCGGTAAGGGTTTCAAACTCTTGCGCTGCAAAAATACTCAGTTCGCTAGGGTTACTTGTTAATACATAGCGATCTACTTTGGGTAATTTACTTAAGGCGTCTTGCAACTGAGATCGCAATGCATACCAACTTCCCGGAATGTGACCTTTGATGTAATTAGCGTGGGTGCTGAAATCAACCACAATCGTGTTGCTATCCAATTTGAGCCACTTTGATAGCGTATTTGCATCCACTGTTGCTGCTTTGGGTAGCGGTGGCATTGGTGCTTTCCATACTCCTTGCTCGGTAAGATCGGATGCCTTGATATCGTCTAAGACATAAACCTCCCACGCCATTTGTGCCAACCAAGAAGCTGGCATATTTGCGCGGACGCCTCCGCCACTGGGGTCGACAAGCACGATGCGTGCACCTCTGACGGGGGCAACCATTTCGGTTTCTTGAACGAGCTGTCCACCGGGTACAGACCGAAAGCCGGGTAAATGACTGTGTTCAAACTCTTCAGGCGTGCGAGTGTCAAAAAAGTAAGTTGTCCTATCGGCTTGCTTCATCCATTCGTGGACAGTATTGAGGTTGACTCGTTTCACACCAGCGCGGTCGGCTACATTGCGGGCGCGGGCGGCTGCTTCATTGGTAGTGCTGTCGCTTACTTCCCTAAATTTACGACTTTGACCTTTGTCTAGTTCTTGACCTGCAAGTGTCCAGCCAATCGTGCCATTGCGCAAAGCGTTAACCTCATTTGGAATGCCTGCATTAATTAATGACTGTGTGCCAATGATGCTACGAGTTCTGCCAGCGCAATTGACGATGACTTTTGTCTTAGGGTTAGGAGCTAACTCGGGTAAACGGAGAACTAGTTCTGCGCCAGGGACGCTGATCCCCGTAGGAATACTCATGGTGTTGTATTCATCAAAGCGACGAACATCGACAACCACCACATCTTCTTTGTTGTCCAATAATTGTTTAACTTCTTGAGCGGATAGTGAAGGCGTATGTCGTTTTGATTCAACGAGCTCGCCAAAGGATTTGCTGGGCACATTTACATCTTTGAACAATTCTCCACCAGCATCTTTCCAGCCCTGAATGCCCCCTTCAAATACCGAGACGTCTGTAAAGCCTAGATGAACTAAGCGTTTTGCCGCCAATTCGGCAAAGCCTTCGCCATCATCAAGTGTCACAATTGGCACGTTCTTTTTAGGAAGCTTTCCATAGGCATCTACTTCGATGCGAGACAGTGGCACGTTAGCAGCGAATAGAGGGTGCTCGCGTGCATGGGGATCTTCTTCTCTGACGTCTAAAAATGCAATCTCTTCTTTATTTAAAAGTTTATTGCGAACAAAGGAGTAGTTTTTTGTTGAAATGCGCATTGATTTTTCGTGTCTCTTATTTTCTGTATTAGCGAAATAATATTTTTAATCGAGCTTAGCACCTGATTTTTTGACTACTTCACTCCAGCGAATGATTTCTTGGTTGATGAAGGTATTTAATTCACTGCGCGTCATTTTAGGGACGCTCGCACCCATTCCTGCCCAGCGCTCTTTGATCTCGGGTGAGGCCAATGCAATTTGCACTTCGGCACTCATTTTGTCGACAATCTCTTTAGGGGTGCCTTTGATAGCCCACATGGCATACCAACTAGAGACTACGAAATTGCTGATGCCGAGTTCTTGTGCCGTGGGAACATTTGGAAAGGCTGGGCTACGTTGATTGCTCGCGACAGCAACCGCAATCAATTGACCGCTTTTAATAAAGGGTGCAGCACCTGCAAGAGTGTCAAACATCATATCCACTTGGCCTGCAACAAGGTCTTGAAGAGCCGGCCCAGTTCCGCGATAAGGGATATGCGTGATAAACAACTTATTTTGTATCTTGAATAGCTCGCCCGTTAGGTGTTGAGAGGTGCCATTGCCAGTTGAGGCGTAGTTATATTTACCAGGGTACTTACGAATCTCCTCAATGATGGATTTCAAATCATTCTTAGGAAACTTGGTGGGGTTGACAACAATTACGTGCGGAACGCTACCGATAATTGCGATTGGTTCAAAATCTTTAGTAATGTCATAAGAAAGATTTTGATACATGCTTGGCGCAATCGAATGGTGAACTGCACCTAGGAGCCAAGTGTATCCATCAGGCGTCATTTTTGCTGCAGCTGCAGCACCTACAGTGCCACCAGCTCCGCCTCGGTTATCCACCACAATTGAGTCATTTAGCTGAACGGATAACTGCTTTGCCAATGGGCGACCAAAAGCATCTACCGCACCACCAGGTGGAAACGGGTTAATAAAAGTAATTGGACGATTGGGGGCGGGCCATGAGGTGGTCTGAGCTACCGCCATCAGTGAAATCAAGCTGGTGAAGGCTAATATCAGTAAATTTCTGATCATTTTTGCTGTCTCCTAGTGTTTTTTCTTATTAGAACATTTTTGGCTTATATGGTGCTTCTAAGAGTTATCCCTGATAAAAATGACCCTTTTTTCCACTTTTTATGGGGATATACTAATTTCGCTGTAGTAATGACTATTTATTTGATTAATGGGAGACGAGATGTCACAACACGATACATTGTTAGCCGCTTTTGAAACATACAAAGCTGAAAACGAGAAGTTCATTGAAAAAGGTATTAAGGCATCTGCCGCACGCGCCCGTAAGGCCTTGCAAGAGATTGCAGGTGCATGCAAAGAGCGTCGTAAAGAAATTACTGCTGCTAAAGAGGCAATGGAAGCGAAGAAATAATTCTTTCCCCCAATTGATGAAAAGCCTGGCTCACAAAGCTGGGCTTTTTTATTGTCAATTTTCTACTCCAAATAGGGTTAACCTCATTGCCTGATTGCGAACCCCTAAAAGACTTTGATATTCAGCGCTATGAGCCCAAGCTTTAGCATCTTCTTTGCATGGAAAACTCAGCTCAACATATGCGCTAAATGCTTCACAACTGAGCTCGTTCCAAAAGATCTCCGTTAGAGACCCGCGATACTCGACGCTGCCCTTGTAATGTTCAACTGTTTTACCGACTTGCGAGCGATATTGCTCAAAAGCGAGCTCATCTGTAAGTTGAATGAGGCCGATTACTTTGACTGTCATGGTGTTTTATCTCCTAAAGAGAGTGAATGCTGAAAAGAGTGTATATCCGCGCTATAGTTTCAACATGAATAAAACACAATTTTTGGAAGCCTTATCGCAGTCGGGTTATCCAGAGCCTGTTGAAGTTCAGCAACCACCCAATGGGCATCTTGCTGATCACGCACACCCATTTGCAGTAAAGGCTTTAGTGATTGATGGTTATATTGAAATCCAAATTCAAGGCGCCTCAAAAAGGTATGGGGTAGGCGATATTTTTGCACTCGAATTTAATCAAACCCACTCAGAGACCTACGGACCGCTTGGGGTTAAGTATTTAGCATCGCGCAAGTTATTAATAAACTAGGAGCAATATGAAAATCGGATTTATTGGCTTAGGTAATATGGGGTTACCCATGGCAATCAATTTGCTAAAAGCGGGCTATGAGGTAATCGGATTTGATCTAGTGCAAGCCCAAATCGATGCGTTTGCTCAAGCTGGAGGCAAAGTGACGACTAGCGCCAATGCTGCCGCTGATGGAGTAGATATTGTGATTAGCATGTTGCCTGCTTCACGTCACGTGGAAGGCTTATATCTAGGTGACAAGGGTTTGCTAGCTAACGCCAATCCCAGAGCGATCTTGATTGATTGTTCAACGATTTCACCAAAAGTTGCGCAGGCAGTTGCAAGTGAGGCAAAGGCTAAAGGTTTTGTAATGGTCGATGCGCCAGTTTCTGGTGGCACCGCAGGCGCTCAAGCGGGAACATTGACATTTATGGTTGGTGGTGAAAGTTCAGCAGTGGAATGTATACGCCCAATATTGGAGAAGATGGGCAAAAATATTTTTCATGCGGGTGGTAATGGTGCGGGTCAGACTGTTAAGGTTTGTAACAACATGCTCTTGGGTATTCAGATGCTGGGCACTAGCGAGGCTTTGCGCTTGGGGATTGCAAATGGGATGGATCCAAAAGTTCTCTCGGACATCATGGCCAAAAGTTCTGGGCGTAATTGGGCGCTAGAGTTATATAACCCTTGTCCTGGCGTTATGGAAAACGTGCCCTCATCCAAAGGCTATGCTGGCGGATTTGGGGTGGACCTCATGCTCAAAGATATGGGCTTGGCAATTGAGAATGCTCAAGATCTTGGTGCGAGCGTACCACTAGGAGATTTGTCTCGGAAACTTTATGAGGCTCACAGCAAAGCAGGTAATGGTCAGCTCGATTTTTCGAGTGTGTTTAATCTCAAAGACTAATAGAAGATTGGCTTACGAAACAGCTAAAGGCTTGCCTTGTCGTTTGCTCATTTGACCAATCACGCGAGCGCCTAAAAAATGATGTTGGTTAAAAATATTCAGCACTTCTTTAACGGACTCAGGGCTGCATGACACTAATAAGCCACCACTGGTTTGGGGATCTGTTAGTAGTGCGCGCTGCGCTGTAGTGAAATTCGCGGGTATAGCAACTTCATCGCCATAGCTAAGCCAATTGCGATCAGATGCCCCCGTAATGATTCCTTCATCCGCTAGATTTTGAACATTGGATAGTAGGGGTACTTGACTCCAGTCAATGTGAGCAGTGCAGTTTGATGCCCGAGCCAACTCTAGGGTGTGTCCTGCTAAACCAAAGCCTGTGACATCAGTTAAGGCATGTACGCCATTGATTTTTGCCAAGTCAGGGCCAGCAGAATTGAGTTTCGTGGTGTTTGAAATCATTTCACGATACCCATCTGGTCCAAGTAAATCTTTCTTGAGGGCTGCTGACAAAACACCAACGCCCAATGGTTTGCCTAGTATTAATACATCTCCGGGTTGCGCTTTCGCATTACTTTTGACGCGTTTAGGATCCACAATACCAATAGCAACTAGTCCATAAATAGGCTCTACCGAATCAATGGTGTGACCGCCAGCAATTGGAATTCCCGCGCTGCGACAGGCCTCAGCACCGCCCTCCAAAATTTTGGCGATGGTTGTGTTGGATAGCACCTTGATGGGCATACCAACCAAGGCAAGAGCAAAGAGTGGGGTGCCACCCATGGCATAGATGTCGCTGATAGCATTAGTTGCAGCAATTTTTCCGAAATCAAATGGATCATCTACGATCGGCATAAAAAAGTCAGTAGTAGCAACAATCGCTTGCGAGTCATTAACTTGATATACGGCCGCATCATCTGAAGTTTCAATGCCAATCAAGAGTTCTTTAGGGAATGGCAACTGCGGCACATTCTTGAGAATCTCAGAAAGAACGCTAGGTGCGATTTTGCAACCACAGCCACCCCCATGCGAGAGGGAGGTTAGGCGCGGTTCATTTGATTGGTTGGTGTTATTGATGGTGGTCATACGAGTAATTTTAGTGATGGATTATGGGTTCCACAGATTTGGAACGAGAGTATTGGCGTATCCCGATACAAACGATTTTTCTGCTCCTGTAATCGGATCAAAAACGAAGCGCTGAATTCTACCGATATTGCCACCGTATACATGAATACTGATTGAGGTCTGATCAGAAAGATTGTTTTCCACTACGTGAATATCGTGAGTGGTTGGCGAGACAGTATCGACATGGCCTGGAGGGCAAATAGAAGATTCACCTGCTTTAAACGTACCATTTGCTTGGCGATAGTAAGGCGTGCCTTTTTCCTCTCCGCGCAACTGTCCAACCATACCCCAAACTGTGTGATTGTGGATGGGTGTCTTCTGACCAGGCCCCCATACAAAACTCACAATTGAGAAGCGATCTAATGGATCTGCGTAGAGAAGGTATTGCTGGTAGTACTGGGGATGTGGTTTTGTAAATTCTACTGGCAACCAGTCATCTACAGCAATCAGATTCCGAAGTAATCCTTTACCTTTGGTAAAAATAATTTCTTCACTTGGATTTTGGTTGAGTAGTTGGCTTAATTCTTTGACAAAGGTAAGTAACTTGCCATCAGTCATATTTTTCTCCATAGCTTAATTGACGCCAGCTTACTCAGCATTAAATAACCAATCTGGCCAAGCTTTGGGTTTGAGGGTATTGGTATCTACACAAACAATATGCAAAGTAGCACTAGCAATCACCTGCATTTCATTGCTATCAGAGAGTTTGCGTTGAGCAGTTTGCTTTACGCTCACTTGCGTACGACCGCGATGCTCAATGACTTGATCAATGTGCAAGAGATCGTCTAGTCTTCCAGGTTTATAGAAGTTCATGGTGAGCTCACGTACTGGCATCACGATGTTAAATTCATTCATGAGCTTAGTAGGGCTTTGGCCGCGCTGAGCAAGCCATTCAGCACGACTGCGCTCAAAAATTTCGAGATAGCGACCGTGATAAACAAATCCTGCCGCATCAGTATCGGAATAACAAACGCGATGAATATATGTAAATGCAGAAGAGTTTGAATGAGTGGTGGCTGTCATAGTCAGTAAATCTAGGTTGGCAATATCATCATCATATTACGGTGTGGAATGCCAGCTTCGTCATATATCGGACCCTCTGCCCTGAAGCCCAGCTTTTCATAGAATGGAATGACGTCTACTTGGGCGTGCAGCATCAGGGAGCTAAGCCCTTTTGATTGGGCTACCCCCATCAGAACATTCATGATTTGAAGACCTAGCCCACGATTGCGAAATCCTGCTAACACAGCCATACGCCCAATTTGGCCAGATCCATCATAACTCATATGCAATCGAGCAGTTCCAATGCAGACATTGTCATGGTAGGCGAGAGCATGCAATGCAGATGAATCGAATTCATCAATCTCAAGCTCCTCTGGAACGCCTTGCTCCAAAATAAAAACCGCTCTCCTAACCTTGAAGGCGTCTTTTTCTGCTTCTTGCCAAGATCTAATCAGAATGTTCACGGGTATATGTTGGTAGTGGGGGGGTTATCTAATGTATCAAAGAAATAGCTAATTAGAGGCGTATTGATTATGGTTACAATGAAGTAAGCGATTCGTTCTGGAATATCCAAGTCAATCCCTTAAACCCTTTATTCATTTAGGAGTTATTTTGAAGAAATCTTTACTTGCTGGTCTATTTGCCGCTATTGGTATTGCCTTTGCTACCTCTGCCTCTGCTCAATTGCCTACCAAAATGTTGCCTTTGGCTGCCGATGTAGTAGTTCTTAGTGCAACGGTAGATTCAGTGGACGCAAAAAAACGCATTGTTGTATTGAAAGATGCGAATGGTAATTTGGCGCAGATGAATGTTGCCAAGTCTGTAAATGATTTGGATAAAGTAAAGAAGGGTGACGTATTCTTGGTTGAGCATGCCCAAGCGATTGCAGTTGGTTTAACTGCTGCTGGCAAAGATGCCAAGCCTGGCGTTTCTGGTGTTCGTTCTGTTGTGGTAGCTGGTAAAGGATCTGCAAAGCCTTTTGAAGAAACTACCGACACGATTTATGCAACCGTAAAAATCAGCACAATTGATCAAAAAACTCGCATCGTTACTTTCACAATGCCAAGTGGCGAGAAGCAAAAAGTGAAAGTTGATTCCAGTGTTCTTGGTCTCGAGAAATTTAAAGCTGGCGATGATGTAATGGTTGAGTTTGTGGACGACACTGCGATTGGTTTTGTAACGCCGAAGAAGTAATTCCTTATATAAAATTTGCTGGATTAATCTGGCAAAACAAAAAGCCCGCTAATGCGGGCTTTTTGTTTAAGGAGCCTACTTTTAAGCCTCTTTAGCCACCATGACGTCAGAGGCTTTAATAACCGCCCATGCTTGATCTCCCACCTTTAGATTGAGTTCTCCGACGGCTTCGTTGGTGATCGAGGCGGTCACAATATGGCCCCCTCCAATATCTAATTTCACATGCGAGGTAGTTTGACCCATTTTGAGCTCAACCACTTTACCGCTCAGAGTATTGCGTGCGCTTAGCTTAACTTTTAATTCCATAATTTCCCCTAGTGAGCATATTGCTTGGCATATGTAGCGTCATTATAGAGAGGCTCTCTGTGCTTTGATTTGCCGTAGTCCCGAATGATCTTTTGGCCTTCATTCGACGAAACGAATTGAATGAATTTCACTGCAATATCTCGATTGGCGGTTGCCCCAACTGGAGCTGCTAGGGCATCATAAGTATTGACTAAAAATGGATCGCCTCGATAAAGAATTTGCAGATTTGGAGCAATATCTTTCTCGGCGACCCAAGTGCTGCTATCAGTCATAAAGTACGCATCCTCTGCATTTGCCTTTTTGAGGGATGCAGTCATGAAGTCATTTGTGACGATATACCATGAGCCGTTAGGCGTGATGCCAGTCTTCTTCCAGATATCTATTTCTTTTTGGTGAGTCCCAGAGTTGTCGCCCCTAGAAATGAATTTACTTTGTGTATTTGCGATTTTTAAATACGCATCAGCGCCGCTTGAAGCTATTTTGATGCTAGCTGGATCATTTTTTGGTCCAACAATATAAAACTCGTTCGAACCAATTAATGTTCTATTGACGGCCCAACCCTCAGCAATAGCTTTATTAACGGCATCGGGTGCGTGCACCATGATCATGTCAACCTGAGCATTTTTTAATAGCTTGAGTGAGGCGCCGCTACCTGCTTTGATCCAAACTAAACGAGCACCCTCTTTTTTATCAAAAGCCTCACCCAGTGCTTGTAGAAGACCTAGCTCTCCAGGGCTACCAGTTGCGAGAGTGAAGCTTTTAGCACTCTTTCCATAAATGGCCTCTGGAGAAGTTGGGTTGCTTTGCGCCATAGATATATAACATCCACTGATAAGCAATGCACCTAGAGATGTTGCTTTACATATATTCAGCAGGCGCATGATTATTTCTTCGCATTCGGGAAAAAGAGTTGTTCACCACCAATTTGATAGCTAGCAATGACGTCTTGACCATTTTTGGAAACTAGCCAATCAATAAATGCTTGCCCTTCTGCTTTCTTAACATGAGGGAACTTAGCTGGGTTCACCAGCATCACACCATACTGATTGAAGAGTTTGGGATCACCTTGAACAAGAATCGTGAGATCCCCACGATTCTTGAAGCTTAACCAGGTGCCTCTGTCAGCAAGGATGTAGCCATTCATAGCAGAGGCAGTATTGAGAGCAGGACCCATGCCTGAGCCAGTTTCTTTATACCAAGACTGGCTTGGGGAAACGGCAATACCAGCGCCTTTCCAATACCGGAGTTCAGCAGCATGCGTACCGCTTTTATCTCCACGTGAGACAAAGGGTGCCTGAGCTGCTGCAATCTTTTGAAAGGCAGCCTGAATATCCTTGCCGCCGCCAACTTTTGCTGGATCAGATTTAGGTCCGATCAATATAAAGTCGTTGTACATGACTTCATAGCGTTTTGTGGCGTAGCCATCCTGAACAAACTGCTCCTCGGCGGGTTTGTCATGCACAAAGACGACATCCGCATCACCGCGCCGACCGATATCAAGTGCTTGACCCGTTCCAACGGCGACCACTTTGACATCAATGCCAGATTTCATCTTAAAGATTGGCAGGATATAGCCAAACAAGCCGGATTGCTCAGTAGATGTTGTTGAGGAAACAATAATGCTTTTTTCTTGGGCTTGGACATTCGAAGTGAGGGTGGATGTGACAAGTAAGAGACTTACGAAAAACGAGTTAAGTGCTTTGTTCATGAAATACCTCATTTAAATACGATGGGGGTTGAGTAAATTTGTATCATCGCATACATTAATACTTAATGAATATGCAAAAAATTACATATGCGAATAGAAGCTAGACCAACCCTCATTCTGAATGCTCGAGAACCGGAAAAGGATGCTATTGATCTTTACTGGCTAGTAGGGTTATTAAAAGATATTCGGGGTGGCAGCTCATTGGTCTTGGCCAGCAAAAACTCTGGAGTTTCTTATCGCGGCGTTTGGGGAAAGTTGAATCAAGTTGAGGCAAGTCTAGGTATACCTTTGATAGTTCGTACCAAAGGGCACGGCTCAAAATTAACAGAATTTGGCTCATTCCTATGTCAATTTATTGAAGAGTTGCAGGGCGCTTATGTGCAGCATGGAATCAATTATGAAGACACTCTGCATAGAGAAATTAAGAAATATCAAAAAATAGAAAATGCTCGCTGGAGTTTTTATTCCAGTAGTGACTCGGTTATTCAGAAGGTTGTTTCCGAAGTAAAAGGATTTGGCTTAAAGATTGCTGGATCTGGAGAATCTTTAGAGCAATTGCTAAGTAACAATGCTCATATAGCCGGCTACCATGTATCAGACGAAAAGAATTCGCGAGTCATTCATGAGCGGTTGCGCAAACACGGTATTGAAATTTTCCCCGTGATGAAGCGTACTCAAGGTTTTATGGTGAAGAGGGGGAATCCATTGCGTATCCATGCAATTGAAGATTTGCTGAATCCTAAAATTCGTTTCATTAACCGCCAAATTAGCTCTGGTACAAGGTTATTGCTTGATACATCCTTGATCGAACAAGGCATTGATCCTTCTGAAATCAATGGCTATCTTCATGAAGAATTTACTCACTCTGCAGTTGCCAATGCGATATTGGCTGGTAAGGCTGATGTTGGTCTTGGGGTAAAAAATGTTGCTTTAGAAAATGGCTTAGGTTTTGTGCCGCTGAAAGATGAGGTATTTTTTATTGCAATGCATAAAGAGATGCTTGCTCATCCTGAATCATCGAAATTGGTTCGTAGAATTCGTAGTTATTCGAGCAAAATTCCGGGCTATAAAGCGATTAGTCTAAATCGCCAAGTTGAAAGCTGGCTATAGTGGTTATAGAAGAGTTGTTTGACTAGAATAGGGCTAACTATGCGTCCTTTTTCAAATTTTCTATTAGCGGTTTTCTTGCTCTGTGTAAATCTAGCATTTGCCCAAAGCACAACAGTTGCTGTAGCTTCGAATATGAAAGACGCTTTCGCTGAAATTGCCTCTGCGTTCAAATTGGCAGGAAAGTCAGAGATGAGGGTGGTTTATGGTTCGTCAGGTAATTTCACTGCACAGATTATGAATGGCGCGCCATTTAGTTTATTTATTGCTGCAGATGAGCAATTTCCTTTGGAGCTTTACAAGAACGGCAAGACAATTGATGATGGAGTAGTGTATGCCGTAGGTAAATTGGCTTTGATCGCGAAGAGTCAATCTGGGGTGGTTTTGGTTGATAACAAAGTGGAGTTAGCAAAAATAATTGCTAAAGCAAATAAGGTGGCTATCGCCAAACCAGAGTTAGCCCCTTATGGTAGGGCGACGGTTCAATTTCTGAAGTCTGAGGGCTTATGGGGTCTGGCTAAGGATAAGTTGGTGTACGGCGATAATATCGGTATTGCAACAACCTACGTTGTCACAGGTGCCGCAGAGATTGGGTTTACTGCGCTTTCCTTGGCAAAGTCGCCTGAGGTGATCAAAGAGACAAATTTTGTTTTGTTAAACCCAAAACTTTATGAGCCCATCAAACAAAGAATGGTTCTCTTGAGAGGGGCCTCACAAGAGGCTAGGGAGTTGTATCAATTTATGCAGACCACTCAGGCTAAGGCAATCCTAGTTAAATATGGTTATGCAACACCATAATCGCAATTCATTTACGGCTTCATATATTGACGCATAGCTTGCAACATTTCTTGCGGGGATTTCTCTAGTTCTTTCACAACGGCATCGCAGTCCTCTGGAGGGCGATTTTGGCTAAGCTTAAATTTGCCAACCAAACTCTCAACCTCGATCTCGATTCCAACAATTGCTTTGAGCATTGTTTGCACATAGTCTTCTGGAGCATCATCAAGCTTCCAGTTTGATTGATAGGTTGGCTCATGAATATTGGTCATTTGCGACACATGACTCCTGAGCCATAGCGCATCTTCAATGAGTTTAATGTGACCTTGCGCATGAACTACCGCATAGTTCCAGGTTGGAACAACTTTTCCTGATTCCTTTTTAGAGGGGTACCATGCTGGAGTGACATAAGCATTAGGGCCATGAAAGATTGCCGTAACCGCAGTTTCTGAACTCTGCGCAATCTTCATCAGCGGATTCATTCTAGCGATGTGCCCATGCAACTTCTTTTTATCGGAGCTGAGCATCAATGGCAAGTGATTAACCTCGAGTTGATCATTGAGGCTGCCAACAAGAGTGGCAAGCGGGTACTCCTTGATGAGCTGCGCTAGCAAGTCTTGATCATCAGCAGCGAAGTGTTTTGGTAAGTACATTTCTCAACTATAAAAAGATTTTGGTCAGTATGCATTAGCAGCTCAGCTTTTGCTTTGGATCAAAGCTGGCTGACTAAAAATACCGCATTATTTGTCTAAATTTCTCTTCTTTTGTATGAATGATAGTCATTCTCATTTATCGCTATAATGACTATCAAATCAAAACTTCAGGCACAAACAAGCATATTGAATAAATTACATGAATTTAGACCAAGTACGCTTAGGCAGTCTTTATCGGGTGAGCGTAGTCAATTCACCCAAAGGCGCTCCTCAAATTAAGGGGCAACTGGAAGATATTGGTTTTTTGCCAGGAGAGCAGGTTACTTTATTGCGCAAAGGCTTATTAAAAAAAGGACCCTATCTTGTGCGAGTAGGGGCTTCCACATTTGCTTTGCGCTATTCCGAGGTGCACATGATTGAGGTGGAGCCAGTGAATGACTGAATCCACTGTCCACTTTTTCCCTAGCGAGCCCCTGGTCGCCCTATTGGGCAATCCGAATTGTGGAAAGACTGCCTTATTTAACTTGTTAACTGGTAGCCGACAAAAAGTTGCTAATTACTCTGGCGTTACCGTTGAGCGAAAGGAAGGGCGTCTCACTTTATCTTCCGGAAAAAATATTCGCATATTAGATTTGCCGGGTGCTTACAGCTTGTATCCAAGATCGCTTGATGAGCGTGTCACTTGTAATGTATTGATGGGTCGTGCGGAAGGTGAGAAGCGCCCAGATTTAGTGTTGTGCATCTTGAGCGCAATGAACTTGCGTCGTAATTTGCGTTTAGTTTTGGCTGCCAAGCGCTTGGGCTTACCTTGCGTAGTTGTTCTGAATATGTTGGATGTAGCTAAGCGTCAAGGTTTGAATATTGATACTGCAGCGCTTTCAAAAGAATTGGGTCTGCCCGTAGTTACAAGCGTAGGTATTCATGCAAATGGCGCTGATGAAATTAAGTCATGCTTAGCAGAATTAGATTGGCGCAATCTAAATAATTTGCGCACTGGTACTAGTGACGCCACCCTAGAAAATGTTGCCTCGCATATTGCTCATGCTGAGGCAGATAACGTGCAAGTTCAACGGATCTTAACGAATTTGGGTCTCGATCAAATTATTCCTGATCGCTTGAGCGATCGTTTGGACTCTGTCTTGTTGCACTCGGTCTTGGGGCCCATTATTTTGGTAGCGCTACTCTTTTTTATTTTCCAAGCGGTGTTTAGTTGGGCGACAGTGCCAATGGAAATAATTAAGTCTTCTGTTGAATATCTTGGCGGTCAAATTAGCGAGTTCCTTCCAGATACCTGGCTTAGAAGTTTGTTGATTGATGGTATTTTGGCGGGACTTGGTGGCGTGGTGATTTTCTTGCCACAAATCTTGATTTTATTTTTCTTTATTCTGCTGCTTGAGGAGTCTGGCTACTTGCCAAGAGCGGCTTATCTGTTAGATAGGGTAATGGGGTCGGTAGGGTTGTCTGGCCGTTCATTTATTCCTTTGCTATCTAGTTTTGCCTGCGCCATTCCAGGAATCATGGCAACGAGAAGTATCTCTAATTCTCGGGATCGCTTGGTAACTATTTTGATAGCGCCAATGATGACTTGCTCTGCGCGTCTGCCAGTGTATGCGTTGTTGATCTCCGCATTTATTCCGCAACAAAAGCTATGGGCGAATATTGATTTGCAGGGATTGGTTTTATTCCTTCTTTACCTCGCTGGAATCCTGGGGGCAATGGCAGTTGCTTGGGTATTGAAGCGTTTTGCGAGCGAGCAGTTTAGAACCAATGTATTGATGATGGAGTTGCCCAGCTATCACTTGCCTCGATTGGGTAATCTAGCAATCAGCCTATGGCAACGCGCTGAAATCTTTTTGCGTCGAGTTGGTGGCGTCATTTTAGTGATGACAATTGGACTATGGGTGTTATCGAGCTTTCCGCTACCGCCTGAAGGTGCAACCTTGCCACCAATTCAATATAGTTTTGCGGGGATGCTGGGCGAAGCTCTAGCGAACATCTTTTCGCCAATTGGTTTTAATTGGCAAATTAGCATTGCCTTAGTGCCGGGGATGGCTGCACGTGAAGTGGTGGTGAGTTCATTGGCTACGGTGTATGCTTTATCTAGCTCTAGTGCTGATGCTGCTGAAGCGTTAATACCCCTGATTTCAGGGGATTGGTCTTTAGCTACCGCACTTTCCTTATTGGCTTGGTTTGTATTTGCACCCCAGTGCCTATCTACGATTGCTGCTGTGAAGCGAGAGACTGGTGGCTGGAAAGTTCCGGCTGTAATGTTGAGTTACTTATTTGGACTAGCGTATATCGCTTCTTTCATTACTTATCGCATAGCTATTTATTTTGGTTTGGGTTAGTCATTTTCCTTAGGGTAGGCACCTAAAAGCAATTTTCCGTAATTTACGATACATTCTTACTCACATAGATCTATATGAAGGTTCGAATGAAAAAGATATTGATATTGCCAATCGTAACTGGGTTGCTTGCCTCCGTTATGTCATTCAGTATATTTGCCCAATCTGGCGAGAATACCTATAAGCAAGTATGTGCAAATTGTCATGGCGCTGGTGTACTAAATGCGCCTAAGTTTGGTGATAAGGCGAAGTGGGCGCCATTAATCGCAGAAGGCCAAGTTACCTTGACTGCCCACGCTTACTTTGGGGTACGTGGTATGCCGCCAAAAGGGGGCAATCCTAATTTAAGTATTGAGGGATTCTCCGATGCGCTTGTTTATATGGTGAATAACTCTGGTGGTAACTGGAAGTCGCCAGACGCTAAAACAATTGCAGCAATCAACAAAGAGATTGAAGCTCGCAAAACGGGAGTGAACAAGAAATAATTTTTTTATTCGCCACTCTTTATTTCCTATAAATATTGGAGATAAGATTAATCAGGATGATTTGATTGCAGCGCTAAGTGCCGGCGAAAATATTTCCTCATGTGGCCATTAATGTTCTGGTCTAGGCAAATTACAATAAATTCATGAACCTTGAGCCCTACCAGATTGAGATTGTTGGCTATTGCGCCGCCTTTTTGACTACAGTTGCATTTTTACCTCAAGCAATTTGGTCATGGAAAACGCGTGATCTTTCTGGAATATCTCTGGGGATGTATTCTTTGTTTACAGCGGGGGTGGGTTTGTGGCTAGTTTATGGCTTGGTTCTAGAGAAGTGGCCATTGATTTTGGCTAATGCAATGACCTTTGCTTTGGCGCTGAGTATCTTGATGTTGAAATTGCGTCATACTGCTACACAAAGAAAGCAACAAAAATAATATTGAGAGAGGTTTTTATGAGTTCAGCATTTGTAATAGATCCGCCAGTGCAAATTTCTTTGCCTGTGACAGGCGATAGTCGTCGCTTTGCGGTAAACCGAATTTATTGTGTAGGCCGTAACTATGCGGATCATGCAAGAGAGATGGGGCATGACCCCGACCGCGAACCGCCATTCTTTTTTATGAAGCCAGCAAACTCGATCGTTACTGATGGTAAGGATATGGCTTATCCCAATTTATCAAATGATGTCCATCATGAAATTGAGATGGTTGTAGCAATTGGTAAAGGTGGTTCAAATATTTCGGCCGATAAGGCCCTGGACCATGTGTATGGTTATGGCGTGGGCCTTGATATGACAAGACGCGATTTGCAAGGAGAGGCAAAGAAGATGGGCCGCCCTTGGGATACAGGCAAGGCATTTGATCAATCCGCACCTTGCGGTGAGATTACCCCAGTAACTCAATGTGGTCACCCAAGTAAAGGTGCCGTGAAATTACTTGTAAATGGTGAAGAACGTCAGTCAGGCGATTTAAATCAATTGATCTGGAACGTGCCTGACACCATTGCGTATCTTTCGACCTTATTTACTCTAGAGCCAGGGGATTTAATTTTTTCAGGAACGCCTGCTGGAGTTGGTCCTGTGAAGAAGGGTGATGTTTTAGAGGGTAGTGTTGAGGGTTTAAAAAACCTCAAAACCAAAATTGTGTAATTTAATTTCTGGGCTTATATGAAAACGATTCGCGTACTTGCCACAGTTGCTACGTTATTCACAGCTTCTGTATTGATTGGATTATTAACTTCCTGCGCCAGTAATCCATCAGTAAACTCAGCTACCAGTGCAAATGGTGGGTCTCCCACGGCATCGCTTTATGCCAATGCTGCCCCACTCGATTTACGTTTAAGTGCTTGGCCATATCCATATCCAACCAAGGAGTTCAAGACTAGCTTGCAGGGTGTGCCAGCTAGCATGATTTATATGGATGTTGCCGCCCAAGGGAAGCAAAAGGGTGTGGTGCTACTTTTTCATGGAAAGAATTTTTCTAGCGACTACTGGGCGCCAACAATTGCTGGCTTAACGCAAGCGGGCTATCGGGTGATAGCACCTGATCAAATTGGATTTGGTAAATCCTCAAAGCCAAATGTGCAATATCACTTTGATGATTTGGCTTTAAATACTAAAGCCTTGCTTAAATCATTGGGCATTCAGCGGGTTTCTGTGATTGCCAACTCAATGGGCGGTATGGTTGGGGTTCGGTTTGCGCGCCTGTATCCGCAAACAGTGCAAAAGCTGGTCTTAGAAAATCCTTTAGGTTTGGAGGATTACAGCAAAGATATACCGTCACAGCAAAACGATAATTTATTAAAGTTAGAAATGGCGCAAACCGAGACAAGTTATCGCCGTTTCTTGCAAAGCTATTTTCCAAATTGGCAACCTGCTTATGAAAAGTTTGTGGAGGTATATGTTCGTGTACAAAAGGGTCCTGACTATCCTGCATATGCAATGACATCGGTATTAACCTACCAAATGATTGCTGAGAAACCAGTGGTCAATGATTTGCCAGAGCTCAAAATGCCAGTATTGTTGGTGATTGGCCAAAAAGACCGTACAGTATTCGGAAGACGCTTTGCTCCACCAGAGGCGGTGAAGTCGTTGGGTAACTTCCCAGAGTTGGGTAAAAAAGCTCAAGCCATCATTCCGAATGCGAAACTAGTGCCGATTGATAACGTTGGTCATGTCCCACACGTTGAGGTGCCCGATCTATTTGTCACTATAGTTGTTCAGTTCTTAAATCAAGCCAAGAACTAAAAGCAGGAACTAAAGTCAAAGATTACTTGCCAGCCCACTTCGGTGGGCGACCCTCTAGGAAAGCATTGACGCCTTCTTTAAAGTCTAGGCTGTTGTAGGTCTCGCGCATCAGATCAGTACATTCGGGAAGATTGCTTTCTAATAAGCGCGCTATGGTTAGCTTGCTGGCCTTTTGAGTAATAGGCGCTAGAGTGGCGAGCTTTTGGGCAAGAGCATCCGCTGCTTGAGTAATTTCTTCTGCATTAGCAGTTTCATAAAGATAGCCCGAGGCAAGTAACTCTGGGGCTTTAATTAATTCGCTAGTCAGAAGCATTTTTTTAACTATCGGGATGCCTAGGTGAGCGCTAATCCATGAGAGGTTGCTGGGAGATAAGCAATTGCCCAAAGTGCGCGCAACAGGAATACCAAAACGTGCATCAGGTGTGGAGATGCGGAAATCACAAGCGGTAGCAATCAGCAAACCGCTGCCAACGGCTAAACCTTCAATCAGGGCAATAGTCGGCATCGGTAATTGCTGGAGTGAGCTGAAGATGTTGTCTACAGCCACTTCGTAAGCCTCATCTTTTTTTAGATCAACAAATTGCTGAATGTCGCTGCCTGATACAAATGCTTTGTCACCAGCACCTCTAAAGATGGCGACCCGAATGGATGGATTGATGGCCAAGGCGCCACAAATAGATTTGAGTTCCTCGTACATGGGCCAGGTCATAGCATTACGTGCGGCCGGATTATTGAAAGTAATGCGAGCAATTGCCCCGTCTATTTGAAGATTAAGGCAAGGGGGATGTGGCATTTTTACTTACGCTATCGTTCATGGAGTTATTCTAAACAATGACTACTTTGAAAGACCATTTTTCTAGGTTTGGTTTGACTGTTTGCTAGGCGCTAAACGGTACTACGCTAGAATTATCCTATGTATATGTTCCTGCCTTTTCTGACAGCTTTTGTTGGTCTCATCCTGGTTTGGTTTGAGAAACGTCTTGCTGGTCTTTCTGTTCTTGCGGTGACCGTTGCCGTGCTCATAGTGTGGTTCCGTTTTCATGCGAATAGCCATCTGAATATCAGTCTTTAAGTTCGCATGAGTAAACAGTCTTTTCCTTCATTGGCATCACTTGGTAATCAACTAGCCTTATTGGCGGTCGTTGGTGCCTTGTCCTATGCCTTTTTCGACCAGCTCTATTTTGGCGAGCTACCTTGCCCACTGTGCTTGATGCAACGCATTGGTTTTGTCATTATTGGATTTGCGCTGGTATTAAATATTCGTTGTGGTGCTCATTCTGCTCACTATGGTTGGGGCATCATCGGTGGTTTAGTTGGGATGATGGTTTCCTTGCGTCAAGTTTTTCTTCATATTCTTCCGGGCGATAAAGGTTTCGGGAAAACTTTTCTAGAGCTTCATTTTTATACCTGGGCTTTTGTTGGTTACTTGGGCTTGTTAGCTGGCATGGCTATTTTGCTCATGTTGCCAAATCGAGATGTGCGTTCGCGCTCTTGGTTTGCCAATATTCTAATTATCGCTTTCATTCTGCTTGTGTTTGGCAATCTTGTGTCTACGCTGCTGGAGTGTGGTGTTGGTGCCTGTGCCGATGATCCAAGTCGTTACGAGGGTTGGCTTTGGTTACGTTCTCGTTTTGGTTTTTAATTGAACTGGCTTAGGTTTAACCTGAGCTCGCTAAGAATGCAATTTCCTCAAGTGGCTAAGCGCCCATTTTTTCTCTTTCTTTTGATTGGCCTTGCTTTGCTACTAAGTTCGAATACGACTTGGTCGCAAACTTTGAAGAGCGCTAGTTGGCCTAAACAAAATATTCGAATCGTAGTGAGTTTTACTCCAGGTGGTGCGCCTGATATCTTAGCGCGTATTTTAGCGGAAAGTTGGCAGCAAAGTTTGGGCGTTCCTGTTTTGGTTGAAAACCGTCCAGGTTATGGTGGCAACATTGGCGCAGAAATCGTTGCCAAGAGTGAACCTGACGGCTATACCCTATTGATTGGTACGGTAGGTATTCATGCAATTAATGGCGCACTCTATGAAAAGATGTCGTTTGATCCGATTAAGGATTTCACACCCATTAGTTTTCTTGCGAGCACCCCTAATGTTTTGGTGGTAAATAAAAAGCTCGGCGTTAATAATTTGCATGAGCTGATCGATCTTGCCAAGTTAAAGCCCAATCAACTCACCTTCGGATCATCGGGAGTAGGGACTTCATTACATATGTCGGGTGAGCTTTTTAAAGAAATGGCAGGTATACAAATTCGGCATATTCCATATAAAGGTCGCGCACAATCTTTGCCTGATTTAGTCAGCGGTCGAATCTCGATGCTGTTTGACAACCTATCTTCCTCACTATCCCTGATCAAAGCAGGCGAAGTGCAAGCTTTGGGAGTTACCACCTTAAAACGCTCTCCTGCGGCACCAGACATTCCCACTTTTGCAGAGCAGGGTTTGTCAGGATTTGAGGCGGTTTCCTGGTTCTCGCTGATGGCGCCTGCTAATTTGCCGTCGCCTATTCAGAAGCAGTTAAACCAACTCACGTATCGTGCACTCAATGATCCAGAAGTAAAAAAACGCCTACTTGCTGGAGGCTTAGATCCTGCCCCAAGTAGCGCAAAAGATCTCTCAAAATTGATTGCGCAAGAATCCGCTAAATGGAGCAGGGTGGTCCAGCAATCAGGTGCGAAGTTGGAGCAATGAATTAGAGTAATTCATTGCAAAAATAACGCTATTTCCTGTCAGCCTAATGATGATCCAGGCGTTATTGATAGTAAGACAAGTAGAAACTAGAATGAAGATGTAAGGCGTATCAAGGCCAAATATAAAAGGGGTCAACCATGAAACAAGTCAATAAATTCAGTGTCTTAGGCCTAATTTTGGCTTCCGTTTTAGCATGCTCATCAGTGCAAGCTCAAGCTGGTAATGTCGCTTGGAATGTTTCTGTTGGAGGTGGTTATGGCGGTTGGCGTCCTGTAGCTTATGGACCTGGCTGGGGCCATGGCTGGGGCCCAGGATGGCGAGGTAATTGGGGATATGCTGGCGGTTATTACGGACCTTATGCGGGATATTATGCTCCGCCAGTTGTGTATGCGCCACCCCCTGTCATTACTTATGCGCCACCGTCGCAACCAGTTGTTTTGGCTGCGCAACCACAACCTGCAGTTTGGTATTACTGCGCTGCAAGTGGCAAATATTATCCATATGCTCAAGAGTGCCCAACTGGTTGGCAGACTCAAGCTGCAACGCCGCCAACAAGTAGTGCGCCTCATGCACGCTCGCAAAATTAATGGCAAGACAAAAAGTATCAACAACAACTTTTAATTAATTTAGGATTTACCAATATATGACAAGAATGACTCGCGTAGCTATTTTGCTTACTGTTGCTACTGGTGTTTTGAGTGCGTGCGTTTCTGCGCCAACTGGACCAACTATTGCGATTATGCCGCGTGAAGGAAAGCCATTTGAAGTATTCCAGCAAGAAGATCAAGTATGTCGTGATTTTGCTGCGAATGCAGTAAAAGACACTAGTAATGCCGCCTTAAAAGAAGGAGCTACTAGTGCTGCAATTGGTGCTGCTCTTGGCGCTGCTGCAGGCGCAGTAATTCAGGGTGGCAGCAGTCAAAATATTGGTACTGGTGCAGGCGTTGGCCTATTGGGCGGAGCTGCTATGGGTGCGATGAACTCTGCTGGTAAGCAGAATCAAGCACAGACACAGTACAACATTGCTTATCAGCAGTGCATGTATTCCAAAGGTAATCAAGTACCCAGTTACCCATCGCCCGTATCGGGTCCTAGCTATCGCTAGTAAGTTAATTTAACTTAAACCTCAACAGGCGGATGCGTTTTTTCATAACGTTCCGCCGTTTTTCTAAATAGATAGAGTAACAAGCAGGCAGCTAGTCCTAGGCTGATGCTGTTGCCAGCCCAAAATCCATTGGCACCTTGCAAAAATTCTGGTGTAAATCCTAGAACATTAAAGCCCATTAGATATCCGCCACCAAGCCCAACGCCCCACAGCGAACCTGCGTAGATCACCATGGGCCAAAACGCAATGCGATATGCGCGCAGAATAAAAGCCGCCGTTACTTGTAAAGCATCAAAGACTTGATAAAAGGCGATAAATAAAAAAAGTGGAATCGAAAATACTCTGACCGCTTCCGGTGGATCGTATAAATCCAGTAACTGCATACGAAAAAACCAAACTGCAACCCCAATCAAAATACAGGTGCCAGTAGTGAAAAATACCGATGACCAGCCAATCTCCTCAGCGCGTTCTGGTTGGTCGGCGCCAATGGATTGAGACACCAAAGTCATGGTTGCAATCGACAATGAGAGCGGAACCATATAAATAACTGTCCCCATATTAGCGACGATTTGATGGCCCGCTAAGGCTGTAGTTCCTAAGCGCGCAATAAATAGGGACATGAAGGTGAATGATGTGACCTCAATGAGGTAGCTAAATCCGATCGGAGTCCCCAACTTCAATAGAGTCCAAATGCGATGCCAATCGGGCATGCTAAAGTGCGCAAAAATCTGAAAGGGTCGATAAAAGCGATCGTAGAGCACAAAGCCTAGGGTCATTAATAGCCAAGACCAGTTGATGATGACTGTTGCTACTGCACATCCGGGTCCGCCCATGCCTGCAATGCCGAAGCCTCCATAAATGAAGAGAAGATTTAATGGTAGCTTGAGGGCTAAGCCAATCAATTGCACGACAGTAATTACAGTTGGGCGAGAAACTGCGTTATGTAAAGCCATTAAAACGCGCATGCCCATGCTGGCAGGTAAACCAATGGCCAAAATGTTTAGATAGAGCTTGGCTTTTGCTTCGATATCGGGCGCTACTTGTGAGATTGCTAGCAGTTGATCTGCATTGAGCAAAATCAAACAACCAATAATAGTTAAGCCCATAGCAAGCCAAGTGGCTTGGCGCACCTCTTCACCAATCTCTTGATGACGTTTGGCGCCAAATAGTTGTCCAGCAATTGGAGCAAGCGCTGAGACAACGCCTGTTAGGCCTACATAGATGCTAATAAATATCGCCGATGCCATTGCTAGTGCTGCTAAGTCATCAGCAGAGTAACGCGCAGTCATAGCGGTATCTAAAACACCAAATGCAATTACGGCTAATTGACCAATGAGTAGTGGACCAGCGAGTTTTAATAGAGCGGGGATGTCCTCGCGTAGGCGCGATACCTTAAAGTGCAGCAACGATTACTCCGGAATCACTTCATATAGACGTAGGCGCTCATCCCTGTCTGCGGCACGACGATCTTCCCATAACAAATGCAATTTTTTATTATTGAGTTGAGCATAGGCTTGCGCTTCAGATTGATTATGAGTGAGCATCCATGGGCAATTAGGATCATCACGCAAAGCGAGTTTGGTGAAGTAATCAAATGATGCAAGTTGGGCGGGGCCAATATTGGTGGTATCGATACACCCACCACCAGAGGGTACTACTTGTACTAAGCGAGCAGAGACTTGTCGATAGGTCTTGGCGTAATTGATGGTTGGTAACCATAAGGTCATTAATAAAACCCACATCAATGTAGTGCCAGATGCAGAAATAATCAGACAGCGCCAGATTTCTTTAGGGGCGCGAGAGGTCCTCCAGCGGACTACCGAGAGCCAGACGCCAGTAATGGCCAAGGCCACTATAAATGCGAGCCAATTAAATTGACTTTCAAAACCAGGAAGGAGTCGCGTGATATTCGTAGCGGTAGATTCTGGGAAGCCCGTGACTTTTGCAAGCCAAATGATCCAAATAGCCAAAGCGATTAAGGTAAAGCTAAACATTGCGAACCAATCAATGAAGCTAATGACACTACGCTTTAAGATGGGTAAGCTAAATGCCGCAATAATTGATAGGCTCGGGATCATGATCATGAGGTCGTGCTCATTTGCCTCAAGTCGAAACAATACGTAAATTAAGCTGCCAATAAATATGCTGAGTGGAATGCATAGATGGGGTGCGCGCCATGCGCCTGCTGCTTTAACACGTCCCCAGTGCGCTAAGGAAATCACTGCGAGAGGCCATACGGGCCATGCATATGCCCAGAAGTTCACACTTAAAAAACCTAGGGATTCGATGGAAGGTCTTGAGCGCATCTCAGGTGCATTGCGCCAACCTTCTTCTGCAATGTGACGCCATTCAGAAGGAAGATCAGCTAGATACCAAATGATAGGCCAGAGTGCAAAACCAATGAGACCCAATGCGGTACTAGTGAGTGTCCAGCGAAAACGTAACTTTGCATTGCTCGCAATCACTGCAATGATGGTGGATGTAACAACGATCAAACTTAAGGTGAGATTGCTGGAGAGTGCGACGATCGCAATGCCTAAGCCAGTCCATAAGCCACCTTGCCATGGTTTATCAAGACCGCGCACGGTGCCATATAAGACAATGCTGATACCCATCAATTGCGCCATCATCGGCGTTGTTTCATGAGCGCGCTGCGCAAGACCAACGCAAGCTAAGAAGATGAGCAATGCGCCATCGGCCAGGGTCATGCCGTAGCTCTTCATGTCTGGCTGACCACCAACGGCTAATGCCATGGGTTGCACTTCACGACGACGACCAAGTAGATAGGTGGCGTACCAAATGGCAAGTGCTGCAGCGAAAAAGCAAATCGCTGAGTACAAGCGCGCTGCATTGGCTGCGCCAATAAATTGACTAAATAATTTAATGAGTGTGGCACCCATCCAATAGGGTAGTGGCGCCCCCAATGAAACATCGCGACCAGCAAGATGTGGAACAACCCAGTCAAGAGAGTTGCCGCGAAACAAAGTCCACATGCCACCAAACCCAATTGCATCCTCATTTTTCCAGGGATCACGAAAAAAGAGGCCAGCAAATCCATAAACCAGTGTCAGCGCAAAAATAATAATGCGCGGAATTGATCTAGTAGCGGCGGCGGTTAGTTTGACCATGAACTCTAATCGGGTGAAACAGTATCAATACAGCAAATTAATAAAACAAAATGCAAAAGCAAACTACGGAAAAATAAAAAAGGCAGCAAACGCTGCCTTGATTATCTCGCAGAGAAAGGCATTGCCATACCCTGCGATGAGGAGGTGTATTAAGCCTTCTTCTTAGATGACTTCTCAGCAGCTTTTGCTTCTGCTGCAGCAGCTTTTTTCTCAGCTGTTTTAGCAGCGCCATCACCAGTAGCTTTAGCAACCGCTTTGCTACCGAACTTCTGACGGAATTTCTCAACACGACCAGCGGTATCCATGATTTTTTGGGTGCCAGTGTAGAAAGGGTGTGATTCAGAGGAAGTCTCGATCTTGGCCAATGGATATTCATTGCCATCTTCCCACTTAATGGTCTCTTTAGTAGCCATTGTGGAGCGAGTCTTAAAGCTGAAGTTATTGGAAACGTCCAAAAAGACGATTTCGCGATATTCGGGGTGAATGCCAGGTTTCATATGAGGTCCTATCAGCGGGTAGCCGTTTAAGTTCATGAACTTAAATACTTTCCCAAGTTAAAAGCAGTTAAGGTGCAGCAAAAGCGAAATTATGCCATGAAATCAATAAGAAAGCGCTGTCTGACCAAGTAAAAAGAGGCTAAAAAGCCCCTTTTAAACCTAAAACCACCACAAAGATGGCTTAAATTAGCCTCCGCGACGCATCAGGTCGAAGAATTCGCCATTGTTTTTGGTGGACTTAAGCTTATCAACGATGAAATTCATAGCCTCGATATCGTCCATGTCGGCCAGCAATTTGCGCAATACCCAGATCTTCTGGAGGTTCTCAGGTTTAACCAAGAGCTCTTCACGACGGGTGCCAGACTTATTGAGGTTAATTGAAGGATAAACACGGCGCTCGGCCAAGCGACGCTCAAGGTGAACTTCCATGTTGCCAGTGCCTTTGAACTCTTCATAAATCAGATCATCCATACGGCTACCGGTTTCAATCAAGGCGGTTGCAATGATGGTTAAAGAGCCGCCTTCTTCGATATTACGTGCCGCACCAAAGAATCGTTTTGGACGTTGCAGGGCGTTTGCATCCACACCACCAGACAATACTTTTCCTGAGGAAGGAACAACGGTGTTGTAGGCGCGTGCAAGACGAGTAATCGAGTCAAGCAAGATGATCACATCTTTGCCCATCTCTACTAAACGTTTGGCTTTTTCAATTACCATCTCGGCAACTTGCACGTGACGTACGGCAGGCTCATCAAAGGTAGAAGCAACTACTTCACCGCGAACAGAGCGTTGCATTTCAGTAACTTCTTCAGGGCGCTCGTCAACAAGCAATACGATCAAAATTGCATCAGGATTGTTTGCGGAGATTGCGTGTGCAATGTGCTGCATCATTACGGTCTTACCAGATTTTGGTGAGGCCACAATCAAACCGCGCTGGCCGTAACCAATGGGAGAAATCATGTCAATAATGCGACCAGTGAGATTCTCTTCAGCCTTGATGTCACGCTCTAAACCGATAATGCGGTTAGGGTGAAGCGGTGTTAAGTTTTCAAACATGATGCGGTTTTTGAGAGCTTCAGGAGCTAAACCGTTGATCTTGTCGACCTTCACCAATGCAAAGTAACGCTCACCATCTTTAGGCGTTCTCACTTCACCTTCAACGCTGTCGCCAGTGTGTAGGTTAAAGCGACGAATTTGTGCAGGGGATATATAAATATCGTCAGGAGAGGCCATGTATGAGGCTTCTGGAGAACGCAAGAATCCAAAGCCATCTGGCAAGACTTCTAGGGTGCCATCGCCGTATACAGTTTCACCAGCTTTAGCGCGTTTCTTCAGAATTGCAAACATCAATTCTTGTTTGCGCATCCGCTGCGTGTTTTCAATTTCCAATCCAGCAGCCATTTCAAGCAAAGCGGATACGTGGAGGCCTTTGAGTTCAGTTAATTGCATGTGGTTCTCGGGTGTTAAAAAAAGAAATTAAATAAATTGACTTTGAGCTTAGGCTGCGTCGAATGAAATCGTGCAGATGTAGAAAAACAGAATTTGAGTTTTGCTAAAAGAAGGGGGAAATATAAAACGGGTGGAGATAAATTACTGGGAAGCGGGGCGCACTGAAAAAGGCGCTGAACTGTTATAACCGAAATACTACACTAAAACCACAGGCTCAGCCTATGAACCTGTGGTGTGGGACTATTTACAGATGACTATCGAT